>NZ_JBISHB010000041.1:0-325066 GCF_045064175.1 Pseudoalteromonas sp. Ld20
CGTCAGCAAAGTAGCAAGCTACTCTCTGTTACCGCTCGACTTGCATGTGTTAGGCCTGCCGCCAGCGTTCAATCTGAGCCATGATCAAACTCTTCAATTAAAAGTTTTTTCTGTTCTCATCCAATAAGGAATGAAGAACCTGCTCAATGAATTCTGAATTTATTTAATATCTTTCGATATTGAATTGACTGTGCCGAATAATTATTAAAAATAACTATTCTGTTGGTCACTCAGTTTCTCTTTCGAGAAATCATATTGAGACTCTAATTTTTTTGCCTTGCTTAGTAAACTAAGTTCGGCTGTTAGAACTCAATCTGTACGAGTGCCCACACAGATGATTGCTTTATATTGTTAAAGAACGTTGCGATTAAAGCGCTTTGCTTTATCTCGCTAGGGCTGCGCATGTTACGCTTTCCTATTTTTTTGTCAACACTTAAATTTAAACTTTATAAAAATTCAAACTCAAGTTTTACTCGACTCACTGATTAACTCTTGCCTCGCTAAGCGTTGCGCTCTGCCGTCTCAGTGGGGTCGCATTATAGGGCGCGGCTGATTTTACGCAAGCGTTATTATCACTAATATTGCATTTATTTCGCTTTTGTAAGATACACAAAAGAAACTGACATGTTACCCACAAAAGCCTGTGGATAACGTAGCTTTTTTCATTGTTACACTAAACTATCTGCCTCGCTTATGATAAGTTGCCCGCTGTTTTTTTAACTCGTTCATTAGGCATATAACATGATAGATATAATAAATAGTATTAGTGGGCTGCTGTGGGGTCATATCCTTGTCTACTTATTAATAGCAGCTGGACTGTTCTTTACTATTAAACTCAAGTTTATTCAATTTGTGCAATTCCCACACATGATTAAAGTCATGTTCAATTCTCGCCAGTGCGATAAAGATGGTATTTCGTCATTTCAAGCTTTTTGTACTTCCCTCGCCGCCCGTGTTGGGACAGGTAATATGGCAGGTGTTGCTGTTGCACTTTATTTAGGCGGTGCAGGTGCTATTTTCTGGATGTGGCTAATTGCCTTAATAGGCATGGCAACAAGCTTCGCTGAAAGTACGTTGGCGCAGGCTTACAAGATTCGTGATGAACATGGTAATTTTAGAGGCGGCCCAGCTTATTATATGCAATATGGTTTGGGTAAACGCTGGATGGGTATCGTATTTTCTTTGTGCCTGATACTTGCCTTTGGTTTAGTGTTTAATGCAGTGCAATCAAACTCAATCGCTGCAGCTTTTGAAGTAGCCTTTGGTATTCCTAATTATGTTGTTGGCTTAATGTTAGTTGTTGGCTCTGGCATTATTATATTTGGTGGTCTGAAAACAATATCTCGCTTTGCCGAATTAGTTGTGCCATTTATGGCGTTAGCATATTTACTTGTTGCACTTTATGTATGTGCTATAAATGCACAAGAATTGCCCGCTGTATTTATGCGTATTATCAATAGTGCCTTTGGTATTGAACAAGCTGGTGCTGGTGCAATTGGCTATGGTGTAATGCAAGCAATGATCCAAGGTATCAAACGTGGCTTATTCTCAAATGAGGCTGGTATGGGTAGTGCTGCAAATGCAGCTGCCACCGCGACACCAAATCCCCCACACCCGGCTTCGCAAGGTTATGTACAAATGCTCGGTGTATTTATTGATACCGTTGTTATCTGTAGTGCAACAGCTGCTTTGATCCTTCTCTCAGATCAATTAGTTGCAGACTCTGGTGTAACTGGTATTGCATTAACACAAGCGGCACTTGAACAGCATGTGGGTAGTTGGGGTGCTATTTTTGTTGCCATCGCTATTTTATTCTTTGCTTTTACATCGATTGTCGCTAACTACTCGTACGCAGAAACTAACTTGATGTTCTTAGAGCACAATCATGCTCATGGCATGCTTATATTTCGCCTAATTGTGCTTGGCATGGTTATGTTTGGCTCAGTGAGTGAACTTGGCTTAATTTGGACGCTAGCTGATATATCAATGGGCTTAATGGCGATAGTAAATGTTATTGCACTATTTATGCTCTCTGGTGTTGTCTTTTGGCTAGCTAATGATTACACCGCTCAGCGTAAAGCAGGTAAACTACCAACGTTTGATCCTACTCAAAATAAAAAGCTTGATGAATCAATCCCTAAAGGGATTTGGCACAAGTAAAAAATCACACCAAAGTTTAATTTATTTAAACTTTGGTGTGTACCCAAGTCACCTCAAGATGCAGGGTTCAGCGTTTCACAGAGCTTACTATTGAGGCGTTACTTCGCAATAATGGCGGTTCCTTTAAGGGGTAGTTTAAAAGCAACGCTCATATCTTGATCGTGACTTGGGTATATTTCTCCTATCAAAAACACTCATTATTAGTTTTCAAATATTTAAAGACTGATAGTTACCATATCAGTATTACCCAACTCGTCTTGTACAATAATTTGTTGATCACCTTGTGCTGTCTCACTAAAAACATGAGTGGTCGTCTCATTTTCTAACGTTTGGTAGTGTTGTTTAGCGTTTATATACCAACTTTTACGTCCGCTTCCACCTACCGTTTTCAATATAATACTAGGTGGTTCGCCATTTACCCCAGATTTTCGATAAATGCTCTTGTTTTCTATACCAACAATTCTGAGTGTTGCGCTTGCAGATGGCAATGCACCTATACATTGTTTATCAAGCTTTGGAATGAGGGCTGCTCTGCGTTGGTTTTTAATAAGCCATGGTTCAAGTACTTTTGGCCAAAGCGCTACTTGTTTTGCGCGCTTACCCTTTATATTGCAATCTATTGATACCCGCTGTTGGTTGATTGGATTGAACCAATAGGTAAAAAGACCATTTTGCCATGCATCAGCATCTTCACGATGCCAAGTTGGCGGCACAACCTCATCGATTACCCACGCCTGATGCTTTTGCTGACAAAACATTTTTGTTTGATCAGAATATAATGTGCCTAATGGCCAACAAATATTTTTTGCCGTTACGTTATCCGGTTTTGATATGTTTACTGTATCAAGGTCCAAATTGTCAACCACTTTAAATAATAATGGCCCGGCAGTACTGCCACCATAATGACCAGGCATAGGTGTGCCATCAGGTCGACCGACCCATACGCCAATTGTATAGTGCTTATTCACTCCTATTGCCCATGAATCACGGTAACCATAGCTAGTGCCTGTTTTCCAGGCTATTTTTTTAGTTTCATACATAGAGGCCAAAGTATGAATACTACCTGGGCGGCTAATCCCTGATAAAATAGCTTGGATCACCCACGCACTTGCAGGCGATAATAAACGCCGTGTTGATTTTGGTTGTGCTAACTCATGCTGTAAATAACGTAGTTGGTGCACCTGTCCTTCATTTGCCAATGCACTGTATTGTTGAACTAAGCCTTCTAGTGACGTTCCTCCCCCTCCCAATATGACTGATAAATTAGGCTCATTGTGAGGAATAGACAGTGCTAATCCCGCATTATCTAATTGGCTAACAAAGCGGTTCACGCCATAACGCTGCAATAGGTCAACCGCGGGGATATTTAAAGAACGTTGCAATGCACTAAGCACCGATACTGGCCCATTAAAACCACCACTGAAATTTGCAGGACGATAGTGTGCATTATTTCTAGGAGTGTCTGCTAATAATGAATGCGAATGGATTAAACCATCGTCTAACGCTAAGCCATACAAAAAAGGTTTAAGTGTGGAGCCTGGCGATCGAATAGCTTGGATCATATCTATGTAACCAAAACGTTTTGTATTAGCAAAATCAGCAGTCCCTATATACGCTTTAACCGCCGAAGTACGGTTATCCACGACCAAAATAGCTGCAGAACTTCGCGTTGGTAATTGTGTAATGTAGTTTGTAATTAAGTCATGTAAGTTTTGCTGTAACTCTCCATTAATTGTGCTTTTAATGATCAATTGTTTTGGGTGTTGATTTAATAATCGTCTTGCAAACAAAGGGGCTAATTGCGGTGATTTAAAGCGACTGCTATAAACATGCTCTAATTTTGCATCGTCAATGACGCTTTGCGGCCACACTTTAAACTCTGCAAGACGGTTGAGCACTTTATCACGTGCATGTTGCGCTGCTTGGTTATGTAAGTCGGGGCGATACCGTGTGGGCGCTTGTGGTAATACTGCCAATAATGCAGCTTCTGCGTGTGTTAACGCTTGCGCTGATTTATTTAAATAACTATAACTGGCGGCTTCCACGCCCTCTATTGTGCCACCAAAAGGGGCGTTATTAAGATACAGTTGTAGTATTTGTGGTTTAGTTAAATGCCATTCAAGCTGTAATGTTCGCAATACCTGTTGTAGCTTTCCCCAAATACTACGTGAATGAGGGTGCAATATTCTCGCAACTTGCATTGACAGTGTTGAACCTCCTGAAATAATTCGCCCTTGTGTAATATTTTGATAAGTAGCGCGTAATACTGAAAATGGATTAACGCCATGATGATACCAAAACCAGCGATCTTCATAGTTTATTAAAGCTTCAATATATAGCGGTGAAACTTGCTGCAACGATATTGGGTAACGCCATATCCCATTATCGTCAGCAAAAGTACGTAATGGTCTATTGTTTTCATCGACCACAACGCGTGCAAATTGTTTTGCACGCGTTTTACTTATCGGTGTAATTGAATTGGTTGTAACCGCCATACTGTAAGTCCCTTGCGGTAGCTTAAGTGGATATAAATAATCCAACAGCAAAGCACTTATTGACAACAACAAAACACACCAAAAAATGAGCGCAGCAGCAGAGCCTGCGATTATTTTTTTTACGCTAAAGCGACTAATAAAAATTTACAAACCCTCTTTTTCGTTAGCTTAATTCTCACTACTTTGCTGTACTTGGTTGACTGATAGTAATGTCATTCGTCGCCTTACCGACGCCTCGTAGTTCTGGCCTATACATGTCTTCTACAAATGATGATGGCACTTTATATATGCCCGGCGTTACCGCCCTAACTAAATAAAATAATTGTGCTGTACGGCCTTTATATAATTCAAGTGCCACTACAAACCGATCATCTCTGTATTCTTGGTGTTTAACTGGGTTTTGCTGTTGCCATTGTGTAATGCTTTGCCCGTCTATTACTATTTCATCAAGCTTAATTGCATGGGCTAGGTTTTGATTTTCGAGCTCAAAACCAGCAGGTAGTAATTCAACAACCATGGCATCAGGTGTTCTTTGATCGGCATTCACTGTTAAATTAACTAAAAATAGCTCTCCCACCTTCACTTCATTAACTTTTACTTCTTGCCCTTTTACATTAAGCCAACGACGCCCAATAGCTATTCCATTCGTACTTTGCACAGGGGCTTTTTTACCATAACCGCTGATATTGATCGTCGCTAATAATGGCTCTTCATTTTTAGACATTACTGTAACCGAGTGCTGTAAATTTTCCGCTGTTAAGGCCTGTTTAAATACCGTTTTTTGCTGCAGAGTATGCTCATTGGCTGTCAGCGTGTCTTTCTTTGAGTTAGCACTCCCTAAAATTAGCTGTGCTGACCACAATGTGTTGTTATTTATTTGCAGCGACAAGCCCGCTAAAAATAATGCATTACGCTCTTGTGTGCTGTAATACGTTCGTTGATTTAGTAAATCGGCTAATTTAAAACTAAGTGCAATTGCTTTTTGTTGATGCTGGGCGTGTTGCTGATGTTTGATCATTAAATGAATCATCATCGCTAAATCTCGTATTTGACTTCCATAATCACTTAAGTAGTGTTCTCTTTTCGTGGGTATATTATTTAAAGCGCGAATGAATAGCGCATCACTGCGTTTTTTGTCACCCATATTAGCCAAAGCAATGGCTAGGTGCACTTGTGGTAATCCGCTTTTCGCGTCATCCGCTTGATTTTTAGCAAGACTACGCAGAGTTCCCAATGGCGCTTGGTTCACACGTGATAGAACATATGCTGCATAGGCTTTGTAAGCAAAATTACTATGCTTGGGATCATCGCTCCAAGGTTCATTGTAAAAGCTGCCGCTACGTGCAATATAGCGCTGAAGTCGTGAAAGCGTTTTACTTAAGAGTGTTTCGGGTACATTTACACCCATTTCTCGCGCATTGAGTAAAAAATCTCCCACATACGCAGTTAACCAATATTCTTCTGTTGACTTATTACTCCATAAGCCATAACCGCCATTACTGAGCTGCAAAGTAGCTAAACGGTCAATACCTTGGTTTATCATGGCTAAGCGCTCTTGCTCACTCACACCTTTAATACCCATTAATATTTGTTTCTCTGGGCTGGCAAAAATAAGTGGATAAGCACGGCTACTGGTTTGCTCTAGGCAACCGTAAGGATATTGCATCAGATGTGTTAGCTGATTTTGTAGGTTTATGCCTGCGCGATTAAAAATAGATACGCTGGCCTGCACGGTGTCTAAAATAAGCTCATCAGTTATGCGCTTATCTAGTTCCAGCTTTTCACCCTGTAATAATACTTTTTGAACTTTGGTATGTGTTGCACTATAGCTGGGCCGTGCTCCTAATTGCCATTGCCGTTGTACACTTTCTTCAAGCGCATCACCTTTAACCATCACATTAAAATAGGCGTTGCCAATCGGGCTTTCAGCATCAACTCGGTACGTTAATGTGGTTTTTTCTCCATTAAGTAGCCTAATATCTTTATCATTAGTAAATGGCTTTACTGCTCCATTTGCTTCAAAGCTAACGGCTAGTGTTTGTTCTACACCACTGAGGTTAGTAACATCTAGGGCAATCGTTGTGCTATCACCCATCGCTAAAAAACGTGGCATTGCAATTTGCGTAACGACTGGTGCTGCAATGGTTACTTCTTGCTCGGCACTACCAAATTCATTATCTGAAAAAGCTAAAACCATTAATTTTAAGCGTCCATTAAAATCCGGGATCGCTAAGTCTACATTTGCTTCACCTTGTTGATTCAAAGCCACTAAGCCGCTGAATAAAGAAACAATATTTACCTCTGATTGTGGAGCCTTTCCACCTCGCGTTAGGTCTGTATCGCCACCAAAACGTAAATTCGCTTTATCTGATTGACTAACTTCGATTACTTTATCGTACACATCTCGTGCATCAACGTTATAGCGACGTTGCCCAAAGAATGCATCAAACGGATCTGGGGTTGCAAAATCCGTTATACTCAGCACTCCAACATCCACAGCAGCCAAGGTAATAAAAGCGTGTTTAGATTTATTATCTGCCGCCTGCTTAACGTTAATTTTAACGGGTAAATTTTTGTTTGGAAGTGCTTTTTCGGCTACATCGAAGGTAATATCAAGTTGCTGTGACTCTCTGTCTAAGGGTAAATGCACTAAACCAAAGCTGCGTTTTGGCGTCAAACTTTGCTCATTGCTGCCCGCTTGCAACACAACAGCACTAATATAAAGGTTGTGTTGTTGCCATTCTTTCGAAAAAGGTATTTCAACGACTGCACCTTCACTTGAAATAGACACTCGCTTCATCCAAAGTGGCTCATCACCTTCAACCATAATGATAGCTTCGCCTGCTTCTGGCGGAATTACATTCACTTTTATTGTATCACCTACGCTATACGCAGCTTTATCAAGCGCCATCGTTATTTTATCTGGTTGCGCGGCACCACTGCCGGCTTGTGCCGCTTGCCAATCTTCATACCAATTTGTACCCGCGTAAAATTGCATGCTAGAAAACAGGTTATTTGCGGGATCTTTTACTTCTAAACGATAACGTCCCCACTCAACTGGAAACCGTACTTGAGCTGTTTTACCGGCTTCAATATCTATTGACTGAGTAAGCTCAACAAACTCGTTGTCATCCCATTGGTAATGCCACCCTTCACTTTGCGTATATACCCAAAAATAACGGCGATCTTCTCTTATCAGCTTAATATCTAAATTAGTCGCTATATGCTTTTCACCATCAAGTGAGGCATTAACAATCTCAAAGCTGACTTTAGAGTTAGCTTCTGGGTTACGTTCACCAAAGCTACTACGAATGCCGAGCATCGTATTTTCTGGCCATACTAATCCTGAATAAGCCCGCGATACAGGACGCCCCCCTGATTCATACAAGCTACTAATAAACTGAACTCGCAGTGGGCTTTTTAACGTTGAAAAATCAGCGTTATAAACCAGCTTTCCTTGTCCTTTATTATCAAGTTCAACATCCGTTAAATCATTACGGGTATTAAAAGCAGTCTCTTGAATGTTACCAAATTCAAATTCTGGTAATGCTAATACAGGCCTACGCCACTGGGCTATATTTACTTGTGTTGATAAACGATTACCCGAAGCTGGAGCTCCGTATAAGTACTCGCCTAAAACAGGCAGAGTAAGTGTTTGATGTTTGTTAACAACAAGACGTTTTAATTCACTCTGAGGGTTAAAGGTTAATTTTAAACGTTCAGGTAAAAACTCTTCGACTTTAAAATTAAAAATAAATACCGATTTATCTACACTGGATACTTCAAATTGCCAGCTACCCACTTGAGCATCACGAGGAATTGACCATGCTTTATTGTAATAGTTACTTGCATCCCCCGCCCATTTAAACGTTTTAACATGCGTACCATCAGGACTCTTAATGACTGCTGATAAAATACTTGTTGGCGTTAAACGCCCATCTTTATCTCGAAGTAGTGCATTAAAGTCAATGACTTCGCCAGGTCGATATAAGTCTCTTGGAGCGTAAATAAATAATTCTTGCTCTGTGTTAGGCCGCAGGCCAATATCAAATTGAGATAAATCTAGCGCTGGTTTATTTATTTCAATCACAGAATAATGATCGCCCATCTTAGCGCTGATCAGAGATGCTGCATTGAGGTTAGTCACAAAAGAAGCCTGTCCATCAGGGGATGTTAAACTTTGTTGTAGTATTTCGCCTTCATTATTAAGTAGGCTTACTTCAACATCTTGCATTGGTTTGCCAGATTTAAGCGATGAAGTGTGAACGTCAATTTGGTTATTATAAAAACGCGCATGCATGCCAATATCAGTTACGCTAAACCACATCATTTGATGCTGCTCATATCCGCCCGCTTTCACCATGACTGCAAGGTAAATACCTGCAGGTTCTAACGCTTTAATACCATCAATATTAATACTGCGTTTTACACGGGTATTTTTTGGTGCATTTAATTCGTACCTTGCTGTATAAGCTAATTCACCAAATTGTGTGATTCGCTCTATACCCCAATAATAGCGTTGATTTGATATTTCATTCAAAAATGATTGGCTGTCTTTTTCATTGATTTTGTAAAAATTAATATCAACGGCACGCGTATTTACACTCACAACAGGGAGACCATTTCCTAAGCCTTTCGTAAGAAACGCCCCTGTAGTGTCAAAATTAATGCTTGCGGTAAGTTTATTCGTTGTAACTTGGGTACTGTAAGTTTGACTTAAACGTTCCCCATTAGCTGCAACCAATCCTTGATATACCGTAATATCATAGCTCTTTTGTGGCTCTACATACGGGAACCAAATTGTTTTTCCTGAATTAGACAGCACCCAAGCTCCATCCGCCACACCTTCTTTTTTATTACTAATATTAAAGTATTTTTGGTGGTTGTCTGCTGGGTTTAGTGGCACAGATAAAGTAACCGCAATTGAGTTTTTTCCATCTCGGCTTCGTTCTGATACATCAAGCACAGTTAAAGGTGTATTTGCGTAATCTTGTTTTACTTGCGCTAAATTAAAGGAAGGATCGTTTAGTGGTGAATTTTGTGCTTTTGTAGCGCTGCTTGTTACACTGCGCGTTGGTTCTGAATCATCATCATTGCAGCCAACTAAAATAAATAGCAGCATTAATGTGAGCGCGTAGGAAACTGAATGACTTACTTTCATAAATATCCTTATAGACCACGATCACATGAATGATGTGGTAATAAAAACTACTCGTTGGTAATTTAAAATCAATGAGATCTAGGATAACAATTTGAAGTAATAACTAAAAGTATTAAGAGATAAGATTAAGATAAATAAGATTTATATAAACTATTTTTAACTTGTAATATTAAGTTAAAGCAATCTATAAAAGATAGATTGGTGCCCGAGGCCGGACTTGAACCGGCACGACTTGTTAGTCGAGGGATTTTAAATCCCTTGTGTCTACCAATTCCACCACTCGGGCATCGAGTTTGCTAATTAAAGCGTGTGGATTAAATTATATGGAGGCGGAACCCGGAGTCGAACCGAGGTAAACGGATTTGCAATCCGGTGCATGGCCACTCTGCCATTCCGCCTAAATGTTTCCAAATAATTTGGAGCGGTACACGAGGCTCGAACTCGTGACCTCGACCTTGGCAAGGTCGCGCTCTACCAACTGAGCTAGTACCGCAAAACTATTTTTATCTTCTTTAAATTACCTTGGTAAAATAATTTAAAGTGGTGCCCGAGGCCGGACTTGAACCGGCACGACTTGTTAGTCGAGGGATTTTAAATCCCTTGTGTCTACCAATTCCACCACTCGGGCATCGAGTTTGCTACTTAAAGCAAGTGGATAAAATTAATATGGAGCGGCACACGAGGCTCGAACTCGTGACCTCGACCTTGGCAAGGTCGCGCTCTACCAACTGAGCTAGTGCCGCATCATATTAATTCTAAATAAATCACATAAACTAATTTATGTAATACAATTTTTATAAGTTACATTTGGCGATATAACTAAACCACAAAGTGGTGCCCGAGGCCGGACTTGAACCGGCACGACTTGTTAGTCGAGGGATTTTAAATCCCTTGTGTCTACCAATTCCACCACTCGGGCATCGAGTTTGCTATTAAAAGCATGTGGAGTGTTGAAATGGAGGCGGAACCCGGAGTCGAACCGAGGTAAACGGATTTGCAATCCGGTGCATGGCCACTCTGCCATTCCGCCCCAACGCTGGGGTAAACCATTAAAATAAACTGGAGCGGCACACGAGGCTCGAACTCGTGACCTCGACCTTGGCAAGGTCGCGCTCTACCAACTGAGCTAGTGCCGCTTTGTTTATCTAGGGGGCTATGCCCTCTCAACACGGACGCATTCTACAGAGATTATTAAACGCGTCAATACAAAAAATGCTAGTTTTGAACTGTTTGCTTGTTTTTTATCTAAAATGGTGCGTTATTATACGTTTAGACTCAATTTTTAGTCAATTCACTCCACGCAGCAATCAAATATTGCAGCATAGAAGTCACCGTTAAAAGAGTTGCGATATAAAGTAAGCCATAACTTAGATACATCATCCAGCTATCGTACTGCCATGTTAAACCAATAATGGCTAACATTTGTGCTGCGGTCTTAAACTTACCCATATTAGATACAGCCACATTATCGCGCTTGCCTTGTTCAGCCATCCATTCGCGTAAAGCTGAAATAACTATTTCTCTACTTATAATAATCAAAGCAGGAATTGTCATATACATTGATTGATAATAGCTAGATAAGGCAACCAATGCGGTGCACACCATTACTTTATCAGCAACAGGATCTAAGAATGCGCCAAAGGGTGTTGATTGTTCAAGCTTGCGTGCTAAATAACCATCCAAAATATCTGTGATAGATGCGAGCCAAAAAATAAAGGCCGCAGCAAAGAAAGCCCATGAATAGGGCAAATAAAATACCACCAAAAAAATGGGGATAAGGAAAAGTCTAAAGGTTGTGAGTGTGTTTGGAATATTCCACATAACTACTTGGGGATGTCTTTTTTTCTATATTCGCACGAAGGGCTAGCCCTTGTCATGCAAATGGTTAAATATCTTCTCAGCCATGTCAGAGCTGATCCCGGGTACTTGCTTTAATTGATCTATATTAGCAGCTTTTACTCCCTGCATGCCCCCTAAAAATTTTAATAATGTTTGGCGTCGAACTGAGCCGACTCCACCTATTTCTTCTAATAATGATTGAGTGCGTTGTTTTTGGCGCTTATTACGGTGTCCTGCTATTGCAAAACGGTGCGATTCATCACGTATATGTTGAATTAAATGCAGTGCGGGTGCATCAGAATCCATCGGAATCGTTTTTCGGCCACCATCAATTAACAAGGTTTCTAGCCCCGGCTTTCGGCTAGTGCCTTTTGCAACACCGACTAGTAGCGGCATTTTGGTATGGGCCCAAGTTGAAAAGTACTGCTCTGCACGCGATAACTGACCTTTACCACCATCAATAAAAATTACATCTGGAATTTTTTCTTCATCTACCAGTTTGTTGTAACGTTTGTTAAGTGCAAACTCCATTGCTGCGTAGTCATCACCACCGGTGATACCCGTCACATTAAAACGCCGATACTCTTTATTGTTTGGCCCTTGCGAATCAAACACAACACAACTGGCGACAGTATTCTCACCCATGGTGTGGCTTATATCAAAGCACTCCATACGATTAATGTCATCTAAGCGCAAAGTAGCTTTGAGCTGTGCATAACGTTTATTAATTGAGTCTTGCGTACTTTGCTTAACGGTGATGCTATTGAGGGCATTTTTATTAGCTAATTGTAGGTATTGTGCTCGCTCTCCCCGAGTTACAACTTTTAAATTAACTTTACGCTCACTTACTTGACTTAATGCATCGCTAAGTACGTCTATTTCGTCAATCGCAAATGGCAGTATAACTTCTTTCGCAATACGCCCTGTTGCACCTGGCGCTAAATAATACTGCCCTAAAAATGAGGTTAAAATCTCTTGTTGCTGGGAGTCTTTTGGAACCTTTGGGAAGTAGGTTTTACTACCAAGAACTTTATGATCACGGATCATAAGCAAATGAATACCATTGAGTCCATTTAAGTGCGCAAAACCAACCACATCCATTTCAGCGTAATTTCCTGAAATGGATTGTTGTTCCTGCATTTTTCGCAGCAACATTATTTGATCACGTACTTTTGCAGCGAGTTCAAATTGTAATGCTTGGCTTGCGGTTTCCATTTTAGTAATTAAATCAGAAATAACTTCATGGGACTTGCCAGTCAAAAACTTGCGTACATAACTAACTTGCTGGCTGTATTCATCATCTGATACTTTATCTACACATGGCGCAGAGCAACGCTTTAGCTGATGTTGCAAACATGGTCGGCTGCGAACACGGTAATAAGCATCTTCACATTGTCGAACAGGAAATATTTTTTGCATTAAGCGCAGACTTTCAGATACAGCGCCGGCACTTGGGAATGGCCCAAAATATTCGCCCTTAACTTTGCGGCTTCCACGATGAAATGCAAGCCTTGGATGCTTGTGTGCTGTCAACAATATATAAGGGTAAGATTTATCGTCACGTAATAAAATGTTATAGCGAGGCTGGTATTTTTTTATTAAATTGTTTTCAAGCAATAACGCTTCGGTTTCAGTATTTGTCAACGTAATATCAATATTACAAATATTACTGACTAAGGCACGCGTTTTACTGTCTGTTACAGTGCTACGAAAATAGCTACTCACGCGTTTTTTTAAATTTTTAGCCTTGCCGACATAAATAACATTGTCGTCACTATCAAGCATCCTGTAAACACCAGGTTCACTTGATAGCGTTTTTAAGAAGTGGGCGTGATCAAATTCGGCCATAAAGCAGATTAGTGAGAGCTGTCTATATCAATCATTTTATGTCGAATAGCTAAGTGAGTTAACTCAACATCGCCACTAACATTAAGTTTTTCAAACATCCTGTAACGATAGCTGTTCACCGTTTTAGAACTTAAGTTAAGACGTTCAGCAATATCTTGTACTTTTTCCCCTTTTGTGATCATTAACATGATCTGCAGCTCTCGTTCAGATAAACACTGGAATGGATTTTCATCAGTACGGCCTGTTACTTGCGCTAACGCAATTTGTTGGGCTATTTCTGGTGCTATATACCGTTGTCCAGCATTAACTGCACGGATGGCATTAACCATTTCATCTGAGCCTGCGCCCTTGGTTAAAAAGCCATGTGCGCCAATTTGCATTACTTTACTTGGGAAAGGGTCTTCACAATTCACTGTAAGTACAATGATTTTGACATCAGGGCAGTAGCGACAGATTTTTTTGGTGGCTTCTAGACCGCCGATACCTGGCATATTCATGTCCATGAGCACTATATCAGGTGAGTGCTGACGGCAAAACTGCACAGCTTCTTCACCTGTTTTAGCTTCACCAACTACTTTGAACCCACGAACGTCATCAAGAATACGCCTGATACCCGTACGTATAAGCTCATGGTCATCAACTAAAAGTACGTTAATCAATGGAACACCCTCATATAACTAAACAGCATGTCATTGTGACAATTTAATTCGCCACATTAACACAGAAAAGATGAAACGATAACTCAAATATCGTTCCATTCAGCCCACGCTACGTAAAAATACTCACTTGAGTACTCTATGTAACGTGGTGGTAATTAACTTAAGAAGACGCTTTATCGCTAAAACGATCAACCCATAATGCAATAATACCATCACCTGTGACATTACAGGCTGTGCCAAAGCTATCTTGCGCTAAGTATAGGGCAATCATTAACGCGACTGCACCTTCATTAAAGCCAAGCATACTCGTTAATAAACCTAATGCAGCCATTACAGCGCCACCCGGTGCGCCTGGGGCTGCAATCATCACAACACCAAGCATCATAATAAATGGCAACATTCCAAATAGAGATGGCACATCCATATTTGGCGACAAAAACATAACTGCCATTGCACACGTCACAATCGTAATTGTCGAACCTGACAAATGGATAGTCGCACATAAAGGAACTGTGAAGTTAGCGACATCTTCTTTAACATTATTTGCTTTACTTGCACGTAAAGACACTGGAATCGTCGCAGCGCTAGACATCGTACCTAATGCAGTAAAATAAGCTGGCAGCATGTTTTTAATTAACTCAACTGGGTTACGCTTTAACAAAATACCCGTGCCTATATATAAAACGCTTAACCAAAGCCAATGCATTACTAATGCAGCTACAAGTACTACACCAAACGTTTGCAAGGTATCAACTACTGAACCAGCAACAGTCATTTCGGCAAATACACCCGCAATATAAAATGGCAGTGCAGGAATAATTACTTTTGCTAATAAAGCGTCTATTACATCGCGACCTTGATCTGATACTTTTCTAAGTGTTTCAAGTTGCAATTGACTCATACCAATACCAAATACAAAAGCAGTCGCAAGTGCGGTCATTACACCCATTAATGGAGGGATTTCTAAATCAATAAAACTGGCAACTTCAGTGGCCACTTCAGCTTCAAAAGTTAAACCGCCATCAAACAACGGAATAATCGCACTTACAGCCACAACAGCCAATGTTCCAGCAATAACAGTAGATCCATATGCAAAACCTACGGTTTTACCTAATAAATGGCCTGAACCTTTAGGTAAGCCGGCAATCCCTGATGCGATAAAAAATAAAATAATTAACGGGATAGTAAAGGTGATCAACTGACCAATTACTTCTTTTACAGTATAAAGGAGTTCTACACCTGTTAATGGTACATATAGACCCACTAAAATACCGGCCACTATACCGGCAATTAACTTTAAGATTAACGTCATCGTGATCACTTCATAAATTTAGATGCATAGGGTTTTATCATGTTTTAAAGGAGATGTGTCATAAAACCGCTCAAAAACAGTTTGTTTGTATAAAATAACATCGTTACACCATTGCAACATTCTTTCCTTATGTGTGTTGATTATAATTTAAAGATTTTTGCTCATTATGATCTAGTGCAACAAATTTCATATTAAGTTCCCTTATTTTTTTAGTCACTAAAACAAAGGCTGGTTTTATTTCATTCAAATATAAGCCGAATAGATATATCTTATAGCCAAACTTTACTTTTATTTTTTTCGTTGCACAGTAGAGTGTGGCTATTACGGTTGATTTATTAATATATCAACCCCCGATTGAATAAACAGCACCCAAGGGAACACAATGTCTACAATTTTTGAAGATAATTCACTCACTATCGGTAATACACCATTAGTAAAACTAAATCGTGTAACCACTGGTAATATTTTTGCCAAAATTGAATCACGTAACCCAAGCTTTAGTATTAAATGCCGTATAGGTGCATCAATGATTTGGGAAGCTGAAAAATCAGGTGAATTGACTAAAGATAAAGAACTTATTGAACCAACATCAGGTAATACAGGTATTGCACTTGCGTTTGTGGCAGCATCTCGTGGTTACAAGTTAACGCTGACTATGCCTAATACTATGAGCCTTGAACGCCGTAAGCTATTAAAAGCATTGGGCGCAAACCTTGTGCTAACTGATGGCGCAAAAGGGATGAATGGCGCAATTGAAAAAGCAAAAGAAATCCAAGCAAGTGATCCTACTAAGTTTATTTTGCTACAACAATTTGAAAACCCTGCAAATCCTAAAATTCACTTTGAAACGACTGGCCCTGAAATTTTTGAAGCAACAGACGGTAAAGTTGACTTTTTCGTTGCAGGTGTAGGCACTGGCGGTACAATTACGGGTGTAAGCCGTTATTTAAAACTTGAAAAAGGCCTAAATGTAAAATCAATTGCTGTAGAGCCAACTAACTCACCAGTAATTAGCCAAACCCTAGCAGGTGAAGAAATAAAGCCTGGTCCACATAAAATCCAAGGTATTGGTGCAGGTTTTATCCCTGGGAATTTAGACCTTGAAGTAATTGATGGTGCTGAACTTGTTTCTAACGAAGATGCAATTGCAATGGCCCATCAACTAATGAAAGATGAAGGTATTTTAGTGGGTATTTCATCTGGTGCAGCTGTAGTTGCAGCAAAACGTATTGCGGAATTACCTGAGAATGCTGGCAAAAATGTTGTCGTTATTTTACCAAGCGCAACAGAGCGTTACTTGTCTAGCCCATTATTTGCAGAAGAGTTTTCTGAGCAAGAACTTGTTCAGTAAACCAGTTTAATTTTAGAAAAGGTCTAGCCATTGTTAGGCCTTTTTTAATACCTACAGTAATCCTGACTGATTGCAATACTTCTCTTAGTACAACGACTCTTGAGTACTGTATTTTAACGGCTGAAACGTTTTTGCTCAGCATCTAAGTTCACATTAAGCGTTAGTAACTCGTTGCGCACCCATTGAGTATCAAGATATTGCTCCAAATGCATTTGCGCAAACTGTAAGAAGCTGCGTGCAGCATATGAAATATGCCGATCTGTACGTATTACAAAATACCAATGACTCGCCAAACTGACATCTGTTACGGTTAAAACTTTGAAACCAGCCTCTTGCGCAGGTAAAACATGACGCGACAATACCCCTATTCCCATTCCCGATGATACCGCGACTCTTATTGCCTCGTTACTTGCCATCTGTACCGTATTACTAAGTACAAGCCCACGTCTTTGCAGTTCGCTTTCAAACAACATTCGTGTGGCAGAGCCAGGCTCACGCAACAAAAACCGGTGCGATGCTAAATCAACAAGAGACAACTGCTCAGCATCCGCTAGAGGGTGATCTATTGGTGCAATAAATTCGAGTGGATTTTTTAAAAACCGAGCGGCCTGTGCATGCTCTAATGAAGGTGGGTGACTAAAAACATAAATATCATCTTCGCCGCGTTCAAAACGTGATAAAACTTCAGATCTATTACCTATTTCCAGCGGTAATTCAACATGTGGATGTAAGTTACTGTAAGGCCCGAGTAACTTAGGTAAGATATATTGAGCTGTATTGACCATCGCAATTTTACATCGCCCACGCTCGCCGCCTTTAATTTCGGACAGTAAATCACTATAGTCGTCAAAATGACCAAACACCTGCTGACATGTTCTAAATAATGCTAAACCCGCTTCTGTAACTTGCAGTTTTTGCTGTTTCATGTAGACCAATGGCTCTCCTACAGCCTCTTGTAAACGCTTTATTTGCAATGAAACTGTCGGCTGCGTTAAGTGTAAACGCCGTGCAGTTTCACTTATTGAGCCCGTTTTTACAACGCTCATAAAAACTTCAAGTAATCGAAATGAAATATGCCTGAGATCCATTATTACGCCTTGAATAAGTAATAAATATTAACCCATAGATAATATACTATACCTTCCTATTATTCATTTTATTATTTGCTATGCAAAGTTTTCTCTAGAATAGTCCTACTTCAAACCCACAGGAGAGAGTTGTGCCAGATATTGTTGTTATGTTTTTTGTTTTAGGATTAGTCGCCGGTGTCTTACGTTCGGATCTTACTATCCCTAAAGCAACATACGAGACACTGAGTTTATTATTAATGCTTACGATTGGCTTGAAAGGTGGCATGGTACTGCATGGTAATTTAAGTTGGCAACTACTCCCCGAGATGGGCTCAGTTATGCTAATTGGCGCACTCATTCCATTAGCTCTTTACCCTATTTTAAAGTATGTAGTTAAGCTATCCGTCGCGAACAGCGCAAGTATTGCAGCCCATTACGGCTCAGTTAGCGCCGGTACTTTTGCGGTAGCCCTTGCCTACGCGGAATCTGCTCAACTCGCTGTTGGGGCAGAGGTAACTCTCTATTTAGTCATGTTAGAGCTTCCTGCAATTATAGTTGGCTTGCTACTTTATAGGCGCTTAGACAAACAACATAGCTCTGAAAATACATTATCACTCAAAGCTCTGTGGCATGAGACGCTAACTAATAAGAGCGTTATTCTACTGGTAGGTGGTGTGATAATCGGTATGATGTACGGTACACAGCAGGGCAGCCAAGTAACGGGGTTATTAACAAATAGCTTTAAAGTCGTACTTGCTCTATTTTTGCTAGAAATGGGTTTAACAGCGGCACAAACATTACGTCCTATTCCTTGGCACCATTGGAAGCTGGCTTTTTTTGCCATCGTTACCCCGTTAGTATTAGGTGCCGTGGGTGTGACTGTTGGCACACTTTTAGAGTTAGAGCTTGGTTCGGTGGTTATTCTTGGAAGTTTAGTGGCCAGCGCTTCATATATTGCGGCTCCTGCTGCCATTAAAGCCGCGATACCGAAAGCAGATATTGGCCTTGCTATGCTAAGTTCACTCGGTGTTACCTTCCCGTTTAATGTACTTATCGGTATAGGTTTGTATCACCAGCTTGCCGTGGCGATGCAATAACCCACGTCATTCAGTTTAAAAGAAGCACCTAAGGTGCTTCTTTTGCCTGAAAAAATAAATCTCATGCTCTAGCTTACCTGGCCGATATATAAATAACACTTGCTTATACTCACTTTAAATTTGCTCAATATTATGGATAATATTAATAGAACGACCATGGCACTTAACATCAACTTATACGCTAAACAACGCGTATCGCCACAAATCACAGCCCAACAACCATCAATACAAAATGTAAGTTTGCCAAATAGTCACGTCTCTATTTCTGAGCAGGGAAAAGACAAGCTCAATCAAGAAAATAAACAGATAAATAAAACCGAATTAGGAGAAAGTATAGCCAAGCAGCTATATGACAATGCGCAACATGGCGTTGATAAAAAAGAGGACGAAACGAGTCAAGATCCAACCGATAGAATGATTGCTAAATTAAAAGAGCAAATAGCTGAGACACAAAAAGAGCTACAAAAACTGAGTGACGATGAATCTGAGCAAGCAGTAGAACAAAAGAAAATACTTCAAAATAAAATCATTGATTTAAATGGGCTACTGCTAAGTCTGATGGAAAAAAAACTTAAGAAATCTAAAACAACTTAATTACTAAAACAAGGTGTTAGCTTACAGCCATCATAAAAAAATATAGCCCGCAGGTAATAGAATACCTAACCCAATCCACAGTGATTTAACCCCTAGAGGAGAATATTTACCTTTAACCATAAATAAGCCACTCAAAGCGAGAAAAATCAGTAATCCGGCAAATATGTCAGAAAATATTACCCACGATTCTTTTGTTTCATTTAGGTGTAAGCGATTAAATGCTTGAAATATATGCCTTGCTTCAATGCGTTCATAAGTAATAGAGCTTGTGGCTAAATTCACACTTAGGTTATTACCATTTTTCAAAAACACTTTAAATTCATCTTTTGCAGACCAGTATGAAGCTTTTACTTCGACATTAGCTTCAACATGAGATAGCACCTGTAAAATTAACTCACTATCGTTTTCTTCATGCCACTGTGTGCCCGCTGCATCAATGTGTGTCACATCGACTCTATAATTGGGGTTCCAATCATCTTTATGGTTTACAGCGATCCCCGATACTGAAAAAATAAGAATCAAGCCAACACAAAAATAGCCTACATCACGGTGCAGACTACGATTTAATTTATACCAATTTGTGGTACTACTCAAGGATGTCTACCGCACTTGGATTTAATTGATAAATAGCCATTGGTTCCGTAACACTTCTTGGATCAAAATCGTCACCAGCTTTTTGAGCTCTGTGCGCCATAACAGTTTTTGTGCGCTCCAGGGTCAGTTCAATTTTTTTAAGTTCTCCCGTTGCAATTGCTTTGCGGCCTTTAGCAGTCATAGGAAACACCATGTCACCATCGTTGACTTTAATCCGTAAATTTTGAAAGCGCTGATCTGATGCCAATGACATCCAGCAACCTCTTTTTTCGCAAACACCTACAATTGTTCCTTCTATAGTAACGGGCGTGGCTAAATAATCATCCGGATCATTCATTATCGTTGAAATCTTGGTAATATTGCCCGCGTTGACCTCTCCACCAAAGTGAAGCGTGCCTGCTGATACGTTAAACGCAAATCCACTGAATAAAAGCACAGCACAAAAAATCGTTTTAGCCTTTTCAATCCAAATTTTCATTTAAAATTCCTTATCGACTTAAAATTTATAAACTAGCTAAAGTAATAAACACTTTATGCGCTTTACATATGCAGAACCCATCGCACTTTAATGCAAATAAAAACCATTTTCAATAAATTAACGATAGAATAATTACTCAGCGCTTTTATTTTTAAAAAGTTTACCGTTTTCTTCCCATTCAATTGCCCACTCATGAACCCTATAAAGTTTAATTTTTGCAGTTGTCATTGCAACACCAAACGCAACGGGAACTAAAAGGTAATATAAAGGGCCCAAACCGAGTAATATACATCCAATGATGTACACAAGTGCGCTAATAACACCGACTGATATACGGTGTTTAACTTTGTAAGTTCTACCCACGAAACGAGCAAAATAGCCTATAATCAAAGGGGATAAAAATAGCATAATCAGTAACAAACCTCCCATTTCCATAAATAAAAAATAAACCGCAATAGCCGGCAATGAGCCTGATAAAGCGCCTAAAAAAGCTAATTTTGGATTTGCATGCTCGTTAATTTCTGTAAAAGCAGCCTCCATTTCTTCAATCGAAAATCTCATTATTAAAATTACCTAATCATTCTTGACGAGTAAAAACACTTATTATTTCATGAGTTATTTTTATAGATAATTTTTTATGTCCCTTTAAAAAAAGCTTTTTGAACCACTAGACCAACTCTGGCCATTTAATTGCCATGCTGTTTTTACTATTTTTGCAGCTGAGTTCTTCATCGCCTTGATAGTTTTTGCATCCCCAAAACTGCCCTTTTGCACTGCTGCGTAGCACCATTTCAGCGTCGCATTTATCACACGTTGGCACTAAGTGATTACAGCGTGTATTTACACATAGTTTAAAACCCGTATAGCGACTTCGAGTCATGGGACTTTGACATTGTTCGCAGGGTTTTTCTGTATGTTCACAACGTGGATAGTGCGAACATGAATAAAACACACCAAACCGCCCTGTTTGTTTTTTTAATACACCGCCATTACAGCGCATACAGTTCATATCCTCGCCGTGGAGTTGATCCACCTCAGTGCTAAATTCATGCTGTTCTATGTCATGTTCAGCTATTAATTCAGTAACAAAACAGCTGGCATTGGCCATATCGGCGATAATATACGCACGATGTTTGGCTCGCGTTAGTGCTACGTAAAATAACCGCCGTTCTTCTGCATAAGTAAACGCTTCTTTCGCTGGTAATAAAGCCTCTAAAATTGCAGGTGTGGCTTTTTCACTCGGAAATCCATGCTTGCCTTTTTGTAACCCGATAATGATCACGTAATCAGCTTCTTTGCCTTTTGAGGCATGAAAAGTCTGCGATTGAATCTTTAACAATGGGTATTTAGCGTACATGGTTTGAATATCTGTCTTACTTGGCAGTTGGAACCAAAATCGCGCTAAAAAATACACCGTTGTTGGTTTGCATGTTTTAGTATGAATTGCATTAAGCACCTCATCAATCGCGCCATTTACAAGCTCAGGTATATCACTGTGATAATTACTTTTAAAAACAGCTGGCGCGTTACTTCCTCGCTTTAATAATGACACCGCTGACTGTGAAACGTGCGTTAAAGAAGTAATCGTTTTATTAAGCTGCGCTGGGTTTTTACTAATAAAGGCAGAGGCAACCTCGCCTATTTTATTATTAAAACGAAACGTGGTATCCAAGGTGGTTTGCGAGGTAAAACCAAAGTAGTTAGCAAACTCAGTGGTTAGCTTAATATCAGCCCCACTAAAACGATAAATTGCTTGCCAGTCATCGCCTACCGCAAATACCGAGCTACCTTTGAGGCTATCGCACAATGCTTTAACTAATCGGGCTCTTGCCTCAGATATATCCTGAAATTCATCAACCATAATATAACGCCAAGGCGATTTAAACTTACCTGCCTCTACATACTCAATTGCTTTGATAATCATATCTTCAAAGTCTATTTCGCCGCGCTGCTGCAAGTGAGCATTGTAGTGAGTGAGAATCGGCTTTAATAACGCTAGTGCCTGCGTTGTTTGCTTGACATCAAGCGAACGTTTAAGCACTTTCACTTCATCCGTAGCACTTAAATATGCGCCTTTATATAAGCTGAGTAATTGAGCAAATAATCCCGCTAATACAGTGACTCTCCCCGTCTCTTTTAAACTTTCAAGCAGTGATTCAACTGGCAGCATCTGAGTGTGCACGTTAACACTTTTTAGTGCCTGCTCAAGTTCACTTAACAACGCACCTTGTTTATGTTGCCCATAGGTCAGCGCTATACAGTGAGTGTTATTACTGGTATGGGTGGTGTTTTTCCAGTCCATTGCGTTGTGATATTGGGCTTTATCAATATACGAGGCGGTATTACCGGCCTCATCAATGCCATAATACTCAATGTATATATCGTACTCAGGTAAATAAAAGTCCGGCTTATATTGTCTACGATCAATAGTTTTAACCGCCACTTTGTAAGGCGCTTCGTATTGATAATCTATACCGTGATAAAAAAGCCAATTAGCAATGTAAAGCTCACCAAAGCTTTTTACTTTGTCACCTTTGAGGCTGCGGATATCATTATCATTTAAGTAGCTGTAATAATCACCTAAGGTTTTGAAATCAAATTCATTCTTTTCAACGTAATAATATTTACTAAAATAATCTAACACCAACTTACGGTACGTTGCACTCTTTTCAATCAGTGATTCAAAACATTGTTGCACCCATTTAGCTTTGGCTTTTTCGTCTTCAGCAAATACACTCATGCTAGGTTTAGCCTGTTCAACCTGTGAGATAATCATTAGGCCAACACTATGAAACGTCGCCGCTTTTATTTTATCCGTAGCAAGTTTTTGTTGAATACGTTCATCCATTTCATCTGCGGCTTTTCGGCCATACGCCAAAAGTAAAATATCACTGTAACGCGCCTGCTGGCTTTGCACTAAAAAACCAGCGCGCCCTATCATCACGCTGGTTTTACCTGTGCCAGCACCAGCCAATAACAAATTGTTATCGTCATCAATCACACAAGCATGTCTTTGTCTTAGCGTTAACGGGTTTGCTTCAATACAGTCAAAAAACTCGTGGTGTAATTTAAGTTGTTTGGTCACGTATTTTTGTTGCAAATAGTATGTAAGGGCATCATCCCAATGAGCATATTGCTCTAATACCTTTATTTTTTTATTGACTAATTCAAGGGCTGGACTGTTTTTAACCCACGGTAGCCATCGGCTGTGCTCTTGCAGCGCAAGCTGCTTAATGCGACTCACATGAGACTGGCGCAAATATCGCTGATTAACCAGTTTGGTTACTTTATTTAAAAAGGCATCAAGCTTTACTGTATTCGCATTAACCCAATATTGTTCACACTGTGCACGTATTGCCCTATGAGTGCCATACGCACGCATTGAAAAAGTGTAGCTGTGTTGCGCTGTAGTAAAGCGAACGGTTTGACCCAAAATGCCATATGCAAACGACAGCGGTGCAACCAGCTCATTCCAACTAATATGGATGATAGAGTTACCTTGACGAATAACGAGTGTATGTTGATCAAAGGCTAAGGAAGCTTGTTTCGAAAATAAACGCCCAAGCAGGCTAAATGCAATAGAATCCATTAACTGCTGAATTCCTAATTTAAAAGAGTCAATTGCTGGTATTTTAAGTTAATCAGCAAAGTAAGTGTAAAAATAACGGTATTTATTTTGTCTGCTTTAGCGTGGATTCACCGATACAGTTTTTTATGAGGGTTTAAAAAGAACATTTTCTTCCAACCTTGGTTTTGAGTGGTCATCAACCAAGGATATGGTAATAAAGATAAAATAGAGTAATGCACATGAGGTTGCTTACCTGCGGCATTGCCTGTATCTCCCAAACTGCCAATGACTTCGTTGACCGAAACATAATCGCCAGCACTGACCGAGTAATCCTCTAAATGGGCAAAGTAATGAATTCTCCATTTAGGCCCAAGTAATGCCACCACTTTGCCACCACGTTTTAATTCACCAGAGTACACCACGACTCCGCTCACGGCTGCAACCACTGGCGTGTGTTTTTTACCAAAAATATCTATCCCTTTGTGTACGCCAGATCTCCCCCATGGTTCATACCAAAAGGTAGTGTGATTCCAGTCATTCGCCGTAGCACCTTGCACTGGAATAACTATTTTTTCAGGTATTAATAAACCTATGGTTAATAAAATAATTAAAACAACTATAAAAATTTTTATTCCTTTCAAACTTCACTCCAGACGGCTTCTGTCAGTAACTTCATCATATGAACCTATACTAACGTAAAACACAAACTATTCAGCTTTTATATAAAATTTTAATCCCCTGTTTCTATTAGCTTATAAATACAAGTAAATTATATATTTGCACTTCAAACAGATTTAGCTACCTTTAATGTAACTGTATAAAAAAGAGTATGTTATGGACGTACGTTCAATAAAGTTCTTAATGACCTCCATTTTTGGAGGGCTGATTGTATTACTTTCGGCACTTACATTTTTAATTTTTTACTTAAACGCGGAGTTAAAAGAAATTGAAAGTGCCACTGAGAACCGCTATTTAGCTTATCAAGCTGCAGATGAGCTCCGCCAAAGCTCAGATGAACTAACTCGTTTAGGCCGAACATACACAATCACGGGGGATGAAAAATACGAAAAAATGTATTTTGATGTACTTGCTATTCGTAACGGGGATAAACCTCGGCCAGTCAATTATCATACAATTTATTGGGATCTCGTTCTTGACTATGGTAATAAACCCAAGCCCGATGGCTCAAGGGATAACCTTATTAACCGAATGAAAGAGCTTGGATTTTCTAAAGTCGAGTTGTCTTTATTAGAAGAAGCTAAAAAAAATTCAGATGGTTTAGTTCAGTTAGAAGTTGAGGCAATGAATGCGGTTAAAGGAAAATTCAAAGACTCAAACGGTCAGTTTACTCAGTTAAGGGAACCTGATCTAAACTTTGCCTCACAACTTGTCCACTCAGACGAATATCATGAATTCAAAGCAAACATAATGAAACCAGTTGATAAATTCTTTACTCAACTTGAAAGCAGAACCAGTCAGCGATTAAAGAAAATTGAAGATGAAGTACGCTCTTTACTTATTGTTGCGGTTTGTGTGGTGATTTTCTCTTTATCATTTTGTATGGGAGGGCTCTACGTTGCGCGTCGTCGCGTGACAAAACCAATCATAGAACTAGGTATTGCGTTTAATGCAATTGGTGAGAGTAATAATTTAACAACCACAGTCCAAGAGCAAGGTGTGTCTGAAGTAAAAGAAGTTGCATCTATAGTAAACAGAATGCTTAGCAGTTTTAGATCAACCATACAAGCTATAGCTGTAGCAAGCACTCAAATGACCTCGGTAGCTAAGGAAGTATCGCAGTTTGTAAAAGATAACCGCAACATAGCACACGAACAAAGCGCTAAATTGGAAAGTATTGCCACCGCAGCGGAACAAATGACAGCCACTTTAAATGATGTAACCCAAAACACAGTAAGCACTGCAGATTATACTAATACAGCTGAAGACGAGGCACGTAAAGGCCTTGAAGTCATGACCCAAACAAATAAAAGTTTCGCTGAACTCTCTGAACGCTTTGAGTCAACGGCACAGATTATCGCTGATTTAACCGAGCAAAGCGGACAAGTTTCTAGCGTAGTTGAAGTTATCAAGGCAATAGCCGAACAAACTAATTTACTTGCTTTAAATGCAGCTATTGAAGCAGCCCGCGCAGGCGAACAAGGGCGAGGATTTGCGGTTGTTGCTGACGAAGTGCGATCTCTTGCTCAAAGAACACAAGAATCCACCGCAGAAATAGCCAACATTATCGAACAGCTTCAAACAAAAGCTAATACTGCAAATGGTGCTATTGATATAAGTAAAAACCAAGTTAAAGCCACTGAGTCTCAAGTATCAGATTCACAAGATGTTTTACAGGTTATTTTTAATACTGTGTCAAAAATTAGGGATCTTAGCAATGGGGTAGCAAGTGCATCTCAAGAGCAGCTCTCAGTAACTGAGAATATAAATGCAAATATAAACGAAATGAGTCAACTATCACAAGATTCTGCTCATAAACTCGATAACTTTATGACCGTTGTAAAACAAATGGAAAAAACAGGAAAAGAACTACACGCAAGTGCCTCACAATTTAAAGCTTAAATGATTTATACGCCCTGAGTTTATCGGCTCAATGCAGCAAGTAAATTTTGCTTCCTAAAAGTTATAAAAAACGCCGGCAAGTAAACTTGCCGGCCTTGAAAATATAAAATAGAAATACCTAAATTATTTTTTCTCTAATCGTTTTTGCAGATTTAACGCTGCGTCAGCTGCTAGTAAGCGCATAAATTCTGAGCCATTAGCCTGTTCACCTTGCCCACCACCAATCATAATTTCAGGTACTAAGCGACTGTTGCCTAGACTTTTAAATAATGCTGTTTGAATTTTAACTTCTGCTTTTAATGTTTCATCAAATACATATTTAGGATCAAGTGCCGCAGACTTCGCTCTTTGACGCGCTTCAGCAAGTACATCCATACCTAATGCTTCTAAACGTTGTTGTTTTAAAATCTCAGCCTGCTCTTTAGCAAGTTCGGCCTTAACCGCTACACGTTGCTGCGCTGAAATAATTGCATTTGCTTTTACACGCTCAGCATCAATTTGCTCTTTGATCTTTAGCTTCTCTGATTCTGCGCGCTGCTTAGCAATTGCTTGCTCACCTAAAGCCACTTCAGTTCGTGCTTGCTGCTCTGCTTTTTTAAGGTTTTGTCGCGCAAGTGCTTCATCTGCCGCCGCTTGCTTTTGTGCCTCAAGACGTGCGTTTACTTTACTTTCGTAATCAATATCGATGATACTCGCATCTACAACCGTAATCCCATACGCACCTAAAATAGGTGCATTACGCAATGCGTTACCTTCAGCATCTTTACGAATATTAATAGTTACTCGTTGTTGTTTGCTTAGGTTATTAAGATCATCTGTTTTATCACGCTCGCCTGTACTTATTATTTGCTCAGTCACAAAAATACCATTTGTAAGCTGATCAGAAAAATCTTGGCTTAATTGACCATTACCGCCAGAGTAATGCTGCTCTACTGACATCATGCGCGCCGACGCTTTTACATTTTCAGTGGTTGCACGCATTAATAGATTTGAGATGAGCGTTTCTTGCGAACCAAATTCTTCATGTATTTTAAGTAGTCCACGAAGAGTACCTGACTCACCCGCAGGTACATTACCAGGCAGTCTAAAACGTGAGACTCCTCTTGCGCCACCAGTTGTAGTATCCAAAAAGCGAATTGGAATTAACGGCACAATAGCACTGGCAGTTGCGGTGCTGTCGCCTGTAAAGTTAATTGAAATAACTTTTTTATACGCCGAAGTAGTACCAAACGCTTTTAAATAAGGGCCAGCTTGATCAATCACCGTTAAATTACCGGTAAAGGCTGATTGATGAACCAACCGTTCATCTGCTTCATTCCACGAAATAACTTGTGAGGTCAATGTTGCAATCACTACGAGTACGATGACAATGGCACTAATTAAAATTACGCTACGACGACCAAAGCGCCCCATAAAAGATCCTTTATTTGCTTGTGTAGCGGGTTGTTGCTGGCTATCCATTTTTATTACTCTCCATATTTAATTTCTTTTTAACAAAATAAATGATTTCTTGCTCACTTAATTGCGCACAAAAACTTCCTGAACGGTGTAACTCAATAAATGTGGTCAGGATATCTTCTTTGCTCTTGCGTGCTTTATCTTCGTTTTCTTGCGTTTGATTTTTTTCGGTAAGTTGAGTTATCAAGTCATCTACTATCGTATCTTTATCAAATAACACATTGTATTCTTTAGATTTACTGACTCGCGTTCTATGTATGTTACTGTAAATAACATAAAGCGACGAGCACAATATAACAATAAGTATACTTATCCCAATGATATACAGAATCATAAAATCTACTTATATAATTTGAATTGTTGATTTTTATAACAACTATAAAACGCTGTTTACAGATGTTAAGTTAATAATTTTACAGGATAACGCAGAAAAAAACAGAATAAAAAATATTGCATCAGCTGTAGCTATACGTAACTTACCCCACAATGTAGAATTCAGCATTGGTTTAACAGCTATTTGTACGAGTTATTGCGCAAACTCGAAACAATACTCGGCGGCTTCTATTTGTTGAGTATTATAAAAATCATTGGGGAGTTGAAAATGCCTTTGGGTGTGTTCTAAATTGAGTGCCTTAATATTTGCCATAAGTGCTTGGCGTTTTTCAATCCACTGACTTGAAAATCTTGGGTTATTAATAAAATGAGATACAGCTCTAAATTCAAAGTAAATGGTTCTGCGTATTGCTGAACTCTCCTGCTTTCCCGAACAGTGGGCGGTATTTACATGATGAATAACCACATCCCCTGCTTTGGCAGTCACATTCACGCTTTGTAGTCTAGAATCTGATAGCTGGCGTTTTATATCGCAAACACACAATTGGCTACAATGAGAACCAGGAACTACTTTTAACGCTCCTTGCTCTGCTATCGCATCGTCTAAATATATTCCAAGTGTGATAATAGGTTCTTGCGTTTTTACGGCCATATCACGGTGCCAGTCGAAACCAAGTGAGTCTAATGAATTTTTAATAACGATAGACTCATAACTAGGTAAAACCGGTTCGCCAACAATAGCCTCAACATAACTCATTAGTTTGGTGTGTGCTAATAAACAAGCAAACCGAGGCTGAAACTGAAAAAGTGAATTAATACGGTAAACAAAAGGCTCGCCTGCTTGTTGCATAATGGCAACATTATTAAGCGACCTCCCAGCTAAATGTTGTGTCTTTACATCGTCAGTCAAGTGTTGGCAAAAATGCCCAAGCGCAACAACTTCACTCGGTTCTATCACTTGTTTTATTAGCACAAACCCCTGCTGTTTTAAATGTTCTGATACTAATTTAGTTTCCATCTTTAAAACCTCCTTATTCGTTATATTGTTGTGGTCAACTAATACAGCACAGTAGCTTATCTAAATTCAGGCCTAATTAAGGACTGTGTAGTAATTTTTAACAACACAAGACTCCCAACAATATATTTAGCAGGCAGTTTGGTGGACTCAGATCGCACAAAAAAGTAGATAATGAGTAGAAAAAATCACCGACTGCACAGTTAATCCATAATTTTGTTTAAATAATTTAAAAATACCAGTTAGCGTAGACTAACTGGTATTTTTTTGTGGCTAAATGATCACTGTTAACGTTATTTTATAGCTTCAGCTTTTTTCTTCGTAAAACAAATAACCCTAACAAAGTTAAAGTTAGAAAATTAAGTAAACCACCTGAATTTTTAGCTTCGGGGTCTGTTACATCAGGTTTTGGCGCAACAACTACAGGTGGAGTCGTATTTGCTGTAAATACAACTTCGCTTTGTTTGGTGGCAGTCTGGCCGTGTTCATCAGTGACTTTTAGTTCAACAGCATAAGTGCCATCTTGTATGAAGTCATGTTCAAATTTACCAAGCTCACTCACGACATCGGCATCTATCGTCCATTCGTATGTCAACTGAGATCCATCTAAATCACTACTCAGCCCAGCATCAAAGTTACACACATATATTTCGCACGCCTCGCTAAAATTAGCTTCTGGTTTAATGAGTTCTTGCACTTGAGCATTTATTTCAATGCTTTGTGTAGTACCAAACTTATTAGTGAGTTGATAGGTGACTTTGTTCTCGCCCAGTTGAGGCATTACAGCCGTAAACTGCTCTTCATTGTAGCTATTATCAGCAAATTGCCATAAATATGAGTAACCACCAAATTTGTTGCCTGCTTTAAACTCACATTTTGCGCCTTCACATGTTGCTGTCGCTCGGAGTGTTGGTAAGCTCGCATCTAAATTAAATGCTGATACAGGCCCTACTTGCCCTGTTATATCTTTCCCTTGAAAATACAGTGTGATTTTTCCATCAATTAAGTCTGATTGATTAAATGTAGCAATAACATTTTCTGTTTTAGCGTCGGCGTTGCCATCTAAAAATATCGCTAAACGGGTATTTCCTGCACTTGGGTATTCGTTAAGACTGTATTTTACTGTTGCAATGTTATCTGCGACTAAATCACCATTGAGCTTACTAAAGCGCTCTTCTGTTACGCTAACTTTAACTTCAATGTCACCACCAACACTGCCAACGACCTCAATAGATTCAATATCAGGCCCTTGGGTTAATAAGTATGGGGCTTCCACTACTTTTGCCGCATATAAAAGCGCTTTTAGATTATCGGGTTTTAGTGTTTCTTGGTAATAATCACATGACTGAAAAAAGTCAGTACCTAACTCAAATGTAATATGCGCAATACCCAGCTCCCCGTACGCCAAGCTATCCGACGTACCATCTGTAGCATATAAGCCTATCGATTGTTGTGGTAAGTAATTATTGAAATATGCAAGCTTTTTACCAAGCGATTCAAGCCCAGCTTGGTTTGGAGCTGGTTTATCAATATTTCCCCAAGGCCAAAGTATGAGGCGGCTGTAGCTGTGAATATCAAGGTATAGGCCTTGTGTATCACTTGGCGCAGCATCATCGTCATTTGGGCCTCTCACATCAGGATATAACTTGCGTATATAATCTTCTATCGCAGCCACTTCAGGTTCAGACGCGCCGCTTTTACCGCGATATGTTGCTTGGCAAGCTTGCCCGCTAGATCCCCCTTCAACCGTATTCCAACCAAATGAATAATTACGATTGAGATCAACACCCACATTCCCCAATGGGCAATGGTTTTCGTTGTGATTTTTGCGTTGTAAGTAGCCTGCCTCAGCAATTTTTCGACCATCAGGGTTACTTTGAAATAATATATGAATTTGATGACGCTCTAAAATCCATGCGATATCCGGATTTGTTTTCGCATCATTAAGTAGCATTTTAGCAAAGTCGAGAGTGAGGCCTGCTGTCGCATATTCTCTGGCATGTAATGCGCTTTGAATAAATAACACGGGTGGATTATCAAGATTTTTATTACCTATTTTTAATACTTTTAGATCGTAACCTGATCCACCATTTATTTTTTGCCAACTATCACCAATGTCTACCCATTGCGTTATATCTGGATATTGCTGCGTTAACTGCTCGGCGCTGGCAAGTGTTTCTTCAACTGTTGCATAACATGCAAACCCTGAGATCCCCGATGTTTGTACACTTTGAGATACATGCTGTTCCTGCATTTTTTTTACTTTACTGTGCCATAAAGCATCTGCTGGTGTCAGTTTAATACCCTTGCTTTGTAAGCGTAAAACATCCTGATTTGATAACTGTAATAAAATGCCATTTCGTTCATCAGATAAAAGTGCATGATGAAAGCTTATGCGCGTTTTTATTTCTTGTTGTTCATTATCAAACGTCGCTAAATAAACTGGATCTTGTACTCCAGCCAGCGATAAAGTACTTGCTAATAAAAGAGGGGCTACAAATAGCATTCTGAATAACCAATGTCGTTAGTATTATTTTAACTAAAATATAACATTTAAGTTAAAACTTAAATGTTTAGTTCCCAAATAAATGTTAAATGAGCTTTTTAAGCTTTAACTTCCTCTATGTATTCTAACCATTTTATCTATACTTTAATTAAACATCATATTTGCAGCCATCACTAACAATAATACTGCAAAGATTTTTTTGATCATTGGTACAGGTAGATGATGTGTTGCTTTGGCACCTAGAGGCGCCGTAAACCAAGACGTGCAAATAATACCGAATAAAGCAGGTAAATATACAAACCCAGCAAACCCATCTTCTAAAGCAAAATGACTACTGCCTGAGCTGATATAACCTATCGATCCAAATAATGCGATGACAATACCGCAGGCAGAAGCACATCCTATCGCTTTTTTCATATCGAGTGAGAAAAACGTCAATAGTGGCACTAGAAGTGCGCCACCGCCAATCCCAATCATGGCTGACAAGCCGCCTGTAATCGTTGTAAAAAAGGCTAACAGGCCTTTGTTAGGCATTTTACGCTCAACAGGGGAATCACTTTTACTGCTTAAAAACATCTTCAACGCAATCAGTGTCACGCTCACTGCAAACACAATACGCACGGTTGCCTCTGGTAATAATGCGGCTAAAAAACCACTGATAAGCGCGCCAAAAGCAACCCCTGTCATTATCCAAGGGGCAAGTTCCCAAGGTACATTGCCATTTTTATGATGCGCTATTGCTGACGACGTTGAGGTGAATAATATTGACGCCAATGATGTTGCAATTGCAACGATAACAACCTGTTCAGCAGGTAAAATAGCTAAATAAAGTAAAATACTGCTTAATATTGGGACAATGACAAGCCCACCGCCAATGCCTAACAGCCCTGCTAAAAAACCTACGCCACTGCCTAATATCGCGCAGTATAAAATTAACAACATCAATTCACTCATTCTATTCTTCTCTTATTATATTTAGGGACTACTACATGACATAATTGCAGTGTTTTACGCAGTAACATAATTGCTCAATTGCAAAGTACTTAAGCTAAATTAAGGTTAACTTTTAAGCTCGCTACATACGCCGCGAGTATATCAATATAACCACGCCCCGCTCACTCTTTTGACTAAGATGAGCCCTGAATATTCTTCATGTTTTACATGAAATAAATACACATTAAACATCTAGAAGTCTAGAAGTTCAGAAATCCTTGTGAGATTTTTAGCGTTTTATCCAATTCGATGAATCGCTATTAAGTAACATCGCAAAATTATAATAAGCAATGAATATGGCTCATGTTTTATGTGAAATAAAACCGTTTTTCTTCATGTACCGATCCACGTATAAATTACACAACGCTTAGCGCTAGACAACATACAGCCCCCCCTTCATTGGGCGTAAACAAAAAGGCTGTGACGGTTACTAACTAATTAAATCATAAAAATTGATTGGAAAGTCCAGCAAGCGTAACCCATAAACTCATTTTAAATCAGACAATTGGATACTAGATCACCATGAACAAAGACTTCACATTTACTATTAAGAGCATTTGTCTTGATGAAGATTATCACCCATCAGACAATACCCGTATCACCACTAACTTTGCTAATTTGGCCAGAGGTAGTCACCGCCAAGCTAACTTACGCAACGCTTTAAAGATGATTGACAACAGTTTTAATGCCTTAGCAAATTGGGATAACCCTAAGGGCGATCGCTATTCTGTTGAACTTGAAATTATTTCTGTTGATATGGACATTGAAGGCAGTGGCCAAACTTTCCCATCAATTGAAGTATTGAAAACGAATATTGTTGACCATAAAACAAATAAACGCATTGAAGGCATTGTAGGAAATAACTTTTCTTCTTATGTACGCGATTATGATTTTAGCATATTGCTACAAGAACATAATAAAGATCAACCACAATTTAGCATTCCAGATAATTTTGGCGAATTGCATGGCAAGCTCTTTCAATACTTTGTAAATTCAGCTATTTACAAACAAAACTTTAGTAAACCGCCGGTTATCTGCCTAAGTGTATCGGATAATAAAACGTATCATCAGACTGAAAATCAGCACCCAGTATTAGGTGTTGAGTATCAACCAAATGAGTCGTCTTTAACTGAGCAATATTTCAAAAAAATGGGCCTGCAAGTTCGCTATTTTATGCCTGCAAACAGTGTAGCGCCTTTGGCATTTTATTTCTTTGGTGATTTGCTTAATGACTACACGAGCCTTGAGCTTATCAGTACCATAAGCACAATGGGCACCTTTCAAAAAATCTACCGCCCTGAAATATATAATGCCAATGCAGCTGCAGGAAAAGCGTATCAACCAAACCTAAAGAACTTAGATCATTCATTAACACAAATTGTTTATGATCGAGAAGAGCGCAGCAAACTCGCTAATGAGCAAGGAAAGTTTGCCGAAGAAAAATTTATCAAACCATACCAAACTGTGCTTGAACAGTGGTCTGCTAGCTACGCTTAATTGCTAGGTTGAAAATCAATCCAAATTTACGGCATTATTTATTATGAAAACACAGACTAATAACACACTATTACCCACTTCAACCGCAGGCAGTTTACCTAAACCTGCTTGGCTTGCAGAGCCAGAAACGCTTTGGTCACCTTGGAAATTACAAGGCGATGAATTAATTGCAGGCAAACAGGATGCGCTACGTTTGTCATTACAAGATCAACAACATGCAGGTATAGATATTGTGAGTGATGGCGAACAAACACGCCAACACTTTGTAACCACATTTATTGAGCACCTCAACGGTGTTGACTTTGAAAAACGTAAAACCGTTAAAATTCGCGATCGCTATGATGCCAGTGTACCAACAGTTGTAGGCCCTGTTAGTCGCCAAAAGCCTGTATTTGTTGAAGATGCCAAGTTTTTACGCAAGCAAACCAATCAGCCAATTAAATGGGCCCTGCCAGGACCTATGACGATGATAGATACACTCTACGATGACCACTATAAAAGTCGAGAAAAGCTTGCATGGGAATTTGCTAAAATTCTCAACCAAGAAGCCAAAGAATTAGAAGCGGCAGGTGTAGATATTATCCAATTTGATGAGCCTGCATTTAATGTATTTTTTGATGAAGTCAATGAATGGGGTATCGCCTGTTTAGAAAGAGCGATTGAAGGCCTTAAATGCGAAACAGCAGTCCATATTTGTTACGGTTATGGCATTAAAGCCAACACTGATTGGAAAAAAACCTTGGGCTCTGAGTGGCGACAATATGAAGAGGCTTTTCCAAAACTACAAAAGTCTAATATCGATATTATCTCACTAGAGTGTCACAACTCTCATGTACCAATTGAGTTGCTTGAACTCATTCGCGGTAAAAAAGTAATGGTAGGCGCGATTGACGTTGCAACCAATACCATTGAAACACCAGAAGAAGTAGCAGCCACCCTGCGCAAAGCACTTAAATATGTTGATGCCGACAAGCTCTACCCTTGTACCAACTGCGGCATGGCCCCGCTACCTCATCACGTAGCAAAAGGGAAACTAGATGCCTTAAGTGCAGGTGCAGAGATAGTCAGAAAAGAGCTTTCAGCTTAGACGCAATGATAATAGAGTTGCCTTTAGGTTTATTCTGATTCAACGCAAGTAAATGCTCTATTTATTTAAAACGAAGCCTCATTTTTACGAGGCTTCTAAACTTACTTTGAAATAAAAATAGCCACTGATTGGCTAAAATTAATAGCAACACAATATAGCACAGCATTTCTTCTAGCCGAATTAAGTTATTATTTAATCCCAATTACTCCACCCCCCCCCAGTGATATTAGCGCGTGTTGACCTTTGTGGATTGAAATTTATTCAATCTAGGGGCGATTTAATCGCGGCGCGAGGTGTGTAACCTAGACCATGCGCTTTTATGTGTAAATTCCTTCTGCTGTTTTGTTGGTTTCGCACCACTGAGCCCTACCGACTCCTGAAGAGTATGATTAGCATCATTTCATCATTCAAACCTATAAACTCCATTGCCCGTGTGCCATAATCTAAATAATTCATGAATTTAGTAACTTGGCGGCATTTAAACCGTTTCAAGCTAACTTAAAGGGTTTTTAAATGGCTTATCAAGAGCAAAATCAAGCAACTATTTACTGGCACGATTATGAGACCTGGGGAGCGAGTCCGCAAAAGGATAAGCCTAGCCAGTTTGCAGGGATTCGGACCGATCTTGATTTAAACATTATTGGTGAGCCGTTGATTGAATATTGCAAACCGGTGGCTGATTATTTACCGCACCCTGAGGCGTGTTTGATCACAGGCATTACCCCGCAAGTGGCGATGCAAAAAGGTTTAGTTGAAGCTGAGTTTATTGCCAAGATCCATGCTGAATTTAGTGTGCCTAATACCTGCGTAGCTGGCTATAACAGCATTCGTTTTGATGACGAAGTAAGCCGTTACAGCTTTTACCGTAATTTTTACGACCCCTATGAGCGTGAATACAAAAACAATAATAGCCGCTGGGATATTATTGATTTAGTGCGCGCTTGTTATGCGCTTCGCCCTGAAGGCATTGAATGGCCGCTCAAAAAAGATGGCAGCCCAAGTTTTAAGCTGGAACATTTAACGGTTGCAAATGGTATTGAACACGCCGCTGCACATGACGCGTTAAGCGATGTAACCGCCACTATTGCCCTAGCTAAACTTATAAAAGACAAGCAGCCTAAACTGTATAACTTCTTTTTTGGTTTACGTGGTAAAAAAGCCCTAGCTGAATTAGTAGATGTGTTTAACATGACGCCACTGGTACATACCTCGTCACGTATACCTGCTACACAAGGGTGTACAAGCTGGATTGCACCAATGAGCTTTCATCCAACCAATAAAAACGCGGTAGTATGCTTTAACCTAACGGAAGATCCGCAAGTGTTACTGGATTTATCAGTTGAAGAGCTACGTACACGTCTTTATACAAAGCGCAGTGATCTTGCAGAGGATGAACGACCCGTTGGTTTAAAGCTAGTGCATTTAAACAAGTGCCCTATTTTAGCACCTGCTAAAACATTATTACCTGAAAATGCAGCCCGTTTAGGTATTGACCGCGAGCAATGCTTAAAAAATCTTGCGATTTTAAAAGCCAATTCAACACTGCGCGATAAAGTGACTGAAGTGTTTAACGATAAGCCCGATTACGGTAAAACCACCAATACTGATTACATGTTATACGACGGCTTTACCAGCCATGCAGATAAAGCTAAATTTGCCATTATCCGAGATGCCAGTCCTGAGCAATTAGCGGGTATGAAGTTGGATTTTGAAGATAAAAAGTTTGATAACTTATTGTTTAAATACCGTGCCCGTAACTGGCCACAATCACTTAATCAAGATGAACTCGATCAATGGCGTCAATATTGCCAAAACAAGCTAATGCATGGTGAAGATCAACCCTCGATCAGCGCACAAGATTTTATGGTAACTCTTGAAAATCTGGCCCATGAACATGACGATAATGAAAAAAATCTGACTATCCTTAAAGCACTTTATAACTACGCACAGAGTATGTAAGCGGTAAGCGGTAAGCGGTAAGCGGTAAGCGGCTTGATCTTAATAAATAAAGCGCCTTCGTCTATATGATTTAAGGCGCTAAGCTACAATTAAAGCTATTACTTTTTATGCAGTGCTTCAATACGTGCTAATAAGCTTGACGTATCATAGCGACCACCACCGAGTGCTTGTACGTCAGCGTAGTACTGATCAACCGTTGCTGTCATCGGTAGCGTTGCGCCATTACTTTTCGCTTCATCTAGGGCTATGCCTAAGTCTTTTCGCATCCAATCTACTGCAAAACCAAATTCGTATTCACCTGCCCACATGGTTTTATAGCGATTTTCCATTTGCCAAGAACCCGCCGCACCTTTTGAGATGGTTTCAATCACTTTTTCGCCATCAAGACCTGCTTGCTTTGCAAAATGTAATCCCTCAGCTAAACCTTGTACCACACCAGCAATACAGATTTGATTGACCATTTTACATAATTGACCAGAGCCCACTTCACCAAGTAATTGGCTAAAGCGACTAAACGCCGCCATGATAGGCTGTACTTTTGCAAACACTACCGCATCGCCACCAGCCATTACCGTTAATACGCCATTTTCAGCGCCGGCTTGGCCACCCGATACTGGCGCATCAATAAAGGCAATATTTTTAAGTGCTGCATTAGCCGACACTTCGCGCGCCACTTCTGCCGACGTTGTTGTATGATCCACTAAAATAGTGCCCGTTTGCATACCTGCAATCACGCCGTCTGCGCCATATACAACTGAGCGTAAATCATCATCGTTACCTACACACATAAATACAACATCTGCATTTTCAGCGGCTTTTGCAGGCGTTAATGCCACCTCACCGGTGTACTTTTTTGCCCATTGTTGTGCTTTTTCTGTGGTGCGGTTATATACCGTTACATGGTGGCCTGCAGCAGCTAAATGACCTGCCATTGGATACCCCATAACGCCTAAACCGATAAATGCGACTTTCATTGACATAAAATTGACCTATTTCAGTGGTAACTTAAAAAGATAATTTGATTATCTCAACCGAATAGACAAAAAGCGAATGAAAAAGTCTTCATTACATTTCTTCATGGACGAGACAAAACAGGAAACCTATGGATAGCATATATCAATTCAGCGCCCCACTTTATAATGGCGAAAACTTTGATCTGAGCCAATTAACAGGCAGCACTATTTTAATTGTTAATACGGCCAGTAAATGTAACTTTTCAGTGCAATTAACAGCGCTTGAAAAGCTGTACCAACAATATAAGCATTTTGGTTTTACTGTGTTGGCCTTTCCGTGTAATCAGTTTGATTACAACGAACCAATAAATAACCCTGATATTAAAGACTTTTACCAACAACAGTTTAATGTTAGCTTTCCTGTGTTTAGTAAAGTAATGGTGAATGGTCCTGAAGCTCACCCATTATTTAACTATTTAAAAGCACATACCCGAGGAATAGCACAAAACCGTGCCATAAAATGGAATTTTACTAAGTTTCTAATAAACTCTGAGGGGCAATTAGCCGTGCGCTACGCACCGCGCACTAAACCCGACACCTTAAAACAGGTAATAGAGAGCACAATTAATGACGCAACTAACAATGGCGCTTTTCAGTTCGCAAAAGTATGAACAAACATCTTTTGATGCCTGCTTAAAAGATCAAACAGACATCAAATTAACCCATTTTGAGCAATCGCTCGATGCGCAAACAGCCATACTTTGCCAAGGCTTTGATGCGGTATGTGTATTTGTTAATGATGTGGTTGATAAAACCGTCATTAAACAACTCGCACACAACGGTATTAAATGTATTCTACTGCGCTGCGCGGGGTTTAATAACGTTGATTTAGCCGCCGCAAATGCGCATAACATCAAAGTATGCCGTGTGCCAGCCTACAGCCCAGAAGCAGTTGCTGAACATTGCATCGCATTAATGCTCACTTTAAATCGTAAAACCCATAAAGCATATAACCGCATTCGCGAAGATAACTTTGACTTAAACGGCTTGCTTGGCTTTAACTTATTTAAAAAAACCATTGGCGTAATTGGCTGCGGGAAAATTGGCCTAGCATTGGTTAATATACTCAATGGCTTTGGTGCAAATGTATTGGTTTGCGACCCTTATGCAACAGAGGGTAATTACACCCTATGCGATATAGACACTTTACTCACCCAAAGTGATGTTATTTCACTGCATTGCCCATTAAACGAAAGCACCCACCACTTAATTGATGAAACAGCATTTAGCAAAATGAAAACTGGCGTTATGCTTATTAACACCTCACGCGGCGCATTAGTCGATAGTAAAGCCTGTATCAGCGCACTCAAAAGCAAGAAACTAGGCTACTTAGGCCTCGATGTTTACGAGCAAGAATCAGAGCTGTTTTTTAAAGACCGTCGTGACGAAATCATGCAAGACGATATATTTTCACGATTGGTAAGCTTTCCTAACGTATTAGTCACCGGGCACCAAGGTTTTTTTACCAAAGAAGCACTGACTGAAATAGCCCAAACCACTATTAATAACGCGATTGAGTTTGCTAATAACCAGCCGCTGAGTAATGAAGTAAAATAAGGTTAGGTGCTAGGTCAAAGATAAAAGGTTAAAAACCAAAGCACAAAAAATCAACCACGTGAACTTTGCTAAGCCTGTTAAGTTACATCGGCTTCAAAAAAGGACAGGCATATATTTCAACCCCGTTGGTATTGCGCATAAATTGTGACTGTCCTGTTTTACACGGGTAGATTAAATGTATTAATGATTGAAAATAAGAAGGTTGAATTACAATTCGAAGAACTACGAGGCTGCTTGATGTCTGAAGTCAAGATTTGACCCTCAAGGCTTTAGACCCTCAAGGCTTTAAAGGCTCTTTATATTTCAACCCCCTTGGTATTGCGCATAAATTGTGACTGTCCTGTTTTACACGGGTAGATTAAATGTATTAATGATTGAAAATAAGAAGGTTGAATTACAATTCGAAGAACTACGAGGTTGCTTGATGTCTGAAGTCAAGATTTGACCCTCAAGGCTCTTTTGAAGTCAAGATTTGACCCTCAAGGCTCTTTTAAAATTTGTTCGAATGGAACAGACTCGGACATAGAAAGCCATAGACGTAAGGAACAACACATTTTACGTAAGTGGCTGTTTGACGGCAAAGATGTTGAGTCATGTGCAATATGTAAAAATGAATTCAGCGTTAGCTCTTTGGTCACTGCGCATAAAAAGAAAAGGTCCAAGTGTTCTTTTAATGAAAGAATAGACCCAAATATTGTAATGCCCTTGTGCAAATTTGGGTGTGACCATTTATATGAAATTGAAGCATTAAAAATTAAAAATAATATTGTAATTTCGAATAGCAAACTTGTACAAACCGTTTTTGAGCAGTCATATATTAATTCAGTTTCTGATAGAACCATTAAATCAAAATGGTTAGAGGGAGAATCAGGGTATTTCTCACAGTAAGAAACTTGAAATGACACCCATCTTAATTTCATCGGAAGTAAAACAACAAACGCATCGATTGAAATCAGCAGCAAGTGAACATTTTAAACATAATCACGGTTTCATTCTCCTTAGCTCAATCCATAAACGCAGTCACCTAAATTACAGACATAAAAAATAGTGCCTTAAGGCAATAGTTGACGTTTTAATTGAGTGTGAAAAAACTAGGCCAGTAGTTTCTCGCTGTTACTGACGTTGCTACGCCGTTTTCTGTTCAAGAAAACTTAACAAACTTTAAAATGGATGTCTTTTTTGTTTTCATTTTTTTGTTTTCACCTTTGTCATATGTTCAAATAATCTACAGTAAGTATAAAATTTATAGCTGGCAATAACTTACACTATTTGCTATTAATATAGCTCATAAAATAAGGATGTCTTCGGGCTAAAATAAGGAAGTGTCCTCTGATAAAGCTGTTATGTTTTTAAGAGAGTTTATAGTTAATGTTTAACAATAAAAAACTGATTACATTTTTCTTTTTTATAATGCTAGTTAACTTCAATACAACTTATGCTAGTGATATAGAAAGTCTTCAGCTCATCCAAATACTAAAAGATGATGTTAACGATGTTGATGGTTTAGGTAATCCTAGAAGCGTTAAAGTTCTTTCAGATAATTCTAAGGTTTTTGTTTCTAGTGGAGACGATAATGCTTTAGCTGTTTTTAATTTAGACGAGAATTTTAATCTAACCTTCAGCCAAGTGTTTAAAAATGCCTCTACCAACATAAATGGTTTAGAAGGCGCCTCTGGTGTTACCTATTTTGATCACGGTAATCAGGTAGTCGTTACTGGATTCTATGACGGTGCCTTAACAAAATTTTCTAAAAGTAATAGGAGTTACCGTTTTAGTCAATTTATCAGTGACGGTCTAAGCTATGACAGAGTATTTGATAGTGATGTGCCTGTGGGTGAACTGGATAACTTTGGCCTTTTAGGCGCTTGGGATATAGTCAAGACTACCAACGAAAAGCAACTCTACGTTGCAAGTTATATGAGTAACGCTATTTCTATTTTAGATATAATGTCGGATAAAAAGATTAGTTTGAATAGAGTAGTAAAAGACGCCAAGCCACTTAGCAATGACTTGGGAAAACCTATTGCAGTAGCTTTATCTCCATTAAATAATGAATTATATGTTCTAGGTTTTGATGGTCATCAATTAACCATTTATGATAGAAGTGTCAGGGGCGACTTATTGGTGAAACAAGTATTAAAAAATGGCGTTGCGGGTGTGAAGCAATTTATTAACCCACAAAAAATGGTTGTCTCACCAAATGGAAGATTTTTGTATGTTGCTTGTTCAGGAAGTAATTCTCTTGTTGTTTTTCACAAACTGGATACTGGACAATATGCATTTTTACAGGCAATAAATAATTCGGATATTGGCGGATCTGGCCTAGAGGGAGCAAGTAGCTTAGCGATATCGTCTGACGGCTTAAAAATATATGTAGCTGGGGAGTCGGGTAGCGGCCTATATTTATTTAGCGCGAGTGCTGATGGGCGACTTAGCTATAAGAATAAATTATTAAGTGTTCATGATAATAAATTAAATAGAATTTCATCTATTACTGTTACCGATGATAATCGTCACTTATTGGTTGCGACTGGTAAAGGTAATTCGTTATTTGTATTTAAAATAAAGACACTTTAGATATCTGAAGTAAAAACAAACCTTAGTCCGCTTAATATAGCGTTGTAGCTGTAGAATTACTCTTTTTTAAGAAAAACAGCCTGTTTTATGGGTTCCAAATGCATTACCTAATGCTTTAAAAAAGCTTAGAGTTAATACAGGAGCTCGTTTTTTATTGAATTTGGCTGTTGGAGTTATTTTACAGCCTCGTTATATTGCTACATAGGCTCAGTCTACTTTCAGCTCTGGAGAATAAATGAAAAAAGGATTTTCGGATATATTTGAAACGGACTCAGTATTTAAGATTCTAATTTTATGTGTGCTAACTATAGGCTCGTATTTAATTTATAAGCTCTATCGTTTCACAAGCCAAATTAATCAACATACCGAACTTAAAATACCTAACTTATTTATTGCAACAGCCGTTGTTTTATTTATTATTTCATTAGGTAGTTTAATTTATAGTTTAGCTAATTATCATGACCTTACTATTCTAAAAAGCTCAATTGGTATTCATGCTATATCTAGTGCTTTCGATGTAACTTGGGTTATCATGGTACGTAATCGTATTAATTTAATTGCGGGCTCTAATAAAGGTGACAATCTTTGGTTAAATCCTTTTATTACATCAATTTTCCATGTTATTTATATGCAACATAAAATCAACCAAGGATTGGCTAAAAACGCAATATAAAAGGCAGAAGGGGTCCAAAGGCAGAAGGGGTCAAATCTTGACTTCAGACATTAAAACCCTTAATCCCTGCAATTGACAGACTTCTGACTGTCAGCTTTGGTTAAGCTCAGTTAATCGAATCTGACAGGTTAAGTTAAAACTTCATCACATAGGTCCCTTAAATACGTCTACTTACATTTTACGGATAGCATTTATTTTATTAATCTTTTTGATCACGCCTAACTCAAAAAGCTGTTGCGCGCTGGACTTGAGCAATTGGGTTTCCTATGGCGCTATATGGTCTTTAATGATTAAGTTTACATAGGTAATTTGCAGCCGGTTTATTGCACGGCTTTTCTTTCTGCATTCAAAACATTTGATTGCATTTGCATCAATCCAAAATTTTAATTATTCAAACCAGTATTGCTGCTCTTTGGCAAAAAATATAAATGGTCTATGGCAATCGACACATTGCTTTTGTATATCAATGTAGAGATTTCGTGGGTATATACAATAACGTTGCTTGCGGGGATCGCGCGTCTCTGATAGATAGCGCATCCCCTATATCACCAATGGGTATTATCAATTTCTTGGTTTGTAAAACTAAAATCTGACGGCTGACGGCTGACGGCTGACGGCTGACGGCTGACGGCTGACGACTAAACTATCAACCAAACGCGACATTGGCAAACACAGCCGTCATCAATATTGGGCATACAAAACGAATATACTGTGCAAACCAATAACGTACACCACTTGCAGCTTTATGCAATTGATTACCACGGCGCCATAACCAACCCACAGTGATAAAGTAAAATAAGCCCATCAGCGGTAATTGATACTGTGTTAATACCATAATCACTAAACCGAATAACCAATCAAAGTTAAAAATAATCAACGATGATGCTGTAAGTACTGTAAGGCTTACTAAAAAAGTCGCCTGTTTACGCTCTACTTGATGGTTTTCGACGAGAAAAGCCACCGGAATTTCGGTTGATGAAATTGTTGAAGTAAGCGATGCAATCGACATCAATACAAAAAATAGTAAACCAACTAACAACCCGACTTCACCCATGGTATTAAATAACTGCGGTAAAATTGCAAAAATTAACTGCCCTTCGCCCACCAATTTACCATCACTAAATACTTGAACGCCATTGTGCTGCGCCACATAAATGGCAGGAATAATTAATAAACCGGCTAAAAACGCCACCCCTGTATCTAGCAATGCTACCGATGCGGTTAAACGCGGTAAGTTAGCATCAGGCTGTAAGTACGAGCCATAAATCATCATACAACCCACACCCAGTGACAACGAAAAGAACGCCTGCCCCATTGCCGCAATAATTAATCCTGGGTCGAGTATTTGGCTAAAGTCAGGGACTAAATACGCAGCAAAGCCATTACTAGCGCCATCAAGCGTTGCTATATAAGCAATTAATCCCACCAGTAAAACCAACAACATAGGCATTAACCTGCGAGACCAAGTTTCAATCCCAGATTTAACTCCTTTGAGAATAATGCTCGCGGTGAGTAACAGCATCAGTGGCGTAAATATAAAATTACGTGCCATCGAGTCGGTTTTTAAAAACGTGCTGATTTCAGTAAACCCTAAAAATAGGGCTATAGGCTCAAGCGCGTAGGCAAGCATCCATCCAGCTACAATGGAGTAAAAGCTAAGCATCACAATAGCGCCTGCTAAGCCTAGGTAACCCGCAGCAGCACCTACTTGTGGCGCTTGCTCTTGCCATGCATTTCTGAGTGCTTTTACAGGATTAGCTTGCGCTTTATGACCTAAATATAATTCAGTATATAAAGCGGGTAATGCCAATAAAAATATTACAATAAAGTAGACTAGTAAAAATGCGCCGCCGCCATGATTTGCAGCTTGCGTGGGGAACCCCCAAATATTACCTAATCCTACCGCAGCGCCAGACGCTGCTAAAACAAAGCCAAGGCGGCTTTGAAAACCATCACGCGATTGTGCCATACATCTACAAATCTGTTATTATTTTTCATTATTGTGAATTAAACCATATTTCACAGTCACTGAGTAATAAATTTGCCTTGGCTTAAATAACCAGTGCACATTCGCACAAAATATAAACATGTTTATTCTTTTATCTCTTTAATTGTGGATTTTATGCCGGCGTTATTTTTTCAGCAGCAACTAGTCATTACAAAGCACACGATGCAGCCACTCAATACACACACTATTTTATTATGTGATGCCCAACATTTAAATATTGATAAGTTCGATTTAAATACGCTATTGAGCCCTTTTGAACTCGCGGTGATCACTCGTCGTAAAAGTAACAAAGCCAAGCAAGAATATTTAGCCACTCGACTGCTGCTTAAGTATTTAGTAAAGCAAAGCTCCCCAGAGTTTGCCAAGTTACCAGCTCATCATATTAGCTCTGAATTTGACGAGCCTAGCAGTAAATTACTCATACATATAACGGGCAGTAACACCGTGTTTAGCAGTTGCCTGTCGCACTCAAACTGTTTTGTCGGTGCCGCGCTGAATATTGAGCGAATTGAGTTTGGTTTTGATATTGAAAAAATAAGCACAAAGCGCCCATTTGAAAAGCTCGCAAAGCATTTTTACCACCCTGATGAAGTAAATTTAATAACGCAAAATCAACAACAAGGCGCTGAGCGATTTTTTAGAATATGGACCTTAAAAGAAGCACTCGCTAAAGCCACTTGCCAGCCGATTGCTAAATTACTGAGTCCCAATGTGTTTGATCAATTAACGCAGGCTCATTTGCGCGCTGTAAGCTGCCAATATAATGAGTTTGATGTGAGTGTAGTGAGTAATCAGAGCACTGACTGGCAGTGCTCTGTGGTAAATACTATCGACCAATTACGCGGCGTTTTGAACTTCTAATAAGCGGCTATGAATAGCTTGTACAACGCGATCCGATTCAGCTTGTTCGACCAAAAAGCATAAGTTGTGCTTACTAGCACCATGGCAGATTAAGCGAATATTAAAATCACTTAATACGTTCATTAAATTCATTTCGTGCTGACGTAATTGAATTTGTGAGCCAATCAGCGCCACTAGCGTTAAATTGTTCTCTACCGAGACATGGCAAAACTCTGCTAATTTATCTAAACAGTCTTGATCAAGCTCAGGACGCGATGCATTTGGCGCGTTATCCAATGTAATAGCCACGCTTATTTCTGACGTGGTAACTAAATCAACCGAGATATTAAACTCGCTTAAAATCGTAAACACGCGCGCTAAAAAGCCGCTGGCTAATAGCATTTCAGGGCTCTTAAGCGTAAGCAATAACTGGTTTTTACGCTGTGTAACTGCACGAATACCTGGCAATTGTGATTTTTCACGTTCAATCCACGTACCACCACGCTCTGGTTCACGGCTCGAACCTACAAAGACGTTAATGTGACTACGGCTTGCTGGTAAAATAGTCGCAGGGTGTAGCACTTTAGCGCCAAAAGTGGCCATTTCTGCTGCTTCATCAAAGCTTAAGCGCGCAATCGGTGTTGCTTTGGCACATAAACGTGGATCAGTACTAAATATGCCCACTACGTCTGTCCAAATATGCACGCTTTTGGCGTTAATTGCCTCGGCTAATAATGCTGCGCTGTAATCTGAACCGCCACGACCAAGAGTGGTCGTTTGGCCATGCGCATCACTGCCTATAAAACCTTGTGTGACAATAACGTGCTCAGCTAATAGCGGGATCAAATGCTCTTTCGCAGCCGCAGCGGTGGCCGCTACATCTGGTGTAGCCTTTGAAAACTGGCTGTCTGTTTTTAATACTTGGCGCACATCAAAACGAATTGCGTTTAAACCATTCAAACGCAGCACCTGAGTAAATAAATACGACGATAAGCGCTCACCAAAACTCAGGAGTTCATCTTGTTGTTGTTTTGATTTAACGCCTTCACTGGCTAAAGCTTGAAACGCTTTAATAGTTTCGTCAAAGCCATGGGCTAAGTCCGCATCAAGCGATAGCTCATTTAAAATAGCCTCTTGAATGGCTAACACGCCGGTGATGTTTTCTGCGCGTTCATCCATTGAGATATCTTTTTTACACAATGCAACAAGGTGATTAGTGACACCTGCACTGGCACTTACAGCCACTACGCGTACATTGTTATCGGCTACAATAATTTCACTGCAACGACTCATAGCGTCAAAGTTGGCCACACTGGTGCCGCCAAATTTTGCTACTACGTGATCTGTTTTTTGGTTTTGTGCTGACTGTTGCGCGTTATTAGCAGCTAATTGGGTATTCATGTCGTCTCCTTTTGTGGCATTCAAACCACGGTAATACAAGAAGAACTTGGCAAGGGGGTGCTCGATAAGAAAAGTCCACTGCCAGAAGCTCTCCACCTAATTTGGTGACAGTTTTGAGGATTCAGCCCCATAAACCGAAAAACCACTGTGACGTGCAGTTGTTTTCCTCGGCGAATATTTCCCTCCTTAATGGTCGTTGGCAGTCGTCGCCTCACATTAAGTACCTAAATACCGCACCTCTTCTGAATGTTAGATTAATTGCATTTTATAATTGCCAATTAAAATAACAAAGCCCACATAAAGTGGGCTTTGAAAGTTATCGTTTAGACGTCTAGCTGTCAAGTTGTTTTAATTAATAAAGGTCATTAAATAAAACTACCTGCTAGATATGAGCCCATATAACCGATTGTATACGCTATTAATAAATACAACGACATACGTAAATAACTTAAAAATGTGAGTGCTTTTACTTTACTCATCGCAATAATACCTGCCGCAGAGCCAATAATAAGCATTGAGCCGCCTACACCAGTTGCATACGTGAACGACAACCATTGTTGCGGACTCATGACTATTTCAGCTTTAAGCAGCGCAGCAGTCAGCGGGACGTTATCTACCGCAGCAGAGAGTATACCCATTAAGTAGTTTGCATACTCTGGTGCCATTAACTCATACAAATTCGTAAACTTGCTTAGCATACCCACTTCTTTTAGCGCACCAACAAGCAGTAGTACACCCACAAAAAACAGCAGCGTGTCGTATTCAATTTCACGAATGTAGTCGATGATTTTTTTGTTGACGTCTTTTTTGCGCATTAAAAATTGCGCCGTCAAAAACATTAACGATAAACCAAACAAGAACGTTAACAATGGAGGTACGTGATACATCACACTAAGTGTCAGCGTTGCAATAATCGTCGATAAGAAAATAACGGCAATGGTTATATCCGTTTTTTCAATTCGGCGATCTTCTTGCTTAGTAAACTGCACCGCACCGTTTAACCCAAATGACAGCATAACGGCCAATAAAGCAACACTAAATAATGCAGGGGCAATTAACAGTAGTAAATTTCCAATACTGACTTTACCATCAAGGAAAATCATCAAGGTTGTTACGTCACCAGTAATTAACGACACACCACCAGAGTTAACACTGAAGATGATTAACGTTGCGTACTTAATCAGTTTTTTCGGGTCCAGTTTTAACGACATAACAACGGCCAATGAAATTAGCGTCGCGGTAATGTTGTCTGAAATCGACGAGAATAAAAATGAAAAGCCACCAATCAAGAACATTAACTTTCGCTCGCTAATCGAGCTTGGCATGATCTTGTGCACAATATTTTGGATAAAACCTTTAGAGTTTAAATAGGCAACAAAGGTCATTGCAGCCATTAAAAACAACCATAATGTGGCAATCTCTAAAATATTGTGGTCAAGTTGGTGTTGTACACTTTCGGGGGTTTGCCCGTTTAAAGGCGAGATAAATAAGATAATCCAGCATAAAGTACCAAAGAAAAGCGTGGTTTTGGCCTTGTTTACATGGATAATATCCTCTATAACGATGAGCACGAATGCAAGCGCTATCAGGGTTAGGATAATTGCAGTTACCATGGCGTTTGAACAACCTTTATAAAAATGTAAAAATTGTATACTAGGTGCCAGTAATCGACACGGCGCGCAGTCTAGCACCAAAGGCTGTGTAAAACTATTGCCAATTTAATATTATATAAGTAATTGCTGTGTCCAAATAACACAGGTACACAGCACTCATTAGATTTTTTGGAGCTTTATGATCCCAGCTAAAAAGTTGCTAAATACCCTAACCGAGCACTGGGGAATGTTAGAGCTGCTATTTAAACGTTTTAAAATGGCCGATTTTAGCCTAAAAGACGTACAAAGTGCGATCAAACAAAAACAACCAACGTGGTCAAACGAACGGATCTATAAAGAAACCAATCGGCTTTTAAACCAAGATATTATTATTCCCTTGGCAAAATCATCTCAGCTTGAAATTAACCGTGCCATTGCAGATTTCGCCACCTTTTTATTGCAAGAAGAGCATTTAGGCCTAGCACAAGAAATTAGCGTATTGGTTGAAGATTTAGCACGCCTAGGTAACCGTTTAGATAATGCCGGTAGTATTGAAGACTACGATGAGATGCGCCGCTTTAGCCGCATTATGGATGATCGAGTGCGTAAAATAATGAAATTATTTGCCCACAATGAAAACGCCATTTTAAACATAGTCGAACAAGCTAAAGCCAATAACGCAGTGCAATCACTGCAAAAGCGCTATAAAGCCGTCATTGAAGCATTTGACGAGTACATAGAACCAATGCTTGAGATGGTTGATATTCGTGGCGATTTTCATGCGTGTTTTAGTACCATTGAAACACAAATAAGTACGCAAATTGAGTACATAGAGCGCTCAGGCAAAGCCTACCAAGACAAACGTATGCTAGAGCAACTGCGCACCCGCATTTTAGAGATGCACCTAGTAGGTCGCGAAAGCTTACGTAAAAGTGCTGATATGCTGATGCCACTGCGTGAAGAGTTGCGCCGCAATAATATGATCACTCGCCAAGCGGCAAAAGTGCTGGGATTGGTGCGTAAAAATGGTGTTGATAATATGCTAAGTGCAGTTCAACCTCATTTTGTATCTGACACGCAACGTTTTTCACTCGGGCAACAACGCCATATCATCGCTTATATGGCCACTTTAACGGAGTTTGAGCACAGCGAATATGAACTACCCGACCAAAACGATGTGCCTGCTTTTGTTACCCCTAATATTCCTGATTACAACAATGTAAAAGCGAACTTTAAAAAGCGCTTTAATGCGAAGCGTAAAAAACCACAACCATTATTAAGCTTTTTAGGGGAAAGCTACCCTGATCTTGAAGCAGACGAAATGCTATTTTTATATCAAAAGCTAGTAAGCGACACTGATATTGAAATAAATCAAAGCGATAAAAAAATGCGCGTTAAAATCGCAGGACAACATTTTTCACTCTTTCCTTTTAATACAACACCCTTTAATTCTAACCCTGTTGCATCTTCACAATCATCAACAGGTAATGAGTAACCGTTATGACACACATAAATTTAGATGAACTAAGCCACCTGCAAACGATTAATAAAAAATTAGTCACGGGCTATCATATTAGCGAACAAGATACGGTAATGTGGCAAGAACTTGATCAACAAATTGATGCATATCGCGCATTATTTAGCGCCCTTGGCCATGATTTACAACACGATAGCCGTGGTTTTTATTACTTTGCCAGTGACGAAAGCACCCCAAATATGGGAAAGATCTCCCGCGCGATTGCCCTAACCATTTACATTTTGATTGAACACTATGCCAACTCAGGTAAAGATCCAATGCGCGCCCTGTTTGATGAAGTGAATGACCTTGAACTAATGCAAACATTAGTACAGATGAACAAACACTTGTTTGATCAACTCGAAATTTTTTCAGGCTCTGACTTACGTAAAGACGTATACTTACGCATGATACGCTTAGGCCTTGCCCGTGAAGTGGAAAATGGCTTTATGTTACAAGCACCTGCTTATCGCTATATCGATGCATTAATGGAAGTGAACGAAGAAACCTATATTGGTGAGGACGAATAATGAAAAACCTTTACGGACTCAGCAAACTCGCACTTTTAAACACCGCAGGTTATGCAAAATGTGTGATCCCACTTGATAAAAGCAGCTCTATTTGTGCCCCTAATAATACCGGTAAAAGCTCGGTCATTAACGCCCTGCAATTTCCGCTTATTAATGATTTACGCCTTACCGAATGGGATGGCCATGATTTAGACGAAACCCGTAAGTTTTATTTCTCGTCAGATCAATCTTATATTTTACTTGAAGCCGACCTCCCCCATGGCCCTGTTGTTATTGGTGTAGCAGGGCTTGGTAAAATAGCAGGTTACGCGCATCAGTTTTTTTGTTACCAAGGAAAGCTTAACCTTGAGCAGTACACTCAAGGTAAAACCATTATAAAATTCACTAAGCTATTTAATCACTTAAAAGAGCAAGGCTTTAATCCTATTGAGCTTAAAGCGCAAGAATTAAACGCGTTATTAACGGGCGGTGCTACGCCATTTGATGGCGACATTAACTTAAAAATGATCCCGCTTAATAATGTGCAAGACTCGGCTATTTATAAAGAGATTTTCCGCCGAATTTTAAACTTGCATAAATTGGGTGCTGCAGATGTAAAACGCTTTATGTTGCGCGTGTTTGAACGCCATATGTCAAATTCAAAAGTCGATTTTTATGAAGTCTGGCGTCGCTCGTTCGATAAAGTAAACCGCGCAAAACGTGAGTTAAAAGCGCTAGAATCTATACAAGAGCCAATTAGCGCGCTTGAGTCTATGCTTGAAAACCAAACCGTGCTTAAAGGTAAACTGGCCGCATACGCACCAAAAATTGATCAAGCCTTAATTGATTTTGACACGTATCAAGAAGCGCAATTAGATGAACTTAATATCGCCCTTGAAAACATAGAGCACGAAAAGCACGAGTTTGAGCAAAAACAACAGCTTTATGTGCAGCAATCGCGTGATATTGAGCGCAGACAAACACAAATCGAGCAATGGTTTTTAGATTTTGGTGCACTAAAATCTGAATTTGAATTGGTGAATATGGCGACCTTAAAAGTGAGCCTTAGCCAGTTAAAGCAAGATTACGAGTCACTTTCGCACTCAATAAATAGTGCGCAAGGGCAAAGCTTACACACCCTTGACTACCGCATTAGCGAAACACAAAAGCAAATAAAAAGCTTAAAACTGCAACTTAAAAACCTTGAGTTCAATTTATTCACGCGTATGCGCGAGGACTTATCGTTAAAAGATGTTGAAGAAATTTCACGTATTTTAAACCCAGATATTCTCTCGTTCGCCACCACCAGCAATGGCGATATTGATATAACCGATGAGGATGTGTTTGGCGCATTTTTAGAGCAGTTATCAGATAACGTTAAAGGCGGTGTACTTACCCTGCCCGGCGCAACAATTAAACTTAAAAAGCTCTCATCAGTGCAAATGCAAAGCGGCGAGAACAAAGAGCAATTAACCGCCCAGCTAACAGCGCTTGAACATTCATTAAAGGAATTTAAGCAACAGCGCGATGTAGCTGCCAATGTAGCTGACAAACAAAAAGAAAAAGACGCGTTATACGATGAACTCATGTCAGCCGAAAGCGCGTTAAAACGCTTTGAACAGTTTGAGGTAATGCTGCAATCTGTCGATGCACAATCGATGCTCAAAGAACAATTACTTGCAGAGCGTGATCAAGTAGACGATTACTTACAAGATATTCAAAAAAATAGCGGCTCAATTGCTGATAGACGCTCGATTATTAAATCGAAAAAAGATCTTATTTCTCGCCAAGCAGATCGCCTACGCCAAGTGAAATCTGAACGAATTGACCATACTCTTGATTTGTATACTGGTAAAATCACCCCGTACATGATTGATATTCAAATCGACTTTGATAATCTCAGTGATTTAGTACACCACTTTAATAAAAACTGCCAAGAGCTACGTAACTTTGATATTAACGTGCGTAACACTTATTTGCATATTTATAATGCGGGTATTACTAAGTTTGATAACGAAAACGACGAGTTTAGTAAATACCAAAAACTCATCGGTGCATTTCATAATATTGATAATGAACGTGATGCTGTTGAGCGCCAAGCGCGTGTTGCACTGACCGAAGTGGCCGCAACTATTAAAGGCCTGCGGGAAGATTTAGACCGTCTGCGCCGTGAAATGAACAGCTTTAATAAAGGCATTAGTCAGCACCGTATTTCTAACTTACAAGCGTTTAAAATCAATGTAATACCACGTAAAATGCTGGTTGATAGTATTGATACAATTATCAGTACGTCAAACCAGTTTGAACAAGGTGATACATTAGATTTACTCAGCCAAGAACCTTACAGCGAAAGCGCGGTTAATGAAGCAAAAGATCATTTAATTAAGCTTGCCTCTGATAAAGCGGGTTTAACATTAACCGATTTATTTGATATTCGTTTTGAAGTGGTAAACCGCGCTGGCGAAACGGAGCACTTTGAAAAAATCGATTCAGCAGGTTCAAACGGAACGCGTATCACCATTAAATTATTATGCGGCATGCTGTTTATTCGCTACCTATTGAGCGACCAAGAACAAAACTTATACCGTATTCCTATTTACATTGATGAGGCGGCCGATATCGACCCGCAAAACCAAAAAGCAATTATAGAGACCGCATTAAGCTTTGGTTTTGTGCCAATATTTGCCTCGGTAAAACCACAAATTAGCTGCGATTACATTGTGCCTATTCGCTCAGTTAAAGATGGCGCACAAAACTGGGTCGATGAAAAAGATTGGATAGAAGTAGAGCACACTACTGATGACTAATTAATCTATAATTCAGCTAATAACACCTAAACTTACAACCAAGTAACTTGAACTCTGGATAATAAGTCTATTTTCAGTCGCTAGTTTAAATGGCAAGTTTCAACGCTAACTACGTTGAATTTACTTGCAATTGGAAAGCGTCTGACGCGTAAGTTAGTAAATATCTTAACCAGAGTTCGAGTTAGGTAAACTTTAATAACACAAACATATTGAAAAATGTCATTTGTGGGATTTTTTTTATGTTATGTTATCAAATGAATAGAGTTTAAATTTGCCAAGGAGCAAACGTGATGAAAAACCTACTAATTGCAACAGCAGTGCTATTTTTAGCAGCATGCGCAAAAACCCCTGATTGGGATTACGATAAATCGGCTGATTTTAGTAATTATAAAACCTTTGCTTGGGTTCAAGATGCTAGTTTAACTAAAAATACGACCAATTATCAGATCAGTCCATTAATGGAAAAGCGCGTACGTGATGCAGTTAATACAGAGCTGACAAACATGGGCATGCAGTTGAGCGAAATAACGCAAGCTGATGTACTTATTAACTATCATGCATCGGTAGACACTAAAATTGATGTCGACACATTTAACACCGGTTACAGCGCACGTTGGAACTACTGGGGTATGGGTTACAATACACAAACAACAACGCGTGAATATGAAGTAGGCACGTTAATTGTTGATGTTGTTGACCGTGCATCAAATCAATTAGTATGGCGCGGAGCAAAAGAAGGTCGATTAAGAAAAAATCAATCACCTGAAGCGCGCACTGACGCAATTACTAAAACAGTGGCTGATATTCTAAGTAACTTCCCACCAGATAAGCAGTAATAAAATAACTCTTCATAATAGAAAGTGCATATTATGCGCTTTCTATTATTGAAAAGAGCTAAAAACCACGTGTTTTCTTTACTTAAATACACCCAATGACATTAGCTCCCCCCCTTAAACATACACATACAAATACGCTGTGCTGTAAAGCTTTATCGCTAGGTATTAATGTGTATGAGCATTTAACGTATAAAAATAAACCCCGCATAAAATACGAGGTTATATACTTAAAGGTTATATACTTAAAGGTTAAAGTTCACCTGGTTGAAAGTTATCTACCGCAATAGCCTGTTTGCGTAAATTATTAGCTTCGTGCAACTTTACGCCTTGCTCGGCTGTTATGAGCTGCTTTTCAATCGCATTGGTAATCGCCGTTTCAATATCATCATTGCGGCTAAGGGTGCCGTCGCGTTGCCACTTTTTCAACTGCTTGAATGCATCACTGGTATTATGCATAGCAATAAAGGCATTTTCCATTACGCCAGTCCCTGCTTTATCATCCACATAACATAAATGCGTTAAACGGTTTCTGAATACTCCAGGTTGGGTCATACGCTCACACATTGCCTGAGCAAGATCATCACTCGGACGATGATAATGATTACCAAACGGAAATACGATTCGCTTTAGAGCAAAGTTAACAACTGGGTTTGAGAAGTTCTTGAAAAAGCCGTTAAACGCTTGACCTATTTCAAATAACGATAATTCAACGGCATATTTAACAAAAGGCAAATCGGCTTGTTGACGTCCTTCATCTTCAAAACGTTTTAACACGCATGAAGCTAAGTAAAGGTGGCTTAATACATCACCTAAACGTGCAGAGATCATTTCTTTACGCTTAAGCTCTCCCCCTAAAATGAGCATCGCCACATCCGTACAAAAAGCTAAACCACGACTCATTCGCCCAAGCTGCTTATAATAATCTGCGGTTGCGCCACATACTGGGGATTTAGCAAAGTAACTACGCGTTAAACCATGGATTAACGCCATACTCGCATTAGTTGCAGCAAATAAAATATGCTGCTGTAGTAAAGAATCAAATTCTTTTAACGCGAGTTCATCATCTTCCATTGCCGCAGCTTCCATTTCTTTTAATACAAATGGATGGCAACGAGTTGCTCCTTGGCCAAAGATCATTAAATTACGGGTTAAAATATTTGCCCCTTCCACCGTAATTGATACCGGTATACCCATATAGCCATGTGCTAAATAGTTATTAGGACCCACTTGTATTCCCTTACCTGAATGAATATCCATTGCATCATTCATAACTGTACGGCCCATTTCAGTCATATGGTATTTAGCAATTGCGGTCACCACTGATGGGCTCAATTTTAAATCTATTGCCCCTGCGGTCATTAAACGACACGCTTCAAGGCTATACGTTAATCCACCAATACGTGCAAGTGCTTCTTGTACACCTTCAAATTGACCAATTGATACACCAAATTGCTGGCGAACCGTTGCATAAGCAGATGTCATTCGCGCACACAAATGCCCTGTCGCGCTACTTAGTGCTGGCAATGAAATACCACGCCCTGCGCTTAGGCACTCAACCAACATTCGCCAGCCTCGACCAGCACCTTGTTGACCACCGATGATCCAATCAAGGGGAATAAAGACATCTTTACCGTACGTTGTGCCATTCATAAACGCCATGTTAAGCGGAAAGTGACGCTCCCCAGTCTCTACCCCAGGGTGATCTGTTGGGATCAGTGCACACGTGATCCCTAATTCTTTGTCTTTACCTAATAAACTATCCGGATCATACATTTTAAATGCTAAACCAAGTACTGTCGCAACAGGGGCTAGTGTTATGTAACGTTTTGACCAATTTAAACGTAGACCAATGACTTCCTGACCTTCAAACTCGCCTTTACATACAATACCTGAATCGGGGATACTGCCCGCATCAGAGCCGGCTTCTGGACCAGTAAGTGCAAAACACGGTACATCTTTACCACTTGCTAAGTTTGGTAGCCAGCGCGCTTGTTGTTCTGTGGTTCCATAATGTAATAGTAATTCGCCTGGGCCTAAACTATTTGGCACCATAACCGTCACTGCGGCCGTTAAACTCTTAGTCGCAATTTTTGCGACTATGGTTGAATTAGCGATAGCAGAGAATTGGCGTCCACCGAATTTTTCAGGAATTATCAACGCAAAAAAACCTTGGACTTTTAGGTAATCCCATACTTCTTTAGGTAAGTCTTTATCTTTTTGCACAATTTGATAGTCATCAAGCATCGCCAGTAATGTTTCGACCTCAGAGTCTAAAAACGCACGCTCTTTTTTACTCAACTCAGGCTTTGGGTAACTATGTAAAACCTGCCAATCGGGATTGCCGCTAAAAAGTTGCCCATCCCACCATACATCGCCTGCTTCCATTGCTTCACGTTCAGTTTGCGATAACGGCGGTAACACTTTTTTAAACATTTTAAACGTTGGTCGGCTTACTAGACTTAAGCGGATATCTTTTACCGCAAAAATGACTATTACCACCACCAGTAATAATACAAACACTGACATGGGAACGATCCTTATAAATTAATAAAAATACACTCCTTCAATTATGGCTGATCCTTGTATAAATACAATGTCGCTGTAAACATGTGTTACCCATAATGTTCAATGCTAGGCTTGATAAATTTTGCCTAACTTCAAGACGCTGCTATTATCCCACGTGATAAATAACAAATATAAGGGTCAACATGACTACTCCACATTTTAAGCTCAGTTTGAGCGCTTTAATGGTCGCCAGCACATTAGCATTAAGTGGCTGCAACCAAGATACAACAAACACATCAGCTCAAGCTGTCAGCCCTGCGCCAGTGACGGCACAAGACGCACAAACCTTTTTAGATGCAACAGAGCTTGAACTCAATGCACTGTATTTAGAATCAAGCCGCGCAGAATGGATTTACGCTAACTTTATTACACACGACACCTCTGCACTTTCGGCCGAAGTAAATCGCAAGATGACAGAAGCGGTTGTTCGCCTTGCAAATGAAGCTGCGCAATTTGATTCTCTTGAACTGGGTTATGACGCACGTCGTAAGCTTGATAAATTAAAACTCGCTTTAACTTTACCAGCCCCACAAAATGCGGAAAAAACAGCGCAACTTTCTCAGCTTGTCGCTGAACTAGGCGGTATTTACGGCAAAGGAAAATACTGTAAAGAAGACGGCAACTGCCTAAGCTTAGGTGATATGACGTCTAAAATGGCCACTAGCCGCGATTACAACGAGCTACTTGATTTGTGGCAAGGCTGGCGTCAGGTTTCAAAACCAATGCGCCCGCTTTATGAGCAACAAGTTGCCCTTACTAATGAAGGTGCAAAAGAACTTGGTTATGCAGACACTGGCGCAATGTGGCGTAGTAAATACGATATGCCAGCCGATGATTTCGCTAAAGAACTTGACCGTATTTGGGGCCAAGTAAAGCCACTATATGATTCACTTCATTGCCATGTTCGCGCTAAGCTAGGCGAAAAATACGGCGAAGATAAAGTACCGCAAGATCAAGCTATTCCTGCGCATTTATTAGGGAACATGTGGGCGCAATCATGGGGCAATATTTACGATGTAGTTGCACCTGAAAATGCTGATCCTGGTTATGACGTAACAGCATTATTAGCGCAGCATAAGTACGATGAGCTTAAAATGGTTCGCGGCGCAGAAAAATTCTTCACTTCAATGGGTTTTGACGCACTTCCAGACACTTTTTACGAACGTTCATTGTTCACTAAGCCTGCCGATCGCGACGTTCAGTGTCACGCCTCAGCGTGGAATATTGACAGTAAAGACGATTTACGTATTAAAATGTGTATTCAACGCACTGGTGAAGAGTTCTCTGTTATTCACCATGAGTTAGGCCACAACTTCTATCAACGCGCTTACAATACACAGCCACTTTACTATCAAGAAAGTGCTAATGATGGTTTCCATGAAGCAATTGGTGACACGATTGCCCTGTCAGTTACGCCTGGATACTTAAAAGAAATTGGTTTATTAGAGCAAGTGCCTGATGAATCAAAAGACATTGGCCTATTAATGAAAATGGCATTAGATAAAGTTGCTTTCATTCCATTTGGATTATTAGTAGATCAATGGCGCTGGCAAGTATTCTCTGGTGAAGTAACACCGCAAAACTACAATAAAGCATGGTGGGAATTACGTGAAAAATACCAAGGTGTTAAAGCACCCATCGCGCGTAGCGAAACTGATTTTGATCCAGGCGCTAAATACCACGTACCGGGCAATACGCCGTACACGCGTTATTTCTTAGCACATATTTTACAATTTGATTTCCACCGTAGTTTATGTGAAATAGCAGGCAATAAAGAAGCCATTCATCGCTGTTCGGTTTATAACTCAAAAGCGGCCGGTGAAAAGCTTAATACTATGCTAGAAATGGGCTCAAGCCGCCCTTGGCAAGAAGCCTTAGCAACTGTAACGGGTAAGCCTGAAATGGATGCAACAGCACTACTTGATTATTTTGCGCCACTGCAAAAGTACCTTGATAAACAAAACAAAGGTCGCCAATGCGGTTGGTAAGCAGGTTTTAATATAATTCAATTCTAAAATACAAAAGCCAGCTCAAGTGAGCTGGCTTTTTAGTACTTTACAGTTAAAAATTAAATTAGAACTGTAAGCTTACATTTGCAAAGTAAGCATCTGAGCCAGAATCATCCCAGTTATTACCGTAACCCGCTTTTAAACCAACATTTTTATTGAAGAAATGTTGAGCACCCAAGGTGTAATCATCGTTTTTATTAAATGTAACAAACGCTGATGTCGCTTTTGAGAAGTAGTAATTAGAGCCTAAAACCCAATCACTTGATGCATTGTCATTATCTGACACTGTTGCTTCAACTGTTAGGTAGTTACCTTGTTGAAGATCCATGAAATATTTAACATTCAACGCACGATAATCAAACTCATCATCTGCTGTAACAGTAAAACCGATATAATCAGTGCTGTTCAACTTGTGATTGTAAGCTACATCAAAAAAGAAACGATTGTCTGCATTTTCAACATCAACAAATCTTACTTTTAACAGTAAGTCAGGGTTGAAAAAGTAACCTGCTGATAATTGAATCATATCTGCGCTTGAACCAAGATCTAAATCTAGGTTTTGGTATTCAGCACCAAGTACAAAACTATCTAGAAAATACTCACCGCCCACAGTAGCTCGGTCGCTAAAATCATCATCTGAATACTTACCGTATACATTACTTTGTTTATTGATGTATTCGAACTGGTCATAAGGACCTAGTGTCATTTTTGGTGAGAAATAGTATGTTGAATCAAGGCTAATTGTGTCATTACCATCTGTATCCATATATTGTAGATGGCTAACTGATTCATAAGTGTCTGCAGCAGCCGCGGCACTTGAAAGAAGAATACTCGAAATTATCACTGCTAGTTTTTTCATTATAAGATTTCCCTATTAAATTGTTACATTGCTATGTCTTTAGCCGACTGGCTAAGACGTGGGCATGCTAACGTTCCCAAACTGAACAAACACTTAACTAAGTGCTTGTTTTTAGTTGCTTAAATGTTAAGGGATGTTAAGGCTGGGATATCTATATAGCAAAAACGCGGACATTTTTGCTATACATGAAAAAACTAGTTTATTCCTTTAAAGCGCATATTGACTGATAATACGGTACACATCGTTGATGTTGTCGCCTGATTTGAAGTCTTTACTGATCGGCGTAGGGTCTGAGCCAACCCAAATTTTTAACTCTGCATCTAAATCAAAATGACCGGCACTTTCTTTACTAAATTTAGTTATTTTTGAGTAACCAATGCTGATCATCTCTATTTTAGAACCCGTTACGCCCTGCTTATCAATTAAAATGAGTCGTTTATTAGTAAAAATAAACATATCACGTACTACTTTATACGCTTTTTCAACTTGTTCACCTTCGACAAGTGTATTTGTTAATACCTTTTCTAAATCGGCATCATCAACTTCACTTGCGTTACCCATTAATCCGCTAAATAAACCCATTATATTTTCTCCTGTGTAAATATTTGGTTTTCTAATGTATGACCATTCACTAACTGTCGATAGCGCCAGCCTTGTTGATGGCAATATTGCAGTAATTCAATATCAAACAAAGACGCTGTTTTTTGATATTCAACAACATATTCCTTTGCTTGACTCATATAAACTCTATTAACTGCTGCTAAGCTTTGAATGCTTTGCTCAATATTAGGATAGTTTTCAGCAAACAGTATTGTCATGTGATGCTGTGTTTGTTCTATATTGCTGTTTGCTTGGTGTTCAGTGATTTTACCTTTATCAAGGTGTAACACTTGCCCACATAATCGCTCTAATTCTGTGAGGTCATGTGAACTTAAAATAAACGTCGCTTCCTCACTTAAGTTTGAAACAAGCTCTCTCACTTCACGTGCGTGAATAGGATCGAGCCCAGCTGTAGCTTCATCAAGCATTACAATTTCGGGTTTGCCTATTAAAGCCTGCCCTATTGTTACGCGCTTACGCATGCCGTGCGATAAATCATCACTGCGTTGTTTTGCAACCTCAGCTAAACCAACTAATTCGAGTACTCTGAGAGCTTCTGATTGACTTTGCTTAGTCGTTAGCCCTTGCAGTTGCCCATAAAATGTTAACTGATGCGCAATACTAAAACGAGGATCTAACTGGGCATCTTGTGGCAACGCTGATAGCTTTCCAAACAATGCACTTGCGCCAGGGCGGTGCCCCATTATGGATAAACTGCCTGATGTAGGCATGATATAACCGCATAACAGACTAAATAAGGTTGTTTTACCGGCCCCATTTGGGCCAACTAATGCTACGGGTGCACCTTTTTTAACTTCAAAGCTCACTTGATCTAACGCTAATTTAGCCCCGTACTGTTTAGAGAGTCCGTTAGCCTGTATTAATGTACTCATAGTGAACTCCTTGAGAAGATACGCTGTGCTGCCACTAACAACACCACTGTTTGTAATAAAGGAATACCTATACTGCTAAATAAATCTGCATTCTGCCCTGCAACCTGCTCAAGCTGAACGCCGGGAAATATATAATTAAGAATAGCAAATATAGGTAGTTGCCAGCTCATAAGGCTAACGACAATATTACCCATTGCAAAAAATAATATGGCCATGATCACCGTTAATCGTGAAGATCGAGCAATAGTATTTAAAAACGTCATTAACGCAATAAATGGTAGTACGGTGACCACTAAATAGAAAAACAAAACTAGGCTGCGATTTAGCCCGCTTAACAATAGCGATGACTCTCTAAATGCAAGTGTTGCCACTGTTGCGACTAAAGTGATGGTAATTAATATTGCTAAAATAAGTACCTGACCTAAAAAACGGCCAAATAATATTTCGCTGCGCGTTGCCCGTAATGACAAAAAGCGTAGTGTACCGCGTTGTCTATCACCCACAATTTGGTCACTACACAAAAATAAGCAAAAAATAGGAAAGCTATACAAAGCAATTAGCCAATACATCGCCAACTCAGCTTCAGGCCACATTAATAGTTTACTTAAACCAATGACGCCAAATATATGTTGAGCAACTGCAGCAAGCTCAGGTGAACTCATAGTGCTTACCGCTTGTCCTACTGGGTAGCGTAAAATAAGCAACCAACAAATAGTAAATGCAGCAACGGCAAGTAAGCCACGTTTAGTTAAAAACAGTCGGGTTAGTTCAAACAAAGTAATATTTAAAAGTCGCTTGGGGTTTAATTGCGTCACACAAAGTCCTAATCGTGAAAGTGTTTTCCTTACATTAAGTGCAAACGTATTGAATTACTAGCAAAAAAAAGCCAACGTAGGCGTTGGCTTTGTAACAAAGAATGTAAATTATGTTTTTACTTAATTTAAATGTTGCTTATACAGCTCAAGTGCTTGATTAAGATCAGTGATTAAATCATCAACATCCTCAAGGCCGATATGCAGCCGGATCACAGGACCTAACTCCCACCCTGTTTGTGAACGTAATCCTTTCATTGTTAAGTTAGCCGTTACTAAACTTTCAAAGCCGCCCCACGAAAAGCCCATTTTAAAATGATCTAAGCCATCCAAAAATGCATCTATCGCCTGCTGGTTACCTTCTTTCATTACAAAGGAAAACAAGCCATTACTGCCATCAAAGTCACGCTTAAAAAACTCATGCCCTGGGCAGCTGTCAAATGCAGGATGGCGGATATGATCAACTAATGGATGACTCTCTAACCACTTAGCAACTTCGATTGCTGCTTTTTCATGCTGATTGAGTCTCACAGCCATAGTACGTAAGCCACGTAGTGCTAAGTATGCATCATCAGCTGATGTGCACTGACCCAGTAAGTAAGACTGTTCACGTAATGTAGGCCAGTATTTTTTATTCGCAACGGCTACGCCCATCATCACATCTGAGTGACCAACTATATATTTTGTTGCCGCTTGAATGCTGATATCGACACCATGCTCAAGTGGTCGATAATGCAAACCGTTGCCGTAAGTATTGTCGAGCATTGTCATCACGCCTTGTTCATTAGCCACAGCAACCATCGCTGGTACATCTTGAACTTCCATCGTAATAGAACCTGGAGATTCTAAAAACAAGACTTTGGTATTTTCTTTGATGAATGTTTTTATACCCGCACCAATTGTAGGCGGATAATACGTGGTTTCAACGCCGAATCCGGCTAAAATTTTATCGCAAAAATCGCGCGTTGGTTCATACGCATTATCAACCATTAAAATGTGATCGCCTGCTTTTACAAACGCCAAGAGTGCACTGCTTATCGCTGCTGCACCACATGGATAGAGCGCACAGCCTTCGCCCCCTTCAAGCTCTGTGATTGCTTCTTGTAACGCAAAATGTGTCGTCGTACCACGGCGACCATAAAATAGCGTTTTATCACCTCGGGTTTTTGCGGCTTGTTTTAGTTCAGCAACAGAATCAAATACAATCGTTGATGCCCGTTGTACTACGGGATTAACTACGCCGTGCGTGTACACTTTTTTTCGCCCGGTACTTACTAATAGAGTGTTTTTATTACTTTTACTCGTCATCATTAATCCTTAAAATATTTCGTTAGAACACACTACACATTGCTTAAACTTTTAAATTACGCCAATAGTCAATTATATAGCGAGAGATAGAATCAGCTCTGGGCAACTTTAAGTGTTCGCCTTCGATATCCCAACTACCAAAGTTATTAAGTTCGTCACGACTAAACCACAGCGCATCATCAAGCTCGTCTTTATCTACTTGTATTTGTTCAGTAACGGCTTCGGCAATAAACCCTAACATAATTGAAGATGGAAACGGCCAAGGCTGTGATGCGATATAACGTACATTATCTACTGCAATTCCCGCCTCCTCCATCACTTCACGCGCAACAGCTTGTTCAAGTGTTTCTCCGGGGTCTACAAATCCAGCCAAAGACGAATACATACCTGGCGCCCATGCTGCTTGCCTACCAAGTAAACAGCGTTCTATACCATCAGAAAATGTGCGCGTGACGACCATAATTACGGCAGGATCGGTACGTGGAAAGGTTGGATGTTTGCACTCTTCATTCGTGCATAAACGAGAGTGCCCTGCTTCAACTAGTATATTATTACTACCACAGCGCCCACAAAAGCGGTGCGTTGCATGCCAATAACAAAGTCCACGCGCCAAAGCAGCAATGGAGCCTTGCTTAATCTCAACGTTCACACCATAACGGCGAATATCAATAAATTCTGCATTAGCGGTTAATGGCGCTAAAGTCGTCACATCGACTGTACTTACATCGAGTGCAAAAAAACTGGTTTGCTGTTCGTCCAAGCCTAAAAATATCGCTTCGCTTAAATCTAAGTGGTTAATATCACTAAAACTTAAAAATGTGACAGTAAAGCTCTGAGCATCAAATAAAGTCTGGTTATTATGAACTAGGATCCAACGGCTTTGAAAGTTGAGTTGAGTTGCTAACCATTGTGAGTCTTTTCGCAAATTAGACGCGCGATCTAATGGCATTTGACTATAATTAAGCATGCTCATCCTTTTTATTTTTTAGATGGCTAAAACTACCATAAGCTTATATTAATTGCATTAAACAAGTCGCTAATCGCCATAGCGAACAAAGGTATATACCCAAGCCACCTCAAGATGCAGAATTCAGCGTTTCACAGGGGCTTAATATCAAGGCGTTACTTTGCAAGAACCATCACTTTTAAGAAGTAACAACGCTGATAGTAAGTGCCTGTGAAACGCCCAACGGGTTGGTTTAAAAGCGATTTATACTGCGTTACTTTTATAAGGGATTGATTTTAACAATAGAACCACTATTACTTGCAATCAATGCCTTGCCTAAATCACTTTTAATTCCAACGACGCTCGCATTTTGAGGTGGTTTGGGTATACATTTATCTTATTACAGACGAAAAAAAAGCCCTTTCGGGCTTTTGAACACACAATAAATTTATTTCATCATTACAAGGTTGCTAAATGCGCCTGTAACTTTTGATTTTCGGCTTCAATATGCTGATAAAACTCTAAATCAGCTAATTTACTTGCCGCAGCTTTATCAATCACAATGACAGCATCTTGATGAAGTTGTAGGGCTGATGCTGGGCATGCAGCCATCAATGGGCCTTCAATCATGGCATGTACTGCATCCGCTTTATTTTCACCGGTTGCAAGTAACACAACTTTTTTGGCTTCTAAAATAGTGCCAATACCCATGGTGATTGATAGATGAGGCTGATATTCATCTGCACCAAAAAAGCGGGCATTATCATCAATTGTTGCTTTGGTCAGTGTTTTAACACGTGTCCGTGAACGAAGACCTGAAGAGGGTTCGTTAAATCCAATATGGCCATTACGCCCAATACCTAACAATTGTACGTCTACACCACCGGCGGCAACAATTTTCGCTTCGTATTCTTTGCAAGCCGTGATTGGGTTTTCTGCATCACCCGCTGGAACAAAGGTATTTTCTTTATTTATGTCAACATGACTAAATAGTTGCTCATTCATAAAGTAACGATAGCTTTGCGGGTGTTCACCGGTCAAACCAAGGTATTCATCTAAATTGAATGAGGTTGCATGTGAAAATGAAATCTCACCTGCTTTATTTTTAGCAATTAATTCTTGATATAAAGCAACCGGCGTAGAGCCTGTTGCTAAACCGAGCACTGATGTTGGTTTTTTTTGTAATTGTGCTGCGAAGATATTTGCGCCATATGCCGCTACAGCAGCTGCATCATTTAAAATTACTATTTGCATATTAGTTTGCTCAGTTATTAAATTAGTTGATGAAAAAATGGGATCTAAGTCCCAACCCCACGTGCAATCGAATTGGGCCTTAGATCAAACCAAACAGGGATACACTGTTTGGTTAATACCATTATGACAACGCTGTCATTATTACCACTTCGATTTAGTTTGTAAAGTAAAAGTGAATAAAAAAATTACATTTTACCGTTTGAATACAATTCGCGGCTAAACGCTGACAAAAATCTTGCGCTTATACATCCAATGTAAAAGTAATATTTGTACTAATAACAATGCTATTACAGCCATAACTGGTTGCCACGAAGGCGGTACTGCATTAATAAACCCACCAAATACGCTCTTACTAATAAAGGTCCAATTAACTAAACTAGATGCTAAATAAATAATAATTGAGTTCGCGCCGATAATAACAAATGGATATGCCAGCTTTTGGCCATTCAAAAGATCCACCAATGCATAAAAAATCGCTAATAGTATTGCGCTCCAGCCAACCGTTACCAGTACGAACGAACTAGTCCATAGCTCTTTATTTACAGGAAAATGTAAATCCCACAACCACCCTAAGCACACGCTGACTACACCTGCGGCAAACAAAACACCTGCGGTTTTCCACTCGCCTATCTGGTTTGCTCTAGCAATCAGTTGACCCGCAAATACGCCTATCAAAGCATTAACAATCGCAGGTAAACTTGATAGTACACCTTCCGGATCTACGGGGCGATTTTGATAACTGATCCCTGGAAGAAAATGCGTATCAAACCATGCGTTCCAACTTCCAGCAGCACTTAAATCACCCGCAGTACCTCCTGGTACAGGAATAAAGCACATTAGAATCCAATAACCAATCAGCAGGCTTATCGCGGTGATAATTTGAGTACGAAGACTGGTATGCCACACCAACATGGCGCAAAAAAACCACGCGATTGCAATTCGTCCAAGCACACTGCTATAACGTATTTCATCAAACGCCAAGGGTATGCCTGTCCCCCACCCGTGGTTATACATTACTCCCAATGCGCACAGCAAAAACAAGCGTTTTATCGCTTTACGGTAGTAGACTTTGCGTTCAAGCCAAGGAAGGTGATCAATTCGTTTTGGCGCTAAGCCCATCGCCACACCGGATAAAAAGATGAACAGCGGAAAAATTAAATCATAAAATGTAAAACCGTGCCATGCGCTGTGTAATGTGTGCGCTTCAAATACTTTCCAACCGGTCCAGCCAGTTAAAATAAATAAGGCGGCAAAAATAGACTGCCCGCCTAAAATCCAAAACATATCCATGCCACGTAAAGCATCAAGTGATGCAAGGCGCTTTCTAACTGGTTTATCGGTATTGTGTTGTGTTGTTGTCATATTTTTTACTCATAGAAACAAAAAAGCCCCGCGATGAAGCTGCGGGGTTTTTTCCAGGGAAACGTTAAATTGCAATACCTGCAATATAAGTGCCTTTGACATATTGATGCTCATCAAGCACCACAAAGTCTGCGTCAAAGCCATCAAGTAAACGTCCCTTTTTCTTGAGGTCTAAATATTGTGCTGGATACAATGCTGCCATGCGTAAGCTTTCGCTTAAACTAACATCTAATGTATTTACCGTGTTGCGCACAGCACTTGCCATATCTAATACACTGCCCGCTAATTCACCAGTACTTGAATTGAGTCTATCGCCGGTACGAATTACCTTTCGTCCATCGAAAAAATCAAATTCCATGTCATCAGTGCCTACTGGCGGCATAGCATCTGTTACCAGCATGATTTTGCCACGTTGCTTTGTGCGAATCGCTAATTGCGCCGACAGTGGATGAACATGATGCCCATCAACAATAAGCCCACACCAGCTATTATCATGCCACAGCGCAGCACCAACGACACCCGGTTCACGCGAGGTAAACGGTGACATTGCATTATATAAATGTGTAAACCCATCTGCGCCTGCATTCAGTGCTGCAATTGTGGTTGCATAGTCTGCATTTGTATGACCAATCGATACTTTTACGCCACACGCCACTAAGCGTTCAACATCAGCAATGCTGACATTTTCAGGTGCTAACGTGACCATTTTTATGCCTAAATCTTGGCGAGCATAAATGGCAAATTCTTGTTCGCTGATTGGGCGAATAAATTGTTCACTGTGCGTGCCTTTTTTTGGAAAAGACAAATGCGGGCCTTCAAAGTGAATACCTAATACACCAGGTACGCCTTCACGTATCGCTTTTGCAGTTGCATCGGCTGCCGCTTGCATTACCTCAACTTTATCAGTGATCAAGGTTGGCATTAATGCGGTACTACCAAATTGACCGTGTGCTTTAGCAATGCGATCCAAACATTCAGTACTTTGATCAGCATTAAAAAATGCACCGCCACCACCGTTAACTTGCACATCAATAAATCCTGGAGCAACTAAGCCATCAAGCTCTATAACGGGATCTGTCGTCTCAGTTTCTAAATTAAATACGCCTTTTTCAACACTAAATAATGCATTATCGATAAAATTTTCAGCGGTAAATAAGCGAGCCGCACGATAGAAAGTTTTCATTACAGCGCTACCTTTTGATTTTGTTCAAGTACAGATTGCTGTGCAAAATAGATTGCCCCCATTTCTGGTGGTTGCTTTGGTACTTCAACTAGCTTAGCGATTGCAGGATCAAGCCATTTATTTAATGGTTCTGCAAGGCCGCCGATCATAGATAAACGCGGGGGGTTATTTTCAAGTAGCCGGTGGGCTAATTTACTTACGTAATCGGCACCCTCTTTTACAATTGCTAACGCAATTACATCGCCCTCGTGAGCTGCATCAAATACATAACGCGCCAGCTTTGCATAACTACTTGAAGGCTGCCCTGCCATTTGCTCAGCGATCCCCATTGCAGTGTCTGTATTAAAGTGGTTTTTTATAACATTACTAATTGCAGTGTGAGGACCTAGCCCGTCGATATCTACGAGTGCAGCTTTAATTGCTTCAAGCCCCATCCATGCGCCACTGCCTTTATCACCTAAAGCAAAACCATGACCGCCATAATTAACAGATTGGCCTTTAACATGTGAAAAACCACATGAGCCTGTTCCTGTAATAATCACCGCGCCATCACCACCTTCATGGGCACCTATGCATGCTGTGTGTAAATCTGTGGTCAAAAACATTTGTTTGAATGGATGTTCCCATTCACTAATTTTTTCATACAAGCTAGGTAAATTAACACCCGCAAGGCCCAAGCCGGCATACACTTGATGCACAGTTTCTAACTGCAAACCCGCATCACGCATTGCTAATTGTGTAGACACCATTATTGACTCTAATGTGCGCTCTAACCCATGTAATGGATTCGCGGGGCCACCTAGGCCGGTGCCCAATACTCCATGTTGTGCAGAGTATATAGTTGCACGGCACTTTGTTCCGCCACCATCGATACCAATAAACAATTGGTCCTTATTCGCACTCTTAGCCATCATGTAACGACCTCTAACCTTCGTTTTTATATTTGTAATAACCGCACTTTTTTTATTGTCTTAATGCGATTCACCCTCAACCCATGTTGAATTAATGTTACACAACAAATGACAGCGTTGTCATTATATTTTTTATAAAAATTCATATATCTTTTATATTTATTGCTAAAATACTGAATTAGAATGAATAATTAACGAAAATAAAATAAAAACTTGTTTGTGTTGATAACATATTAGCTAATTATTTAGTTTTACTACGTCATTTTTGAACAATAAAAGAGCTAACTGTATTACTTTTAGTACCAAATCAGCATAAAAACAATACAGTAATGTATCAGCTTACCTAAAATAATAATTTAGTAAAGTATCACCGATTGTATTGGAATATTTTTTCTAACGGTTGACCGAATACAATGGCTATTTTAAAAGCGACCTCTAAAGAAGGTGAATATCTTGCGGCTTCAATCGCTGCTATTGTTTGTCGCGTTACCCCCACAATCTCGGCTAACTGTTGCTGGGTCATTTCTCCGTGTTCAAAACGTAACGCCCTAATCGTATTTGTAATTGGTAATTTTGCCATGCTAGCCTCTATACAATAACCATGCTTCAACACCTTTGCCTATCACGTCACTTAATAGTGCAACAATCACCAATTGATGCAATGGACTTATTGGCAACCCATATTGTGGCCCAATCAACATTGAAAACACCGTGTGTACAACCCCAATTTGCAAAATAAACAGCGACACACTTTTGGCCTTTAACGCTATGCTTTGCTCTCGTTCATCTTTTGCTTGATTGGCATATTTTGCATTAAATGCAGCTAATATAATGTGCATTACAATCAGCATAGCAACCGTTTGTATTGCTAACGAGATCAATAGACCACTGGCCAATGTTACGTCCATTTGTGCCTGTGGTGTCATCGACAGTACTGACTGCATATAATTAAACAATACAATTAAAGTGATAACCATCTCAAGTAATCGTGATTTTTGTGTATAACTCATAACCCACCTTTTAAAGTTAAGTAAAACAAACTTAATGTTAAATATATTTAACATCGAAACTATAAGTCTACTTTATAACCATGTCAAATATTTTTAACATAAGATTAGTTATTTAATACATGTGTTCTATAAAAGGAGTGAATCATCAATACAATAAAATTGCGCAGCACTTTGCTTTAATGCTTCGGCTGTTAACCTATCTGCTCCATATACATCACAAGGCACATTATACTGCAGCTTTAAATGACCCAGTAATAAAGCAAAATCACCGTCACCAGAGAGCAAGATAACTTTATCAAGCTTTTTACCGTATTCAAGCATGTCTATTGTGATCCCTACATCCCAATCACCTTTTGCACTGCCATCGCGACGTTGAATAAATGGCTTTAACTTTACTTCAAAACCAATCGCACGAAGAATATTTTGAAACTGAGATTGTTTTTCATCACCTCGATAAATTGCATACGCAATCGCGCAATCAATTTCATATTCATCACTTATTTTTGCCCAAAAAGAATTGTAATCGAAGTTTTTCCGATAGATCTCTCTACAGGTATAATAAATATTTTGCACATCAACAAAAATACCTACTCGCGGTTTACTTGAGTTCTTACCTGTCACAAGCTCTGATTGTGTACTCGCTGGTATCTGCGTTTGCTCTGTCATGTTATTTTCCTCATAAACATCGTTACTTATTAGGGCGTGCCAAATCTTGTCGTTACTCTATCATCCTTGCTTTTTAATCGTTAGTAACCTAAATTAGTTACATATTCCAATGTAACCATTTTAGGTTACATATTGCAATGTAACCTAAAATGGTTACTTATCTATATTGGCTATACTAACAGGTATTTTATGATTGCAGTGATAAGTGGTGATGTAATTAAATCACAGAATATTCCTCAGCATGAGTACGATGCAATGCTGTACCAGCTTGATCAAAGCCTAAGAGCTATAACTCAAACATGGCAAGGGCAAAGTACGCTTTATCGCGGTGATGCATTTCAAATTCAGCTCCAGCAACCGCAATACGTTTGCATGGTTGCCTTACTGCTATATTTAAATATAAAAGCAGCTGGGTATGAAATCCGCCAAAGTCTAGCCATTGGCGAAATTGACAACGCACGTGCAGATATCAAAACAGCGACCGGCTCTGCATTTACAATGTCAGGGCGCAGTTTAGACGAAATAAACAACCAACGTTTAATTTTAAATATAGCCAATCAAAATATAGACCCTGGTCTTGCGCTAAATATAGCTTTTGTTGATACCTTGTTGACTAAAATGACGGCAAAACAGGCAAATGCTCTGTATGTGTATTTAACCGCAAAAAACAAGCAGCATAGCGAACTGGCAAAGCAATTAAAAACAAGCCGGGAAAATGTAACCAAATTACTCAATCTTGCACACTACCAATTAATTGAACGATTTTTACATTATGCTGAAGATACTATTTCGACTCTCAAAGGAGTCAAATCATGAGTTTTACTGTATTGATGGCTGCATTAGTAATTGGCCACATATTAGCTGACTTTTACTGGCAACCGATGAGTTGGGTAAATAATCGTAACACGCGTCATTTTCGTGCTAAAAAATTGTATTTACATGTACTCGTTCATGGCGTAACGACCGCTTTAATTGTTACATGGTGGGAGCTTATTTATGGCTGGCAAGACGTATTACGTATTTGTGGCGCAACAGCTATCGTTATGGTGACCCATTATCTCATTGACCTCGCTAAATCGTATTCAAGCAAAGGAGTCGTGCCTTTTATATTTGACCAGCTTGCTCATTTAGCCGTAATTTTACTATTGGCTATTTGGCTAAGTGATAACAGTGATTTTTTTATAGCCGTATGGCAATGGTTAATTGCACCTTCCACATTATGGGTCTTGTGCGGTTATTTATTAATACTCAGTCCCAGTGCTGTATTTATCCGTATGATGTTGGAGCGAATAACCGCTGGTTTTAGTGCCACAGGCAGTTTGCCCGCTGCTGGGCAAAGTATTGGCATGTTAGAGCGCGTACTAATGCTTACCTTTATTTTATTAGATCAATTTGCGGGGGTTGGCTTTTTACTGGCTGCAAAATCGGTGTTTAGATTTGGTGACTTAAGCGCCAGTAAAGATAAAAAGCTAACTGAATATGTCATGCTCGGTACTTTATTAAGTGTCACCGTTACTCTATTTATTGGCCTAGCAATTAATTATCTCAGGGCATAAAAAAGCGCCATATGAAATGGCGCTAATTAAAACGACTCAGTATAACTTACGAGTTACCTTGTGATCCGCTATTATCTGGGCGACGACGGCGCTGACCACTGCCACTTACTGACTGGCGCTTAGCCCAAGGGTTTTGCGCTTGCTCACCACCAGCTTTATTCGCATCCGGTTTTTTACCTGAGCCACCACGGCGTGGGCCTGTGCCATTTCCACCGTTATTCGGTTTTTTACTGTTTGGTTTACTGTTATCAGACTTAGGCTTATTAAATGGCTGTTTAGCTTTTTTAGGCTTTTTAGGTGCGATTGGTCTCGCATCAAGATCTCGCTCAGGCACACCTTGCGTTGGCTCAAAACCCGGCTCTTTGGCGCGTGGAATTAGCTCACCAATAAAGCGCTCAATACCATATAAGTCAGCAGCATCATCACTTGTTACAAATGAAATTGCATGACCCGTTGCACCCGCACGGCCAGTACGACCAATACGGTGAACGTAATCTTCATAAATGTTAGGTAAGTCATAGTTAACAACATGTGGTAATTCAACTATATCTAGGCCACGAGCAACAATATCAGTCGCTACAAGTACACGTACTTCACCGTTTTTAAATCCATCAAGTGCTTTTACTCGTGCGCCTTGAGATTTATTACCATGAATAGCTGCGCCTACAATATCGTCGCGCTCTAGTTGTTTAACTAAACGGTTAGCACCGTGTTTAGTTCGACTAAATACTAATACCTGTTGCCACTCATTCGTGCGGATCAAATGACTTAACAGCGCAGTTTTACGTGCTTTATCTACAGCATACACTGATTGAGTAACACTCTTAGCGGTGGTGTTTTTGGCTGCAACAGAAATTTCAACAGGATCATTAATTAACCCTTTTGCAAGCGCACGAATATCATCCGAAAAAGTCGCTGAGAACATTAAGTTTTGACGTTTAGCCGGTAACTTACTGATGATACGTTTAATATCATGAATGAAACCCATATCAAGCATACGGTCAGCTTCATCAAGCACAAGCACTTCAAGGGTATCGAACTTCAGTGCATTTTGATTATGTAAATCCATTAACCGACCAGGCGTTGCAACTAAAATGTCAACACCTCTGCGTAAACGTTGCATTTGTGGATTTATTTTAACACCACCATACACAACAAATGAGCTAATATCAGAGTGCTTTGCATACTCTTCAACATTTTCGCTTACTTGCAATGCAAGTTCTCGTGTTGGCGTTAAAATAAGCGCACGTACTTGATTGTTTTTAGCTCTTTGACCTTTAGCCAATGACTCAATAAGCGGCAATGTAAAGCCAGCTGTTTTACCTGTACCCGTTTGTGCTGCGGCCATCACATCACGACCTTCAATGATCGCTGGAATGGCTTGAGCCTGAATTGGTGTTGGCGTTTCATAGCCCTTTTCTAAAACTGCATTAACTAAAGACTGTGATAAACCTAACCCATCAAAACTCATATAAACTCTCTTTTAAATAAGGCCAAAGCGGCCAGTTGCGCGCATTATACCGATCGTGACCAATAATGCATTGAATATTCACGTTTACAGCAAGACAGCTAATACAACAATAGTGTCATGCAGAGCAAAGCCTAAGAGTAATACCAATCTGGATAGATATGGGGTCTATTTAATGACAAGAAAATTGCGCTATAACTAGGCAAAAGTTTCTATATCTAGTTGTTCTAAATAAAAAATTTTTAACGGCGTTATAGCGTGATTTAATTCGTTAAATTGTTCAAATATTTATGCTAGTTGGTATAGGGCCTATAAAACACAAAAACGGCACAATGGCCGCTTTAGGAAAACGCTTATTACGTGAGTATTATTTAACCCCTAACTCACGCAAGCGCTCTTGTAAGTAGCTATCAGCCGTGTATCGCTCAGACAAAACAACGTCCGGGCGTGGGTGTAAAAACAAAGGAAGAGAAATACGCGACTTTGTAGACGCTTTGCCCGTAGGATTAATTACACGATGAATAGTCGATGGAAAATAGCCACCCGATGCCTCTTGAAGCATATCGCCAATATTAATAATTAAACTGCCAAAATCACACGGCACGTCTAACCAACCACCATCTGTTTTTTGCACTTGCAAGCCGGGCTCATTTGACGCTGGTAATACTGTTAATAAGTTTATATCGCCATGTGCAGCAGCACGAATCGCACCGGGCTCTTCATCGCCAGTCATTGGCGGATAATGAAGAATACGCAGTAATGTTTGTTCAGAATTCGCAATCATATCTTTTAAATCAATCGAGAATTTAGCGCGCACATCAGCAGGTGCTTCAGCTTGTACCCAGCTTAATAGCTCTGCTGCAAATTCGTTTGCTAAACGGTAGTACTCACGCACATCAGCTTCAAGTTCAGCAGGAACACGACCATTTGGATAAACATGAAAGTACTCTTTAATATCTTTTACCGTAAACCCTTTTGCCACTTCTGACACTGACGGTGGGAAATAACCATCTTGCGTTTCTTTTGAAAATAAGAAGTCATTTTTTTGTTCTGAATTAAAAAAAGCCTGCCAATTTTTATAAATTGACTCAACCAATGACTGTGGTATTGGGTGATTTTTTAATACACCAAAGCCCGTATTTCTAAGAGACTCAACAAATTGAGCGGCCGCATCGCTCGCTTTATAATCAACGGTAGGTAATTGCATGTTCGTATCCAATGAATTAAGTTGTCAAAAGCCTTTGCTAATCATAGCAGTTGCTCCATTGTAGCGCTTCGCGAGAATAATAAACTAGCCTTAAAAACATAAGGACTTATGTCCGCCTTAATTTGGTAAGCGCTTATTACTTGATGTAAATCAAAATGTTGCTATTGTAGGTAAAGCACGAAACTAATTGAAATCATAAGCACAATTTTATGGTCTACTCTTTCATATCCTATTTCGATAATATCTTTCAATCCTAAAAGGTCACCTATGCGCCAAAAAATTTCTTTTAAAAGTGGCGACTTAACACTCGCCGGACAACTTGAAATGCCCACCCGTGAGATAAAATTTTACGCCCTATTCGCACATTGCTTTACCTGTGGTAAAGATATCGCTGCCGCCAGTAGAATTAGCCGAGCACTCACTCAGCAAGGCATTGCGGTATTACGCTTTGATTTTACAGGCCTTGGTAACAGTGACGGTGATTTTGCTAACAGTAATTTTTCATCAAATATTCAAGATTTAGTGGCCGCAGCAGATCACTTACGTGATCATTATAAGGCTCCCCAGTTATTAATTGGTCATAGTTTAGGTGGTGCCGCTGTACTTGCGGCAGCAGAACATATGAATGAAGTTCAAGCAATCACAACAATTGGCGCGCCATCAGATGCACAGCATGTTGCCCATAATTTTGCTGCTCATTTAGACGAGATCAACAGCGCTGGTGAAGCAAAAGTCAGCTTAGCTGGTCGAGAATTCACCATTAAAAAACAGTTTATTGACGATATTGCTAAATACGATAGCAGTCATATTAGTAAGCTTAAACGCGCGTTATTGGTGATGCACTCCCCCATTGATGCCACGGTTAAAATCTCAGAAGCTGAAAAAATATACGCTGCGGCAAAACACCCTAAGAGTTTTATAAGCTTAGATGATGCAGACCATTTACTCACCAATAAAGAAGACGCAGACTACGTGGCACACATAATTGCCTCATGGGCAACACGCTATGTAAAATATGATAAAAGTGAATACACAGCCAAACTTAATAATGGCAATGTACTCGTTGAAGAAAAAGACCATGTATTTACTCAGCACGTCAGTACTAAAGATCACACATGGCTCGCTGATGAGCCTCTTAAAGTTGGCGGCAGTAATTTAGGGCCAGATCCTTATCACCACTTATTAGCTGGCCTTGGTGCATGCACATCTATGACGCTGCGTATGTATGCAAACCGAAAAAACCTACCGCTAGAACACGTCAAAGTTGAACTTGAGCACACTCGTGACTACCACACTGATTGTCACGATTGCGAACAAACCGGTAATCTTGAAGCAATCACACGCAAAATCACCCTAGTGGGCGATTTAACAGACGAACAACGTCAGCGCCTGTTGGAAATAGCCGATAAATGCCCGGTACATAAAACCTTGCATAATAATCCACTGATCGTAAGTGAGCTAGTATATTAATAACAAAGTTACTTTTCAGGTACTTGATTTACAGGTATAAAAATTTGTTTTTATCATTTACCTACCAACCTCCGCCGCCGCCTCCACCTCCACCGCCGCCTCCAGAAAAACCACTACCACTGGAGAACCCCGAACTAGTCGTAGAAGATGAAGCGCCTAAATTACCAGTGGCCGAATAACTAATGCTCTCTAACGAATTAACAAATTCTGACTGAGCTGAAAAGCTACCCAAAAACCAAATAGGCTTGTACCTGAATGGATTAAGGTTATCAGAAGATGATCGTTTCTTACGTGCTTTCAGTTTTCTAAATTGTTTTCTTTTCATTTTCTGAACATTATCAAATCGACTACACCACACTTTTTGAAGCTCTAATGAAATAGCATATGGTAGCAACGTTTCATATTCCGATGCATCGAGTAAAAAATCATCCTCAGGTTCTTTTTCGGCCTCTATATATTTTTTTATCTGTAACGCACTGATTAATAATTGTCGGCCATAATGGGTGGGAGCGTAATTTAAGTGCGCTGCTGACAGACAAAAAAGTATTAAAAAAGCGCTCGATAACGACAATAATGGTAAAAAGTAGCACAGTAAACCAACCCATGGGATCCATACAGCACCAATCATCAGCGCTTTATTTTTTATTTGTGACGCAGGCTTATCTTTATCTTTATCTTTATCTTTATCTTTATCAAAAATGCTTTCGTAAATGGCAAACCATAAAATAAATATGGGAAAAGTCATCACTATCACCAGCGGCCCCCACAGTATATCAATCCAATCTGATACGCCTAAAACCGATTGAACGCCGACAAACATACTCGATAAACCAACAGTAATGAGTGTGTACTTGAAATTCCAGGTAAAAATTTTTGCGTCTTTTGCCTCAGCTCTCAACGCTTTACTAAACAACTTAAAAAGCTGACGGTTTGGTTCTCTATTATCGCTACTAATAACGTAACAACCACCTTCATTGATAACCCAATCAAGTACACATTGCTCATTTTTTGGCAGGGCCTTATTAGGAAAGTTGGGTTTAACCGTTAGTAACAATGAATGTGAGTAATATCGGCCAACAACTACCGTCTCAGTACTCAACTCTTGAGTGTATTTTAAGTCTAAATAACCTTTAACTCCCAAGCTTACACAGGTTGATGTAAACTCTTCGATTGAGCATTTCATAGAAAATCCATGCTTGGTGATACCTCGGATCAGCGCCGGGGAAAGTTCATTTGGTATTTTTACTACTTCTAAAAGTTCAACATTTTCATCAGGGTATTGGCCGAATTTACGCCAAGACCAATAAATAAAGCTACCGACTGCACCTAAAAATATTATGGCTATAACCCACTCGATAAACTCCAATAAAAATATAAGATAAAACAGCGATGGTTGTTCTATTACACCTTTAGGTAACGCAATCACAATAGTCATTCCCTGACTCTGACCTAGAACAGTCTTAGCAGTAAACCTAAACTCGTTTTGTTTTGGATTCTGGGCAAAGTAATCGCTGCCTTTTTCCCGATAAGAACCTGTATACGCAAGCCACTGCAATGCACGTGACTTTTCAGGTAGATTAACTACAACCTTTGACTGCTCTATTGAGGTTGCCCATTGATAAGGTATCGCATGAAATAAAAGCTCATCATGATTTTGAAAAAACCTAATTTTATCTGATAGCTGATAAGAAATAACAAACTTAGCTTGCCCTAAAGCTAATTTTTTAGTTGGATCTCCCACTTTAATAATGGCCTGACCTTCTGAAAACGTCACTAAATAAGGGGTGGGTTTATCATTTAAGTGAGCGCTTAACATTTTAAAACCAGCTAGATACTGGCCACCATATTGACCTTCTAATACTAATGGGACTGCTCTATAAATACCGTGTTCAAAAATATAACCGCCTGCGATTAAATCAAACTGCTCTGTAATTACAAGATCGCCATTAGGTTTAACATCTATCGTTACATAAAGCCCTTGTGTTGAGTCTAATGCTTTGACTTGCATGCAAAATAGCGACGTAAAAAAAAGCAATAAAATTATGCTTCCTTGCAAAAAACACTTCATTGTAAATTAATTCCTTATAAATAACGTTTATCTATTCATTAGATATTTGATGTACCAAAAATTCGTTTAAATGCCTTTTCATCTTATTGAGCAATTTAATAGGCCCTGCATCGAACATATCATTATGGCGTGCATTAGGTAAAAAAAACTGATCCACAGGGAAACTTGTAAGTTCGTCTGCGGTGTATAATACCCCCGTATCAGCAGGATAATCACTGCCGCGCAGCGTTAAAACCCGAATGTTTTTATTGCGAGGTAATAACATACGGCGATGATCTAAGGTGATCACATTACTCACCTCATTTGGGTAGATAGCTGCGTAGAGTGCAGATATATCACCACCATTTGAGTGACCAAATAAAGTCAGGTGGCTAAAATCATACGCCGGATATTTAGCGGATAATTTCTCAACTAAGAATTTCAGAGTGACTACACCACGATGCCAATTTTCTATTCGCGTTGCCATGTAGGGAGGATTAGAGTTAAGCGCAGGATCATTTTTTAGTTCATGAGCTACAGCAATGCTTAAATAACCCTTAGCTGTAAAAACATCTACCGCAAACTGATAGTCAGTATGCGCAATCCCATAGCCAGCACTAATAAATGCCACTGGGCATTTTGTTTGTTGGCTGCAGTGCTCGTTATATGCTGGTAATGAAATACTGATCGGGATGACGCGAGCACGCGCTTTATCAACAATCACTTCGCTGTTTGTTGCGGAACTCGCGGTTACACTGACTATGAGAAAACAGAAGCTCACAAAGTACTTAAAAGGTAGTGGCATTAATTTGCCTAGCTTATTTTATTTAAATTACAAAGTACTTTAAGGCTTTGAATATTAATTGCAATAAAACGAAGTGCTAAGAACAATTAACAGTCTTAAAGAAAGAAATAATTATTTTAAATTTATGCGATAATAGTGCCATTGTCCTAACGTTTATTTAGAAAAGAACCTATCCATGAAATCATACAATAGCATCGAAGAACGTATCGATATTTTACAAAGCAGAATTGAAGCGTATAAAGCTGAAATCGAAACGCTAGAAACAGAGCCAAAAAATAATAACGAGCGTATTATTTTTAAATTTATTGAAACAGGTAGTACAGGTAAAACTAAAGATTTTGTACGTGAGTTAGGTATTAAATCGCCGCGTGATAGCTTGTATTCGTCAGGTGATGTATCAAAACTAATTAAAGATGGTGCAAGTGATATTACCCCTGCACTACTTGATATCGCCAGAGCACTTGCCAGCGCACGAAATAAAAATGGCCCTGCCTGCTAATTCAGCTCTAAATTAGCCGTGTAATAACGGCTAATCTACCAGCTCGATATCCAGTCCACTGAGTAAATTTAACGCTTCAAAACGCTCAAACTTCGCATTACTAACATTATTATTTTTTATATCAATATTAAAATTCGTCGCGCCGACAAAGTTTGCTTTATTCAAATGTGTTTGATGAAACAGACTATCTCTAAAATCAGTGTCACTAAAATTACTAGCCGCTAAATTAGCGTGTCTAAAATCAACATCTTTCGCAAAACAGCCTGTCATAGTCAGCTCTTTTAACACTAACTCATAAAACGAGCTATGACTGAGCTGGCAATTTTTAAAACTCACCGATGATGTAAGTGCTAGTTGCGGCCAATTTACCTGCACCCATTGAATACTATTGAGTTTACAATCAACAAAGCTTACGTCTTCAAGCGCGCTATAACCCCAATTCAAATCGCTCAAGTTACAGTTAATAAATTCGCACTCAATAAAACGACAATTACTAAACTGGCTGTCACTGAAATCACATTCAATAAACTGGCACTGCTCAAATTCTATGTTACTAAAACGTTGTGCGTTGACAGCACATTTTGAAAATTGCTGATCGTAATAGTCTAACTCTTTAAACACTAGAAGGCTTAACCTCTAAATCGTTTTTTAAAGCAAGAACCGCAATATAAATCAACCCAAAAAGAGGAATAATTGATAATAGCCCGCCAATTACAGCAACGATAACCGGTGTTGTTGTTTTTCTTTTACCAAGGCGATAACTTATCCATGCAAATAATGGGATGCATACTATAAATACAAAAACCAAAAATTCACCAAGCAACGTCGCATTAATATTCATTTACTGTCCTTAATATATTTCTTAATGAATTACCCCGCGCTAAGGCTTTTCGCTTCGAGAAGCAGAGTAGAGTATCTAAATTAGCCGAAAGTCAAAAACTGTTACGCCGGGAAATTGAACCCAAAGAGATTAAACAAATTTTATTACACCATAAAAAAACCCTTAAGCCAACACTTAAGGGTTTTTAATCAATTGCGCGGTTAAGTGCTAATTAATAACTTATTCTGCTGACTTTTCAGCTTTTTCAACAACACTAATTGCCAACTCTGACAATGAGTCTACATTGGCTTTGCTTGGTGCGTTGGTTAATAAACACGATGCTTGTGTGGTTTTAGGGAAAGCAATCACGTCACGAATGTTATCAGTGCCGCACAGTAGCATTGCTAAACGGTCTAAACCAAACGCAAGACCGGCATGCGGTGGCGTACCGTATTTTAGTGCTTCAAGTAAGAAACCAAACTTATCTTGTTGCTCTTGTGCATCAATGCCTAAGATTCTAAATGCCGCTTCTTGCATATCGGCGTTGTGAATACGTACCGAACCACCACCTACTTCGTAGCCATTTAATACCATATCGTATGCATCTGAAATAGCCGCTGCAGGGTTTGCTTCAAGTTCGCTTGCGTTCACATCTTTCGGCGCAGTAAATGGGTGATGAACGGCATGTAATGTGCCTTCGTCATCTTCTTCAAACATTGGGAAGTCAACAACCCAAAGTGGTGCCCAGCTATTAAGATTTGTGATTTCTAAATCAAGGCCAATTTTAATGCGTAGTGCGCCCATTGCTTCATTTACTGTGTTGCGTTTATCAGCACCAAATAAAATGATGTCGCCAGTTTGTGCGTTAGTACGCGCAAGTAGTTCGTTGATCACGCCTTCATTTAAAAACTTAGCGATTGGTGATTGTACGCCTTCAACGCCTGCAGCGCGGTCGTTTACTTTCATCCAAGCAAGACCTTTCGCGCCGTAAATACCGATGAACTTAGTATAGTCATCAAGTTGCTTACGCGAAAGTGATGCACCGCCCGGTACAGTTAATACTGCAACACGGCCTTTTTCATCATTTGCAGGGCCAGAGAATACTTTAAACTCAACGTCTTTTACTAAATCAGCAACGTCAATCAGTTTCATTGGGTTACGTAAATCTGGCTTATCAGAGCCATATAAGCTCATTGCCTCAGAGTATGGCATGATTGGGAACTCACCCAAATCGACATCTAGCAACTGTTGCCACATTTCGCGGATCATTTTCTCTGTCATACCACGGACTTGATCAGAGCTCATGAACGAGGTCTCTATATCTATTTGGGTAAATTCAGGTTGGCGATCAGCACGTAAATCTTCATCACGGAAACATTTAACGATTTGGTAATAACGGTCAAAACCAGACATCATCAACAATTGTTTAAACAATTGTGGAGACTGCGGTAATGCGTAAAAGCTGCCTTTATGAACGCGACTTGGTACTAAGTAATCACGCGCACCTTCTGGTGTTGCTTTAGTCAGTACTGGGGTTTCTATGTCTAAAAAGTTATTTTCATCAAGGAAGCGACGCACAAAGCTACTTGCTTTAGCACGTAGCTTAATACGGTCACTCATTTCTAAACGACGAAGGTCTAGGTAACGGTATTTTAAACGACGCTCTTCAGAGTTTACCTGATTAAAATCAAGCGGTAATGGCTCTGAGCGGTTGATGATAGTTAAGCCTGTGCCTAAAATTTCAACTTCACCCGTTGCCATATCTTTATTGATTTGGCTCTCTGGGCGTGCACGAACAACCCCTTTTAACTGTACGCAAAATTCTTGACGTAACGTATTCGCTGTATCCATTAAGCCTTCAACTTCAGGATCGAATACAACTTGTACTAAACCTTCTCTATCGCGTAAATCGACAAAGATAAGTCCACCAAGGTCACGTCGTTTATTGATCCAACCACATAATTCAACTTCTTGATCTACGTGTGTTTTATTTAGTTGTCCGCAGTATATAGAGCGCATAGTATTCCTGTCAGTGTAAAGACCAATAGCCGCTTCCCCTAAAAATTGCTGTTTTGGAGGGAGATAAGCCACTATTTATAAATCATTTTAGGCTGGGTATTATACCCAAGTTACCTCAAGATGCGAGTGTCGTTGGAATTAAACTTACATGAAACGCTGCATTTTGTCATTTGATCTAACCTGTATCAATGCGACCTAAAAAACCACTTCTATGCTTTGAGTTTACAGATTTGATATACTTGCTAAAACACACAATTTTATAGCCATTTTATGTTGTATTTAGGGTGTCCGCAGTGGTCAAGTACCGCGTGGAAAGGCAATTTGTTATCTAGTCACTGTAAAAATGCTGATATGCTGCGAGAATACGCGCGTACATTTAATTCAGTTGAGGGTAATACCAGCTTTTATGCCGATCCAAGTGCCGAGTCACTGACACGTTGGATTGAATCAGTGGACAGTGATTTTAAATTTACCTTTAAATTTCACCGACGTTTTAGTCATGAGTTACAGCTTACTCATATAGATGACGCGCTCAGCGCATGGTTTACCTTATTTGAACCAATATTGCCCCACATTGGGCAAATAATGCTGCAATTGCCAAGTAGCTTTAGCCCTCAACAGCTCCCCCTATTAGCGCAATTTATTACCAAACTCCCTAAAGGCTTAAGCTACGGCGTTGAAGTTCGTCATCCTGAATTTTTTAAAAAAGGCGCAGCCGAAATTGCCCTTAATCAGCTATTAATAGCAAATAACATCAATCGTATCGCTATGGATACCCGCGCATTATTTGCAGTCAAACCAAATACCGATGCGCTCATTGATGCCCAGCAAAAAAAGCCACATTTACCTGTGCATGCCATTGCGACTGGCAGTCAACCTATGGCTCGTTTTGTGATTGCCGATTTAGAACACGACTATAAAAGCTATTACCGACCGTGGCTGAAAAAAGTGCAACAATGGCTTGATGAAGGCAAACACCCGTATGTATTTTTTCATACTGCAGATAACCGTCAAGCGCCATTATTAGCCCGCGAGTTTTGTAAAGATTTGGCTTATGAACACCCGGTACTAACCCCTTTCATTGGTGAAAAAGAAGCCAGTCAAGCAAGTTTATTTTAAATTCCGCTAAAATATAATTAACAATAAAGAAGTATTGAATGAGTGATTTTAAACGCTATTTTACCGGCTACCCAGAGCAAATTGTCAACCAAGTCATGGAGCTTATTGATAATGATAAACACGGCGCATATTTAACCAAGAAATACCCTCGCCCTCACACCATCACTAGCGATAAATCGTTATATGCTTATGCCACCGAACTTAAAAAGCGCTATTTAAAAAACGCGCCCCCGTTTGGCCGCGCCGCATTTAAAAAGCAAGGCGATATGGTCACTAATGCACTCGGTACTCACACCTATCGTATGCAAGGCAAAACCCGTAAACATGATTTGGCCATAAACAGTGACTTACTGCGCGCGCCCGAGGAATTACTAAAAGCCCTAGTTGTACACGAACTAGCCCACTTTAAGGAAAAAGACCATAACAAAAGCTTTTATGCACTTTGCTGTCACATGGAACCCCTATACCACCAGCTAGAGCTCGATTTACGAATATTTTGTGTGTTAGTAACGCAAGGAAAGAATCCATATTTAAAGTAAACATTATTGCCCACGACAGAAAGTGGCAACTCCATTGGTTTTGCTAACAAACAAATCTACTGAGTAACCGTAAATTTAGTTAAACCAATCAATTGCCCAGATTCGGTAACAACCTGTACTTGCCACTTACCAACTGAGTTTGCTGGGAAGTTTACTTTATGTGTCCATGCTCTATAACCTTGCTCTCGTCCGCCTGTAATATTTAATGCAATACGGTCAACAACATTATTGTTAAGTAGCCAAACATGAAATACTTTTTCATTTAGCCCTCTCGGCGCTTTAACCGCGGTCCAGCTATACAAACCAAGCTCATGCAATGAGTAAGTATCTAGTTGCTTGATACTCCCCACAGGTTTGCGCTGTTCCACATCAACTTGGTGAGATAAAGTGATATCGGTTAATCGCAAAGCCGCTGGCGGCACCCAACTGCGTAACTGCCATAAACCCGCACTTAAAATGCAAAGCAGTAAAACTAACAAAGGAAAACGCCACCATCGAGCATTAGGCATCAAGTTACCTAAACTAGGTAGAGTAAAAATAATTGCGGTTATTAATGCGACTCCTAAGCTTTGGCTTGTAGTGAGATTAAGTAATATTGGCAAAGTGACTAAAATAACCACAAACAATGCAAAGTTATGAAATACCGTAAAGAAAATGCTGTGTTTAGCTAATTTTCTATAATAAAGCGGATCAACAACTGATATAAACGCACAGAGTATGATTAGTGATGTAAAAATAGCTTGCGGATGATTCCAAGAAGTAACAGCAAGAAAAAAGGGTAAAGCAAAAAACAAACTTTCTTGTTGCACCATTTGCAAAGCAAAACGCATAAAATTAGGAGAAACTGCTACGCCAAAGCGCTGCTCCACTTTATCCCGCAGCCAGTTATCTACAATCAACCATATCCAACTAACTAGCAGTAGTATGGCTATAATTTGCGAGAATGACTCTTTACGCTCAACCAACACATAACTTGCTACACCACTACAAAACGCAAATACCGCCAATAAACCCGGCCGCTTTTGCATCATCATAATAAATTTTGTGATTAAATTTTTAAAATAACTCATTTAATAGAGGATCCGCATAAGTCTGTATAATTTCAGCTAGCACCACATCTTAATATATACATGAAAGTATTACATTTTTTGTTGTTAAAATTAACGAAGAAATAACTATTGCTATCAAGCTTGTTAACGATAACTACGTGAGATCTCTTCACTCACCCAATGCAGCAATTGTTTTATTGCTTTTGAAAGCACCTGGTTTTGCCGCACAATGTAACCTAAACTCGTAGTTGGAAACTGTGGTAAGGCGGTGACGGTGGTGGTTAAATTTGCTTTACTTAGCAGTGAAAACTCCGGCACGATTGCAACTCCAAAGCCCGCTTCAGCCCAATCAATTTGTGCATCCACACTGCCCACTTCCATCACCCGATAATTTGGTAAATTTAAAGATGGCAAAGCACTATCGAGCAAGTCTCGGGTTCGCGTATCATGGCCTAGTAAGATTAATGTTGGCGGCTCAGTCAGTGTAATATTGTTATCGTTTTTGGTTTGTTGCCATAACTTTAGATGATTACCTAATGCACACCATTTTATCTGCTGTAATTTCGTAAAATGCAGCGGCTCACTTTCTTTTTGGGCAATAACAAACCCTAAATCTGCCTCAGCACTTTTAACCAATGCTGACGCTTGCGAAGACGTTGTATTGAGCAAAGTAAAGTCAATGCCCGGAAACTGGCATTTAAACAACTGAAAAGGCTCAATCAACAATAAACGAGAAATTATATCACTGGCGGCAATTGTCAGTGTGCCTTGGCGTAGTTCATTAATCGCATTTAAGTCAGATTGGCAAACTTGTAATTCCCATAAGGTTTTTTGTCCAGACTCTAATAGCCGTAAACCTGCTTGGGTCAAACTAAAGGGATTACGTTCTATCAATTTTACCCGTGTCATTTTTTCTAGTTGCTTAATATGCAAACTAACATTGGGCTGTGTCATATGCAGTGCGTTGGCGGTTTTACCAAAATGTTTTAGTTCCGCTAATGTGACAAAGGTTTTTAACCAATGAATATCTAACATCTTGATGACCTTAATTATCTAAAATCGATATGAAATTCTTATCAGGATAATAATTATAATTAATTTCTCTTATTTAGATAGTGAGCATACCATATTCATTCAATCAATTTGGAGATTAAATTATGCCGTCAATTGTTGTTGTAGGTGCAAACTGGGGTGATGAAGGCAAAGGCCGTATCGTCGATTTTTTAGCAGAGAACGCATCTGCAAGCATTCGCTTTCAAGGTGGTAACAACGCCGGTCATACCGTTGTAAATGAGTTTGGCACGTTTAAACTACACCAATTACCAAGCGGCATTTTTAATCCAGATTGTATTGCCGTATTAGGCCCAGGTATGGTGATAAGCCCTGCTGCATTAAGCGAAGAAATCGCTGAAGTTAAAACCGCTGGCGTTGAGGTAAAGCTGAGTATTTCTGATCGTGCAACCCTTTGCTTGCCGTTACACGCCCTTGAAGACACCCTCGAAGAAGTACGTCTAGGTGACGCCGCTTACGGCTCTACTCGTCAAGGAATTGCACCCGCATACGGCGATCGCGTAATGAAAAAAGGCATTTTAGTTGGTTGGCTAAATCAACCTGAGGTTTTATTAGAGCGCATTCGGTTTATGCTGGATTGGAAAATGCCGCAGCTAAAAGCCCTATACCCAAGTTGTGATTATTCACAAACAGCAGAACAAATAACTCAGTGGCTGTTAGACGTCACTACCCCGTGGCGTGAGTTTATTTGTAATGTAACAGAGCCTTTAAAAGCCCTGCAAAAGCAAAATGCCAATTTATTGTTTGAAGCACAATTAGGCGCAGGCCGCGATTTAGTTTACGGCGAATACCCGTATACTACATCATCAAACGTTACTGCCGCCTATGCAGGAATTGGCAGTGGGCTGCCAGCTTTGCACCCTGAGCGTGTTATCGCTGTGGCTAAATCATTTAGCTCATCTGTCGGTACAGGCACATTAGTTACCGCCATGGCAGAGCAAGACAATTTTCGTGAAAGCGCGAACGAATATGGCGCAGTGACTGGCCGCCCACGTGATATGGGTTATTTTGACGCAGTTGCCACCCGTAACGGAGTTGAATTACAAGCTGCCACTGAAATTGCATTAACTAAAATTGATTGCCTATCTGGCATGAAAGATTTAAGAATATGTGTTGGTTATGCCGGCGATCACAGCGAAAACCCTATTTGGCCACAAACAGCAGCCTTAACGCCAATCTATGAAAGCATGCCAGCGTGGGATGAAGATATTACTGGTTGTCGTACCTTCGACAGTCTGCCTACTGCAGCGCAGCACTATGTAGAACGCATCGAAACACTGATGGGGGTACCTGTAAGTATGGTGTCTGTGGGCCCAGAGCGTGAGCAAATGATTATTCGCTAATATGTATAAATGGGTTTCATTTAGAAACCCATATTACTAAAGTCTTGGATCCAGATTAATTAAAAAGTGGATTCATACTTAAATCTAAAAGCGCAAGGTACACTCGCGCTCTTGTTTTTATACTTACAGCTTTAAAACTCCGTGACTTTACAGCCCAAGCTCTGCCATAAAATCGTCATCAGCGTCGATTGCTTTTGCATCATCCGCAGCTTTCGCTTTTTCAGCTTTTTGCTTTGCCTCATTTTCAATAATATCGTCAGGATCTATAGCCTCTACGATATCAAAATCATGCAATTTGATAAATTCAGTTTTATCCATCGCTAATTCTAAATAAAAGATATTTTGCTTAGCGGTGGTAAATGTCACTCGCCGTGCTTGTGGTCTATCCATAGTGGTATCAACAGATATTTGCACTTGCTTGTTGATGGCCATCATTTTAGGTTGATTTTGGGTGATAGAAGTATGTAGTTGCTCACGCACTTTTGACGTAAAGTCACCCACAATTTGGTTCATTAATTCACCAAGTACATTTGATACATCATCAGATAAATGACTGTGGGCAATCTCATTTTCAGGCATACCCATATTACGCATATAATCGTGATAAATTTCCATCGCAGCTTGCGAAGTGAAGTTTGTAATAACTAAACCAGTAAACCCACCATCGAACAATACAAAACAGCCAATGTCTGGACGCATACAGGTACGCGTTATTTTTTGTACCATTGCTGAGTAACTAATGCTGTTGCCGCTGGCTGAAGAAAGTACTCCCGTTACGGAGTGACAAAGAGTGGCCAATATATCATCTGTGCTTATTACTTTACTTTTACTCATAAACTTCTCTTTTTATACTTGTTATTCATTATTCTAGCCAAGCTACTGAAATTATCACTGACTATCCAGTATAAAATGCTAAAATAGCCCTATTATTTTTCAAGAGACTGTTTGTGTGAACATAAAAGACAGTATTTATGCCTCTGAGCAAGCCGTTAAAGATTTTAGCTTTGACCAACATGTAGTAGAAGTTTTCCCAGATATGATCCAGCGCTCTGTGCCGGGTTACGCCACTATTGTAAGCACCATGGGCAAATTAGCGGGTCAATACGCACAGAGTAATTCAAACTTATATGATTTAGGCTGCTCGCTTGGTGCGGTTACATTGAGTATACGCCGTAATATTCGTACCGATAACTGCCAGATTATTGCGGTCGACAATTCAGAGGCCATGGTTGAACGGTGTAAACTGCATTTACACGGCTTTCGCTCAGAAGTCCCTGTTACAGTAACGCTTGGCGATATTAACGAGTTAAATATCGAAAATGCATCAGTCGTCGCAATGAATTTTACGCTGCAATTTATACCACCAGCACAACGCCAAGCGGTACTTGAAAAAATATACGCAAATTTAAAACCCGGTGGCGTATTATTGTTAAGCGAAAAAGTTAAAGGTGAAAATGAGCAATGCGATAATTTGTTGATTGATTTACATCATGACTTTAAACGCCACAATGGCTATTCTGAATTAGAAATAAGCCAAAAGCGCACGGCAATTGAAAATGTAATGCGTCCAGATACGCTAAACGCACACCTTACACGGCTCAGTGATATTGGTTTTAGCCAAACTCAAGTATGGTATCAATGTTTTAATTTTTGCTCATTAGTAGCAATTAAGTAATTTAGGAAATATTTAATGTCTTCATGGTTTAATCAATTTTATGCTGCCATTGCGCAAAGCCCTCTTAGCCATTGGCTCGAGACATTGCCTAGTCAATTAAAACATTGGCAAAACGAGGCCAGTCACGGTGACTTGCCTAAATGGCAAAAAGTGTTAAAAAACCTGCCAGAAGTAACGACCAAACATGTAAATATCACTGATAAAGTGCAGATTGGCGCACCCGGCGAAATGACCGACGGCGAACAAAAGCAAACAATCCATTTATTAAAACGCATGATGCCGTGGCGTAAAGGTCCTTTTAGCCTACACGGCATTGAGATTGATACTGAATGGCGCAGTGACTGGAAATGGGATCGTTTACTGCCACATATTGAGCCTCTTAAAGGGCGTACAGTATTAGATATTGGCTGTGGCTCGGGCTATCACTTATGGCGTATGCGTGGTGAAGGCGCTGAGTTTGTGGTCGGCATTGACCCTTCTGATTTATTTTTATGTCAGTTTCAAGCTATCAAACATTTTAACCCTGATGAAAACGTCCATTTATTGCCACTTGGCGTTGAAGCTCTCCCTGAATTAAAAGCCTTTGATACTGTATTTTCAATGGGTGTACTTTATCACCGTCGTTCACCCATTGATTTTTTAGCCCAACTAAAGGCACAACTTCGCCCAGGTGGTGAATTAGTACTTGAGACCTTAGTTATTGAAGGCGATGAAAATACAGTATTAGTACCGACTGACCGTTATGCAAAAATGCGTAACGTGTGGTTTATTCCAAGCACGGCGGCTCTTAAGCTATGGATGGAGCGTGTTGGCTTCAAAGATGTGAAAATTAAAGACTGTGCAATTACAACACTTGAAGAACAACGTAAATCAGATTGGATGGAAAACGAATCGCTTATCGATTTTCTCGATCCAAATGATACCACTAAAACCATTGAAGGCTACCCAGCCCCCTTACGTGCAATTCTGACTGCAAAGGCTTAATACAAAAGGGACTAAGTTTTAGGTGCTAGGAACTACCTAGCACCTGTTAGCTAAATCTATTGTGTCATTATACGGACAACTGTCCTTGTCAATAATAGTAAACTTACTATTTGAACTAGCCGCGCCCTTGCAATTGTTGTAAAATACGCGCGTTTCTAAGCAACCACATGCAACTTTTTTGAGGAAAACCTGTGAGCGAACAAAAACAGTCTCTAAGTTATAAAGACGCGGGCGTAGATATCGATGCCGGTAATGCACTTGTTGAGCGTATTAAAGGCGTAGTTAAAAAAACGCGTCGTCCAGAAGTTATGGGCGGAATCGGTGGTTTTGGCGCACTTTGCGAAATCCCAGCTGGCTATAAACAGCCAGTACTTGTTGCAGGCACAGATGGTGTTGGTACTAAATTACGTTTAGCGATCGACCTTAAAAAGCACGATACTGTTGGTATCGATTTAGTTGCTATGTGTGTAAATGACCTTATCGTTCAAGGTGCTGAGCCGTTATTCTTCTTAGATTACTACGCAACAGGCAAACTTGATGTAGATACTGCAGCAGATGTAGTAACAGGCATCGGTAAAGGCTGTGAGATCTCAGGCTGTGCATTAATTGGTGGTGAGACTGCTGAAATGCCGGGTATGTACGAAGGCGAAGATTACGACATGGCTGGTTTTTGTACTGGCGTAGTTGAAAAAGCAAATATTATCGATGGTACTAAAGTAGCTGCAGGCGATCAGCTTATCGCTCTTGCATCTAGTGGCCCTCATTCAAATGGCTTTTCTTTAATTCGTAAAGTACTTGAAGTATCTAACGCAGATACAAGTGCAGAATTTGAAGGCAAAACATTAGGTGAAACACTACTTGAACCTACACGCATATACGTTAAACCATTGCTTGAGTTATTCAAACAAGTAGACGTACATGCCCTTTCGCATATTACTGGTGGCGGTTTTTGGGAAAATATCCCACGCGTATTACCAGAATCTGCAAAAGCAGTTGTCAAAGGTGATAGCTGGCAGTGGCCTGGTATTTTCAACTGGTTACAAGAAAACGGTAACATCACTACCCATGAAATGTACCGTACATTTAACTGTGGCGTAGGCATGGTATTAGTTGTTCCGGCTGACAAGCTTGAGCAAAGCTTAACGATTTTAAAAGATCTTGGCGAAAACGCATGGCACCTTGGTGAAATCCACGATGCTAAAGAAGGCGAGGAGCAAGTAGAAATCCTAGGCGGCCGTGATTAATGGTCCGTTCTCGTCTAGTAGTCTTAATTTCAGGCAGTGGCTCTAATTTACAAGCCATCATTGACGCCTGTAATAGTGGCGAGATAAACGCAAACATAGCGGCTGTTATTAGCAATAAAGCAGACGCTTATGGCCTTGAGCGAGCGAAACAAGCGGGCATAGCAACAGCTGTGCTTAGCCATAAAGATTTTGACTCGCGCGAAGCCTACGATGCGCAATTAATGAACGTTATAGATACTTTCGCACCAAATCTAGTTGTATTAGCTGGTTTTATGCGTATTCTTACTCCTAGCTTAGTGCAAAAATTTAAAGGAAAAATGTTGAACATTCATCCTTCTTTGTTGCCTAAGTACCAGGGGCTGAATACCCACCAAAGAGCTATTGATGCAAAAGATGACGTTCATGGCGTAAGTGTGCACTTTGTTACTGAAGAATTAGACGGCGGTCCAGTCATTCTTCAAGCCAAAGTTCCAGTGCTGGCAGATGATACTGCTGACACATTAGCAAAACGCGTGCATGCACAAGAGCATATAATCTATCCTTTGGTGGTCAAGTGGTTCAGTGAACAACGACTTACTATGGAAGCAGATTATGCAGTTCTTGACGAAAAACAACTTCCTGCACACGGCGCGCACTACCCAGAATAAAAAACTAAGTGCCTTGCTATTATGTGCGGGCACTTTATTACTTCCTACTAGTTTAATTGCTGGTGACCTTACTCAATATGAAGCAAGTTATGATGTCCTCAGAAAAGGCGAAAATCATGGCAAAGCAATTCGTACTCTCAAAAAACTCGATGATGACACCTATGAAGTCACGTATCACAGTGATATTGAATGGATGATTTTTTCCGATTCACGTAAAGAAACCTCTCGTTTCATTTACGGTAATACGAAAATCACACCGCTCAACTACACGATGGAACGCAAAGGCACAGGGCCTGATAAAGATTACGCTATCGAATTTGATAATGAAAAAAAGATAGTTAACAGCAGTCAAAGCAAATACCCTCTCGATTGCGAATGGACCGATGAATTTCAAGATTCGTTGTCATATCAAGTACAAGTGCGTGAAGAACTAAAAATGGGTAAAACCAGCTTTTCATACCCGCTAATTGATAAAAAAGGCAACCGTAGAGACTACAACTTTGAAGTTGTAGGTAAAGAAACTATTTCATTACCTATCGGCAATATTGAAGCAATTAAAGTGAAACGTTTATACGATAACGATAAACGCCAAGCTCTTGCTTGGTTTGCCCCTGAAATGGATTACATGCTGGTAAGAATGTGGAAAGGCGAAAAAGGTGTAGAACAATTCGAAGTGCAGCTTAAATCGTTTACTGTAACCAGCCCTGTTGCTTTACCTGAAGAAGTAAAAGCGAAATAGCACCAGAGTAAATTTGTTTCTCTATCCAAGATGAAACGCTCAAGTATGATAATTATAACTTGAGCATTTCATCTTATACCCACATGAGTTAAATTCAAACGTTAGAACTGACGGCTAAATTAACTCACCCATTTTGAATAATGCAGACTCACCAGGCTCCATCTTTTGCCACCGCTCATCGTTTGTTAAAGGGCGAGTCGCAATAACTGTCACAACATCATTTGGCGTAGTTTCTTTTTGAAAATCCACCACCATATCGGCATCAATTAACGTAGCCTTTCCAAAGGGTGCACGGCGAGTGATCCAATGTAAATTATTAGTACAATACGCCAGTACATATACACCATCTGTAAGGAGCATATTAAATACCCCTTTTTCACGCAGCGTATGTGCCAGTTCTGCCGCATAGCGAAACACAACGGCCATATTTTCTGGACACTGAGGGTATTTTTCACGAATTTTATCCAATAACCAGCAAAATGCCAGCTCACTGTCGGTATCACCCACAGGACGATAAAAGTCAGGTTTCAAATCATGATAGTTAGAAAGCTGGCCGTTGTGTGCATAGGTGATCTCTCTACCCCACAGTTCACGTGTAAATGGATGCGTATTTTCAAGGCACACTTCGCCCCGGTTACCTTGGCGAATATGACTTATCACCGACACACTTTTGATCGGATACGCTTTAACGAGTTTTGCAATTTCAGATCGATAGCTTGGCTCAGGATCTTTAAACGTACGACATCCCTTCCCTTCGTAAAATGTAATTCCCCACCCATCCCGATGAGGACCTGTATTTCCACCACGCTCTAACAAGCCTGAAAAACTAAAACAAATGTCCGTAGGCACATTTGCCGACATCCCAAGCAACTCACACATAAAATAAATTAACCTTTAAAATTAACTTGTTAATAGCTTATAGATCTAAGCTGTACATCCGATTATTTTAGAAATTAAAAAGTACACTCACAATCGGCTCACACTGTAATACTAAGTATTGTTAAGCATTAGCAAGTGCAAGGCAAGCTTATGTTTGAGGCCTTGAGTTATACTCGTTACAAACATGTGACTAAACTCACATTATTCTCATTTAGCCACTTGATAATTAACTAATCTAACGCTACTCTAACAGAGGTGGTCTGACCTCTATTAAGGATTGAATACATGACACTCATATTTACACTTGGTTTAATCGTGCTGCTTAGCATTGCGAGTTACCACAGAGCGAGCTGGAATACTGCCCTTGGCGTTTCTATCGCAACACTTGTCATTGGTACCTTTGCAGGTGCGTTTGGCGCAATTAGCTGGTTGATCTTTTTGATCATCGCAGTGCCATTATCTGTTACTGGCATTCGTCAGCAATATATTATTAAACCTGTTTTTGCCATGTTCAAAAAAGTAACCCCTACAATGTCTGAAACTGAAAAGTCAGCCATTGATGCAGGTACTACATGGTGGGAAGCCGATCTTTTTTGCGGTCGCCCAGACTGGGATAAGTTACACCAATATCCAATGCCAAAACTAACTATCGAAGAGCAAGCCTTTATCGATGGCCCAGTTGAAGTGGTATGTGGCATGTTGGACGATTGGGAAGCAACTCACGAGTTAACCGACTTACCGCAAGATGTATGGCAATACCTTAAAGATAATAAATTCTTTGCCATGATCATCAAAAAAGAATATGGCGGTTTACAATTTTCTGCATTTGCACAGTCATGTGTATTACAAAAGCTAACCAGTAAATCGACTCTACTTTCGTCTATTGTTGGTGTCCCTAATTCATTAGGCCCAGGCGAGTTATTACAGCACTATGGTACAAAAGAACAAAAAGATCATTACTTACCACGTCTTGCAAGTGGTAAAGAGATCCCATGTTTTGCCCTAACGTCACCAGAAGCCGGCTCTGATGCCAGTGCAATTCCAGATTATGGCGTTGTCTGTAAAGGTATGTGGGAAGGCGAGGAAGTCATTGGCTTGAGCTTAACGTGGAATAAACGTTATATCACCCTTGCGCCTGTTGCGACAGTACTTGGGCTTGCATTTAAAATGCAAGATCCCGACGGTTTATTAGGCGACACTAAAGATTTAGGCATTACCTGTGCATTGATCCCAACGGATATGCCGGGTGTTGAAATTGGCCGTCGCCACTTTCCACTGAACGTGCCGTTTCAAAATGGCCCGACTCAAGGCAAAGACATTTTTGTACCGCTTGATTACATTATTGGTGGCCCAGAAATGGCAGGCCAAGGCTGGCGTATGCTCGTTGAGTGTTTATCGGTTGGCCGTGCAATTACATTACCATCAAACTCAACCGGTGGTATTAAAACAATTGCGCTTGCCAGTGGCGCTTATAGTCGTATTCGTCGTCAATTCCGTTTACCTATTGGCCAAATGGAAGGTGTTGAAGAGTCACTTGCTAAACTTGCAGGATATGCGTACAGCTCCGATGCTGCCGTTAGCATGTCTACCGGTGCTGTTGATTTAGGTGAAAAACCATCGGTTGTATCTGCAATCATTAAATATCATTTAACCGAACAAATGCGTGACTCTACCAACTATGCGATGGATGTTCACGGCGGTAAAGGTATTATGCTTGGGCCAAATAACTATTTAGGTCGTGGCTATCAAGGTGCACCGATTGCCATTACCGTTGAAGGTGCAAATATCTTGACCCGTAATATGATTATTTATGGTCAAGGGGCTATCCGCTGTCACCCATTTGTTCTGACTGAATTGGGTGCCTGCGCAATTGAAGATCGTGAAGAAGCACTTGCGGTATTTGATAAAGCATTAATGGGTCATATTGGCTTTACACTGTCTAACCTAGTACGTACTAAGTGGATGACCTTTACTGGTGCACGCTTTGCAACTACACCATTTAAAGACGAAACAGCTGAGTTTTATCGTACAGCGTCACGCTTTAGTGCATCACTTGCACTAATGTCTGATATCAGTATGGCTGTATTTGGTGGCTCATTAAAACGTAAAGAACGTATCTCTGCTCGTTTAGGTGATTTACTTAGTTACTTATATTTAGTGTCTGCAACGCTTAAACGTTATAACGACGAAGGCCGTAAAAAAGAAGACTTACCGCTTGTACAATGGAGCTGTCAAGATCATCTTTACCACTGCCAACGTGCGCTGGCTGATTTAATTAATAACATGCCATCTGCCCCGCTACGCGCGGCACTTAAGCTTCTGTTATTCCCGTTTGGTCGCCCGGTTCGTAAACCTACCGACAAACTGGAGCATAAATTGGCACAAATACTCCAAGTACCAAGCGAAACGCGTAATCGTTTAGCAAGCTACGTATACTTGAAAAATGAGCCGCTTAACTTAGTAGGGCGTCAAGAACAAACGCTTAAAGACGTACTTGCAGTTGAGCCGTTATTTGACAAAGTATGTCGTGAAAAAGGCCTTAAACTGCCATTCTTCCAACTTGATAAAGTTGCACAAATGGGACTTGAAGCCGGTATTTTAACGCAAGCCGAAGCTGACAAGCTGGCAAGCGTTGAAAAAGCGCGCTTAGATGTTATTAACGTTGATGACTTTGACCCTGCTGATTTACTTGCAGGTAAAGCGGCACGTAACAGTGCCGCTAAAAAAGCAGATGCTGCTTAACCTTTTAAATTAAAAAGCAAGTAGTAACGCAGTTACACATATCCAAACCAGCGCATAATGCGCTGGTTTTTTTTTCGCTGCAAAGAGCTGCAAGCCACACCATATTAAACTCATAATCAGCAATACATAATTTTCTTGCTTAGATAAAGCCATAAACCCAGCCAGCGCTATGCTAAAAAATATCATGCCAGGAACGAACTGGCTTATAAAGAAACGCCTTGCTTGGTTATTCGCTTTAAAAAATAGCTGGTACTTTTCATGCAGTTTACCGCAATCAAATTGCAAAGAACTGGTAAATAACACAATAAAAGCCAGAGCTAGAATAGTGAATATCTCCGCTAAATCAGGCCGCTCATGCAATAATGTACTTGATGACATAAATACACACAGTAAAAGCGCACATCGCCATACTAAAACCCATGTATGGTTAACAAAGAACATCACCCAAAAGCTCAGTAATGAACTGACAGATAACCGAGCTCCTAGCGCTACCTGAGGGATAAATAAACTCAACGTAAATAGTAAAACAAACCCGAGATGATAAATCAGTGGCTGTATTTCAACAGGAACACATACTAAAATAGCACTCAATAAAAAACCGATCGTCAATGCCCGAGAGTTATATAAGCATAAAATCCCTAAACCAAATTGTAGCGACATAAACAGTATGAAGTGCGGGGCTTTTAACCACTGTGTAAGGGTTAAATCAAACGCAATAACCGCGCTTGCTACCAACCACCCATTACTTAATAGTAATAACTTAATATCCATTAACTTAAGCCAGCCAGGCTTTACAATCGTTCGCTGAAATAGCCGTTGTTGACTATTTTTAATAGCGGATTTCATCGCACTAAGCATCACACTTTGCAATAGTAAGTACAGCCACGCCATTTGTGCACCGTGTTGCGGCGCATCAGCACTGTCGATGATTTTGCCCAGTCCTAAAAATAGTAGCAGTATCATACCAAGCATGGCCGATCCCAACACCACAAAAAATAATAAGCCAAAATTTTTAAGTTGCACTAACAATTGCGCAAGTTCATTTTTATAGGCCTGATAGCGATAATCCATAAATGCGTGATATTGAGTAATTGTTTGCTTAATAGTTATGCTACTCATAAAGACATACACTCAAAGCCATGTTCGATAAACACTTCGGGTTCATGGCAGGTAATAATTATTTGCCCATCTGGTTTATCGAGTAAATAATCATCAAGTAAAGTTAATAAATAATGGATACTCGTTTGGTCAAGCGCTGCACTGGGCTCATCGAGTAATAAATAAGGTGCGCCACGCATTAAAGCCAATATCAACTGACATTTTTTTTGGTTACCCGATGACAACACATCAAAGCGAGTATTTAAAAATTCATTGAAGTTAAAACCGCTAATAAGTGCTGAAGGCCAATCACACCTCAGTGCACTCACAGATAAATTAATAATCTGTTTAGCTGTTAAAAAGTCAGGTAACGCAATTCTGTCACTGGCGATCGCAACCTGATTATGAGGGTCATTGAGCGTATTTCCGGAAAATAAAAACTCACCACTTTGCCTGCTTTCAAGCCCCGCTAACATCATCAGTAGCGTGGTTTTACCTTGTCCATTAGGTGCTTCAATACACACTCGTGGGGCTGTAAATGTAATGCTGTAGTCACTATATAGCGCGTTGGTTGTAAATTGTTTATTTAAGCCAATGACTTCAATCATAAATAGTTCCTTTTGTATGAGTAAGCATTATATCGCTAGCCGTATTTAAAACGATACAACCTTTGTAACACTTTGTTGCAGTTAACAATCATTAATCACTTGCGTTTAAAAAGTGTTCAGGTAAGACTAAAAACGTCATAACAATAAATCAAGGAATGTAACCATGAAACAATCTTTAAAATTCGCAACGGTTGCCTGTGCAATAACACTTGCATTGGGCGGGTGTAGTCAATCGACTCCATCAAATAGCGCCGTAAGTACACAAGCTCCGCAAGTTCAATCTATTAAAACGTATAATGCTGACACCTTTTTTGATACGACTTCAATCAGGGGCAATAGTTTTTCCTCAACAGGCGACAAAATTTTAGTTAGTAGTGATGAAAGTGGTATTTATAGCCTATACGAAGTAAACGCTACAACTGGCGATAAAACCCGTTTAACTAATTTTGAAGACAGCACCTACCCTGTGCGTTACTTCCCAAATGATGATCGGGTATTATTTACCAAAGATTCAGGCGGTAACGAACGCTACCACGTGTACGTACGCGAAGCTGATGGCACAGTCAAAGATTTAACGCCAGGGGATGAAACCCGCGCAAGTTTTGCAGGTTTTACTAAAGATGGCAGCCAATTTTTTATCACCAGTAATAAACGCGACGCGAAGTTTATGGACTTGTACCGCGTTGATAGCAAAACATATAAAATAACGCCTGTTTATCAAAACACATTAGGCCTAAACGTAGGTGCAATTAGCCCCGACGGTCGCTATATCGCTTTATCTAAAAGTAATACCAATAAAGACAGCGATACCTTTATTCTTGATACCTATAAAAAATCACTCAAACCGCAATTAATTTCAAAGCATGACACACCAGCACAGTACAGCCCTGACACCTTCTCTGTTGACAGCAAATATTTATATTACTCAACAGACGCTAAAGGTGAGTTTTCACAGGTATGGCGTTATGACTTAGCCACCGGTGAACATAGCGCTGCATTAAAAGATGATTGGGATGTGAGTTTTATTTACTTCTCTAAATCAGGCCGTTATCAAGTAAGTGGTGTAAATGCTGATGCGAGCACCAAAGTAACCGTGATCGATACCCAAACAGGCAAAGAAATTGCGATGCCGACATTACCCGCAGGCAACTTGCGCAGCGTTAACTTTTCAAGCGATGAAAAAACGATGGCGTTTTATCTAAACTCAGATACGTCGCCAAGTAATTTATTTGTGTGGCAAGTTGGCAGCAATCAAGCAAAACAGCTTACAAATACGCTAAGTAAAGAAATTAACCAAAACGACTTAGTTGAAAGCACAATCGTTCGCTTTAAAAGTTTTGATGGCCTTGAAATACCTGGCGTTTTATACAAACCAAAACAAGCAAGCAGCACAAATAAAGTTCCTGCGCTTATTTGGGTGCACGGCGGACCAGGTGGGCAAAGCCGCACCGGTTACAGTGCTATGCAGCAACATTTAGTGAATCATGGTTACGCCATTTTTGCCGTTAATAACCGTGGCAGCTCAGGCTATGGTAAAACATTTTTCCACCTAGATGATAAAAAACACGGCACCGACGACTTACAAGATATTGTATTTGGTAAGCAGCACTTACAAGGTCTGGATTGGGTTGATGCTGATAGAATCGGTATTATGGGCGGCAGCTATGGCGGCTTTATGACCGCAGCAGCACTGGCTTTTGAACCGGAAGAATTTAAAGTCGGCATTAATATTTTTGGCGTTACAAACTGGGTACGTACCCTAAATTCTATTCCGCCTTGGTGGGAAAGCTTTAAAAAGTCACTGTACGATGAAATGGGCGATCCAGCGACTGACGGTGAACGTCATCGTGCTATTTCGCCATTATTTCACGCTAAGAATATCACCAAACCATTGATGGTTATTCAAGGTGCGAACGATCCTCGCGTTTTACAAGTAGAAAGTGATGAACTGGTTGCTGCGGTAAAAGCCAATGGCGTACCCGTAGAATATGTGTTGTTTGATGATGAAGGCCATGGTTTTAGTAAAAAAGAAAACCGTATTACGGCTTCTAACGCTTACTTAAACTTTTTAGATACCTATTTAAAATAGTGCGTTAGCCCATACAAGTATGGGCTAAATTTAAAATAAAGGCTGTGTGCTTGTTAGCATGCAGCTTTTTATTGGTGGCGTGTTAACTTTGGCTCAAATACTGCCAGTGCTATACCAAACAATGCTGCGAATAGTCCAATAAACTCAAGCCAGTTATTGCCATAATGGGGAATAGGCTGCAATTTACTTTTAAAAGTATATACTCGCGTCCCACCGTCCACATTTTCAGAGAATGATCCACCTTTATACACAGAGATAAACTGACTCAATTCAACACGTCTTGCTATCATCTCTCTGCGCTTTTCATCAACTTTAGTTTTATCTACAATAAGCGTTCGCCAATGATTAAAAATTTCTAATGGCTCATTCGGTTTAATAACACCAATAGATTGATATTCATAAAACTGTTCATTAAACACGTAGTTTTTATGCCCTGCATAAAACAACGCACAGCCAAACGATATTAAAAACATAGCACAATAAATAAATTTCCGTTGTTTGACCGCAGTATTAATGGCTTGGCTTTTAATCCACTGCTCCACATCTGGTATTTGAATTAACCTTACTTTGTCATCACTGGTCATAAGCGGTTTCATAAACTCATCGATAGACATATCTAATGCTCGAAGCAAAGATCTAAATATTTCATTAGAAGGGATGGATTTATCATTTTCAAGCTTTGATAGATAACTTTGCTCTATACCCACTTGCTCTGCAAATTCAGGTTGGCTCAATTTTTTATTATTTCTTAACTGCTTTAGTTGTTGACCTAATGTGCTCATCTTAGTGCTTCCTTTTTAAAGTGAGACTAGATTCTTAGCTATTCATACAGATATAAGAAGCTGAATAATGAAGAATAATAAGGAATATTAACAGGTTAGTATAAAAGAGTCGATCTGATAGCTGATAGCTGATAGCTGATAGCTGATAGCTGATAGCTGATAGCTGATAGCTGATAGCTGATAGCTGATAGCTGATAGCTGATAGCTGATAGCTGATAGCTGATAGCCAAAGTATGTTTTATTAAAAGATTTATACAAGGATTTTATAAACTTGTTATTGAGGAAATAACAAGTGGCGGAGTGGACGGGACTCGAACCCGCGACCCCCGGCGTGACAGGCCGGTATTCTAACCAACTGAACTACCACTCCGCAGTGGTATGTGCATGGGGTAATGCACTTACTAATTTTATTCATGATATCAAGTGGCGGAGTGGACGGGACTCGAACCCGCGACCCCCGGCGTGACAGGCCGGTATTCTAACCAACTGAACTACCACTCCGCAGAGATATCATTATACTTGTTATTACTTAATTTGTTGGCGGAGTGGACGGGACTCGAACCCGCGACCCCCGGCGTGACAGGCCGGTATTCTAACCAACTGAACTACCACTCCAGCATACAAATTTTGTAATATAACATTGTTTAAATAGTTGGCGGAGTGGACGGGACTCGAACCCGCGACCCCCGGCGTGACAGGCCGGTATTCTAACCAACTGAACTACCACTCCAGCGCATATTTAAACTGTTATTTTTCTTATTGGCGGAGTGGACGGGACTCGAACCCGCGACCCCCGGCGTGACAGGCCGGTATTCTAACCAACTGAACTACCACTCCATAATAAGAATATGTTTTACAACCATATGTTGTGTAAGCGTTGGCGGAGTGGACGGGACTCGAACCCGCGACCCCCGGCGTGACAGGCCGGTATTCTAACCAACTGAACTACCACTCCAGCTTTACTTACAAGTTTTCGAAAATTGGCGGAGTGGACGGGACTCGAACCCGCGACCCCCGGCGTGACAGGCCGGTATTCTAACCAACTGAACTACCACTCCTTATTTTCGTTGCTGTCTAGGTCTCCCTTGGCAGCGGCGTGAATAATACGAACCAACACCTATTTCGTCAAGGGCTTTTTTGTTTTTTTACAGCCTTTTTAGTCATCCGACATCGAAAGGTTTAAAATTTCACCTGATTTGTCATTTTTTGAACCATTTTCACCAACTTCTTTTTTTTCATTACTTTGCGGCGTTGGATCCACTGCTGATTTTTTCTTCAAAAACGGTAAATTGATTTTTGGCAAAATTGATTTTTTCTGTACAAATACACGAATTGCTAACCCGCCTAGTAATAAAACCAGTAAATTCCCGCCAATAATTAAACTAATTAGCGTCATAGTCGACATTGCTTCGGCTTCTTTTGCCGCTTTTTCGATTTCTTGTAGCTGGGCTGCTGTCATAACCGGCTTTTCAATTTCTGGTACGGCTTCAATTGGTCGCTCTATTTCAAATTTATATGTAGGTAGAGTCGCCATAAATTCTCGGCCATTAATATTTGTACCAAAAACAGAAAGCTCAACACTGTATCGTCCCCAGTCATAATTTTTTATTGCAAGCTCTCGTGTTAATGTTTTATTGGCATCAAGCGTGAACATTTGCTCTTCATTATTGGGGTAATAAATTTTCCCTTGGATCAACACCGTCTCTGGTTGCACTATTTGGTTATCAAGGGTAATTGTTAATTGATGTTCTTGCAGATCATCTTCAGCTAACGCGATTGTATAGTTAAAAGGTGGCTCTTTTACTTCTATCATATCTTGTACAACGGTGCGTTTTAATAATGGGGTTTCAATATACAGCTCGGGTTGCCATTGCCCTGCTGGAAATACTAATTTGAATTCGCCAGTAAAAATACCATCTTTAGGGCGTTCGTCAAAACCACGCCCGTCATCTTTAAATTCTGCAACAGCTTGTGTTCCGGCACCAAAATTTGCGTAATCACTATTATTAGTACTTATAAAGTCTACATGTAAACTAACCACATCACGAAACAGGCCAACTTTAATAGGTTCACCATCATTGAGAACCTTTCCTGTGACTTTGACTGTTTCACCACGAAACAACAGCGACGGTAATGGATCAACCTGCAACTCAATTTCACCGAGCACCACTATACGGCTATTAGGTAAAATACTGCCAACCACTTGCCAAGGCCCAGCCATTGGCTGCTTAATCGTGATCAAATCATAGCTAAGTTCATCAAACCATTCTAGGTTTGCGTCATTGCGCGGCGACGTTGAATAGTATTTACTACCATCGGGTCTAACTAGTACAACAGCAGGTGAGCCGGGCTTACGAAAAAACAATAATGTTATTTCATCAATTTTGTGATCAATGCGAAAACGATTTTCAAGCAATGGAATTTCATTTTGCTGCCCATCGCGCTGTAATAGCGTAATTTTATCTTCACTTGTTGCATTACCAGTGTTCGGTAGCATGAATGCTAAACACACAGCTAACAGTATACTTCTCATGTTTTGCCTTATTCGGCGCGCCATACGCATTGGCCGCCAGCTTTATTGACTATATCTAGTCGCTCGTTATGAGCGAGCTGCTCATCGTGGGTCGCGTGTAATACAACTAAAGGGGCTCGGTTTGGGTCTAAGCGACGAATTTCTTTTTGCTGCTGTTCGCTGCCCTGATTTTTATTTTGATTTAGGTTGAGCTTTACTTGCCCACCCGTCATCGCTAAATAAACATCCGCTAAGATCTCAGAATCCAGTAGCGCGCCGTGTAACGTACGCTTAGCGTTATCGACATCATAACGACGACATAACGCATCTAGGTTATTCTTCTGTCCTGGATGCAAGTCACGCGCCATTTTGAGGGTGTCGAGAACTTGGCAGTAATCATGGGTTTTTTGATAGCCCTGATTAAGCAAGGCAAATTCATTATCCATATGACCAACATCGAACGGTGCATTATGGATAACTAGCTCAGCCCCTTTAATATAGTCTAAAAATTCTTGAGCTATTTGATGAAACAACGGTTTATCGCGTAAAAACTCATTGGTGATACCGTGAACATCAATAGCTTCTTCTTCACTTTTTCGCTGTGGGTTAATATATACATGAAAGTTATTCCCCGTAAGGCGGCGATTCACTAATTCCACGCACCCTATTTCTATAATGCGGTGCCCTTGTTTAGGGTCGATGCCGGTGGTTTCTGTATCTAAAACTATTTGTCTACGTGCCATATCGAATTTAGCCTGACTCTGGTATCTTTCTATAATCACTTTATTGTACATAAGATCAAGGGAAAACAGTGCAAAAAACCGTAGAGATTTACACCGATGGCTCATGTTTAGGTAATCCGGGCCCCGGCGGTTATGGTATTTTTATGTTTTATAATGACCACGAAAAAAAATTAAGCCAAGGCTACACACTCACGACCAATAATCGCATGGAAATGCTGGCAGCCATTGTTGCACTTGAAAGTCTAAACCGCCCTTGCGATATAAATCTTACTACCGATAGCCAATACGTAAAGCAAGGTATTGAGTCATGGGTTGCAAACTGGAAAAAGCGTGGCTGGAAAACTGCCGCCAAAAAGCCGGTGAAAAATGTTGATTTATGGAAACGTCTTGATGAGGCCTGTGCCCGCCATAACGTTACGTGGAAGTGGGTAAAAGGCCATAGTGGCAATAAATACAATGAAATTGTTGATGATTTAGCCCGTGATGCCGCAGGCAGCAAAGATTTATTGCTCGATGAAGGTTATAACCCTGAATAATACCAGGTGGTAATTCATCGCACACTATTTTACAACTTGGTTATATGATATAAGATTTAGATATATCATATAGTGGAGTTGTAAAATGTCTATCTCAGTCGAGTCTTTTTTTCATCAACAAAGTGCTACATTTACGTATTTAGTCTATTGCCTAACGACTAAAACAGCCATGTTGATCGATGCCCCCGCTGATTTTGACGCGGCGAACGGTACATTAAGCTTTGAAACTGCTGATGACATTATTACTCACATCAACCGTAAACAACTGACATTAGAATGGATATTAGAAACACACGCTCATGCTGATCATATTACTGCTGCAAGTTACATAAAACAGCATTTAGGTGCATATAATCCCTGCAAATTGGCTACCGGTAAAAATATAGTCCAAGTACAAGCTCACTTTAGCCGCCTTTACAATATTGATATGCCATGCGATGGAGTCCCTTTTAACTTACTTTTTAGTGATAACGACTGTTTTACGCTGGGCGAGCATACTGTGCAAGTACTAGCAACACCTGGTCACACACCTGATAGCGTCAGCTTTTTTATTGCCGGTAATTTATTTGTAGGCGATACCTTTTTTATGCCAGATAGTGGCACGGCGCGATGTGATTTCCCTGGTGGCAGTGCTGAGCAACTATATCAGTCGTTGCAACGCATTTTAGCTTTACCAAATGAAACGATTTTATGGATGTGCCATGACTACCAACCTAATGGCCGCGCACTTGCTAATAAAACATCTGTAAAAGAGCAACGTATTAGCAATATACACTTACAAACCACCGAACAGGATTATATTGCAACGCGTAATAACCGTGATGCAACACTCAGCGCGCCAAAATTACTACATCCGGCAATACAAATGAATATTCGCGCAGGCCAGTTGCCGCAACCTCAACAAAATAGGCAACGATATTTAACGATCCCGCTCACGGTGCTGCTTTGAGGTTTGGCGAAGGCCCGCTCCTTTTACAGGTGAAAACTGTGGCCGTGCATGCCATTTAGGTTTTATCGGGGTCAGTGGTGTAACACGTTTGCGTGCTACGATCATATAAACACTCCCCATTGGCTTTAGGTATTGTTTTGTAAAGCGTCGCCATGGTGCAAACCGAGACAACCGATTACCACGCGCCAGTGAAGAATAAATAAAACGCTCATCGCTGACAATTTCAAATCCCAGTAGATTAAGCCAATCTTTTACCCGTGCAGGTGTAAAAAAGCGCCCAGTCCATGGCAATTTTTGGCCACTAAAAGGTAATAACTGCGCAAGCCCACATAAACTAAATGGGTTAAAGCCGGTGATAACTATATAACCACCAGGGATCAAGGTACGATGTGCTTCGCGTAATATATGGTGTGGATCTGAATGATATTCTAAGCAATGGCTTAAAATACATGCATCAACGCTGTGCTCATAAAATGGCAGTTCATCTATATCAGCAACCACCCCTGTAAATGGTCCAGATTCAGCGACGCAAACTTGGTGTTTAATAGTGCTTTCACTGGTATTGAGTTCACCACTTAAATTACCAAGCTTGAGCATGTGATAGCCAAACATACGCGGCAACCACTTCCCCATTTTTCGCTCTATATCGCAACGTAAGTAGTCACCATGAGGAAACTCTTGCCACGACAGTGGTTTGGGTCCTTCTTGAAAACTAAGGGCTGGTTTCATGCGCTAAGCTCGTTATAATGTTTAATATCGTCACTTTATAGAGCAATGCCACATGGTGCAAGTCAAAGCAATTAAAGCCTTTTCTGATAATTATATTTGGTGCCTAAGTCGAGCTGAATGTGATCAAGTTTGGGTTGTCGATCCTGGTCAAGCAGAGCCTGTATTAGCACATTTAGCAAAACATGGTTTAACCCTCGCAGGAATTCTAATCACGCATCATCATTATGATCACACTGATGGCATAGCCACTTTGTGCGAGGAATTTAATTATATTGACGTATATGGCCCACACAACAGTCCATTTAAAGGAATAACTAAGCCGCTCAAGGATAACGATAGTTTAACGGTTCTGGGGACTCAATTTACTATTATGACAACACCTGGACATACGCTGGATCATATTTGCTATACCCATCCCACTTTAGCTTTTACTGGAGATACGTTATTTAGTGGTGGATGTGGACGCTTATTTGAAGGCACGGCGCAGCAAATGTATCACTCTTTCGATAAACTAAAAACGCTACCCGATGACTGTAAAATTTATTGCACTCATGAATACACCCAAGCCAACCTAGCATTTGCATTGGCTGTAGAACCTAACAATCCAGATCTGATTTATTACAATGACTGGGTGAGGGCAAAGCGTCAGAAAAATGAAATCACGCTGCCAAGCACATTAAAACAAGAGCGAAAAATAAACCCATTTATGCGCAGTGATTTGTCATCAATAACAGAGTACTTACCAAAGAAATTTTGCGTAATGGCAACACAACTAAAACAAAATAATGAACCTTGGCAACGCTTTGCAAGTCTTAGAGCGTGGAAAGATCATTTTTAGTGTAAAAAATCTAAACAGATTATTTAGTTAGCTGATAAACAGCCCATTATTGCATATTTAAAACGGTCATAAAGTGGTAATACCGTGTCATAACGGGTAGTATTTGCCGAGTTTTTTACCTGATGTATTGGTATTTATGAAGAAATCCCCCCTCGTTTTAGCCTTGGCACTAACGCTAAGTGGTTGTCAGACATTGACATCAACACAATCTGATGACGTTATTGTCAATCAACAAGAGCAGCAGCTTAATGGCGCAAGCCCTAACGACATCAGCGAAGCATTAATGATTAATGCGCAATATCAACAAGTCAACGAACTTGATGAAGCGCCGCCTATTTTTGATGATGTGTGGGAACGAATCCGTTACCAATTATCGATTGAAGTGCCACAAAATCGACCTGTTGTTACTGAGCGTAATTACTATGCCCGTCATCAATCATATTTAGATCGCATTTCGAAACGAGCCGAGCCGTACCTGCATTTTATTGTTGAAGAAGTTGAAAAACGTGAAATGCCAATTGAAATTGCGCTATTACCCATTGTTGAAAGTGCTTTCGACCCATTTGGTTACTCACACCGTACAGCTTCTGGTATTTGGCAATTCATGCCACAAACAGGGGAACGTTTTGATTTAAAACAAAACTGGTGGTACGACGGCCGTCGTGACATTGTACAATCAACCCGTGCGGCACTTGATTATTTGTCGTATTTGCATAAAACCCTTGAAGGTGACTGGCTCAACGCTATAGCAGCATACAACTCAGGTGAAGGTCGCTTATTACGCGCAATTAAAAAGAACCGTAAAAAGCATTTGCCAACTGACTTTTGGTCTCTTGATTTACCCAGTGAAACCACTGCGTATGTACCAAAGCTATTAGCCTTGTCTGACTTATTAAAACGTCAAGAAGAATTTGGTCTTAAATGGGATCCGATCATTAATGCACAAGTTGTCGAAGTCGTTGATATTGGCTCACAAATTGACTTAGCACTCGCCGCAGATATGGCCGATATTAGCTTAACTGAGTTGTATCGTTTAAATCCGGGCTTTAACCGCTGGGCAACAGATCCTAATGGCCCACACTTTTTATTATTACCCTCTGATAAAGTAGAACAATTTCAGCAGTTACTCGCAAAAACTGACTTAAAAGATCGCTTACGCTGGCAGCAGTATATTGTCGCCAATGGTGATAGCTTATCGGTTATTGCTAATAAATTCTCAACCAGCGCCGCTGCAATTAAGTCACTGAATAAACTTAAATCAAATACAATTCGTGTTGGTCAACAGTTACTCGTGCCATTAAGTGATGGTGCGATTAATAGCGCGCACTTACCCAAACAAGTACGCATGGCCGTGAATAAAAGCACGAAAAAGAAGCTCTCTCACACGGTTAAAAGTGGTGATACGTTATGGGATATAAGTCGAGAATACGATGTAACCATTAATGAGCTCGCTAAATGGAACAAACTTAAAAAGAATAGCGTATTACGTTTAGGCCAAAAGCTAACTGTGTATAAAAGTGCTAAGAACACCCAAACAGCATTAATTAGCACCAACCGTACGATTATCTATAAAGTCCGTCGCGGTGACTCACTCGCGCGCATTGCATCTAAGTTTAACCTAACGATCAACGATATTATTAAATGGAATGATCTCTCAGGGCAAAAATACTTACAACCCGGGCAAAAGTTAAAGCTAAAAGTTGATGTAAAAAGCACATAACGTAAGCTAAAACATAACTAATAAAAAGAGCGCTCATGCGCTCTTTTTACTTACTCTGGAAGCTTCGTTAACCACAGCTTTAGCCAAGGCTCTGTTACTGGCCATGGCTCAAAGTTTTCACTGGCATCTATTTCTAAGCGATTACCAACAGGCTTTGCTTGTAAGTCGCGTAATAACTCATCAAAGCTTCTCCCTGCTCCACAAAATGTTTCACCATAGCACCTATCTCCCATCGCTATCACGCCAAAAGGTTTGCCTGTCAACATAGGGGAAGTGCTATTCATAGCAAAATATAACCCCGCTAAATTACTTGGCACATCACCTTGCCCTGTAGTTGAGGTAACAATTAAAATATGCGAGGCATTTTTTATATCATCAAGTGATGCTTCAGTAATTACAACGGCTGTATGACCCACTTGCTCAATTGTTTTTGCAATATCATCGCTTAAACGTTCTGCGCCGCCATTAACACTGCCTACAAAAATACTAATATGTGCCATTAATAATCCTTTTCTGTATTTGGCCAGCCAAGTTGTTGGCAAATAGTAAGCATTGCCTCACCTAACGGCGCTTTAATATTGATCAGTTGTTGAGTATAAGGGTGCACAAAATTAAGCTCCGTTGCAAATAACATTAATCGACGTAATTCAAAATGCTCTCTAAAAAACTGGTTATGCTGATTATCACCGTGATTTACATCACCAATAATTGGCAATGATAAGTGTTTTAAGTGACGGCGAATTTGATGTTTTCGCCCCGTTTTAGGAAAGCATTCCACCAGCGAATAACGTACAGTGGGGTATTTACCAATCGGGATCGGCAACGTAGCTTGATGTAAACAGTTAAACTGGGTTTGCGCCTCTTGTGGCTCCTTATTTTGATCTGCAAACTTATCAGCTATTTTATCAAGCTCTTCTTTAAGTGGCTTGTCTAAAAATACCGACTCTGGTGCAAAACCACGTACTAACGCTAAATACCGTTTAGATATTTGACCATCAATAAAAAGCTGATTTATATCACGCGCAGCTTCAGAGCTTAATGCAAAAAGCAATATACCCGAGGTAGGCCTATCTAAACGATGCACTGGAAAAACATGCTGACCTATTTGGTCTCGTAACATTTGCATTGCAAACTGTGTTTCATGCTTATCTAAAAATGAACGATGAACCAGCAGACCTGATGGTTTGTTAATAGCAATATAGTTTTCATCGCGATATAAAACCTCTAATTCACCAAATTCAATTGGCTCAGGGCGTTCATTCATGACCACTTCCTAAAATGTTATCAAGCTCAGAGAGTAATGCAGTGATGGCTGCCGCACCGGTTTTTTTTGTCAGCATTAGCTCGGCCATCGGCGCAATTGAAAAATTACTTGGTAATGGATGTTGATGAGTGACTAACATTTGCATTTTTTCAATAAATACAAATTGTAACCACTGCTCAAACGCCATTGTATCGTGACAAAAAGGCACTGTTGAGTCTAACGCTTGAACATCAATAGGTTCATTTTGCCAAAGTTGATGCTGCTTTAATAAAGCTTTAAGTTGCGTTAAATAGGTTTGGGTTAATTGGTACATAACCACCCTCTTTGATAAATATTGGTTAATTATACCCTGTTCCCTCATGGCCTGCTATGACGTATAATTTAACTAATTTTGCAGTAAAAAATCATTGGATCATTATGACCGAGCAGATCGCAACCTTAGGGCAATTACTTGATGGCGCAGGCACAAATTGGCGCGTTTTTGATATTGGTAGACATATTACCAAACTAGATAAAAAGCAATTTTTAGCTATTGAGCAAGCACAGATCCCCTATCCTTTTCCATTGGCAGGCCATGCATGGTTAGCCATTCAATTTTGGGATCGTAAAGCCAGCAGTGAACCTTATGTGTGGTTTTTAAAGTTTCCAGTTGATGAACAAAGCAAACTTGTTTGCGCAAGTCGCGATCATTTTGCCAATATGGTCATAGAAGCACTAGGTAATGACTTAACAGGCGCACACGCTGACGGCAAACTTGATAACAACCCTTATGTATTCACACCCAATGCGAATAAACTTGCTGCGTTCAATGCGCTGTTAAAAGTATTATTAAAACAACCTGCATCACAATATTACGAATATACACAACTTTATTTTAGTGGAAAATTAGGTTTTGAAAATTGGCAAAGTGTTGCGATACAAGGTATTGCTGATTTTGCACTGCGTTTAAATGACGGTAAAAACCAAGCTGCATTACAACAAGCATGGGAGCATCTGCCAGCCGATGTATTACAACCACTCAGCGCGATGCTTGAACACGTAGAAATACCACCCGCTTTTAGCGAGCAACTACTGAGCTATGCTCAGCATGCTATTGCGCAAAAAGATACTCTAGCGTTATGCTGCGCATTACGTGCGATGTCAAAAGCACAAGCCCAAACACTCACCGCACAATTAGTCGATAGCATTTTACAATCAGACATTTCCACCGAGTCGGATGTTTTATTAACTATTGCTGGACGCTGTTTTAATTTACTTACCGACGCAGAGCGCTTACATATTTTTATGGACAACTGCGCCCACCACCAAGAAATAGCAGAGCTTTTTCCAAGTATTTTTGCTGATTTAGTTGCAATACCAAGTGTTAGACCACACTTACTAGGTTTACTACGTAAAGAAAATCGCAGCGAAACCCTCGCGCGAGCAATTGGAAGGTTATTTTCTTAAATGGCAAGTTTGTGGACATTCATTCTTATTGGCAGTGTAATTTATTTCTTTTGGCTAAATCGTAAAGTAGCCGAAGCAGCTAACGCGCATGCAAAACGTCAAAGTGAGCAACTCCAAGTGCAATTAATGAGTGTCGCGTGTACTAAACGCCGCTTTGGGCTTTTAAAAAGCGGCAAACCAGGGATCAAAAGCGAGTTTACTTTTGAATTCTCCAGTGATGGTGAAAACGCTTATCAAGGTGTTTTATTTATGGAAAACGAAATGCTGCAGAGCGTTTTAGTGCCACCGCACAAGATCTAGTTAGAAAATAATCAGGAATATTTTGAGGTTTAATAGTTTGACATGAAACACAAAAAACTAAGGCGTAACATATAGTTACGCCTAAATCTTACTTCATCCATAATAAGGCATCCATACCTAAGCCGAAGCACCCTTTTTATCTTTCCCCTGAACGGGTATACATCCTCATACACCCTCACGTTGCATCAATGCAATATCCTACACATCCTAGTGTTATCCTCTTGCCACCTTGGCCATCCTGCGTCTCCAAACGCTCCTATTACTTCCTGTAATATAATCCTTTGGGTTATCCTTATCATTAGCTCCGCTAATGTTCCGCATCCTCGCGGTGTCCTAACTCATCCTTGCATCCGTGTTAACTTGTCCGTTTGCTTCCTGCTAAGCATCTTGCTTAATTGCCGTAATCCGTTTCCTTGGCACCAGCTCAATCATTGAGTCTGTATCGTCTTGATGAAGTAAAGTTTAAAGCAAACGGGACTTAACGATAGTGGCAAATAATAATTATTTTCATGTAACATTTTTGCAAAAAACACAAAGTACATTAAAAACAATGAATTAAATAAAAAAAACAATACAGATACGTAAAATTAACTGATAAAGCGCACACCACTGTAAGATATATCCTACACGCAAACTTCCATTATGGCCGTTTTAATTGGGTCAATGTTATTGAGCCGATTTAAATAACAGCTCACCTTGTACGCTGTTAAAGGTAAGCGTCTGTAAACACGTGAAGCCTTCACTTTTGAAAAAAGCCGTATGCTTTCCTTGCGTTACAAACACTGCCATTCCACTTGACTCTTTATTACTTTTTACAAGGTCATCTAAACCGCGCAGTAAATAACGGCCGAGCCCTTGACCATGAAAATGCGGATCAACCGCAATAAAGGCTAAAAAGTAATAGTTACCTTGCTCAACTAAGGCATCACGAATCGTTTGCTCTTTATCAATCAACTGATTCGTTTGTAAATAGCCAGCACTGAGCATTAACTTTAAGCGCCAATGCCAATATCGTTGCGCCTGTAGTTGGCTTTGTGATTCAAAAACACTGGCTACTGCTTTTAATCGTTCATTTTTATATAAACCTATCAAGGGTTGTTTTTCTTGCCAAAATGTATTGAGTTCTTCGCGAATTAAAGAACGTAGTTTTTTCTCATAGGGCCCTTTGGCTGCTTCACTGTAATTAAGCATTTTCTGTAAAACAGGATCATCATGATAGGCTTGATAAATTAAGCTCGCTGCGATACTGATATCTTCGGCAGCAATGTATTGCACTCGAAATGTCTCACTTTGTGTTTCGACGGTCATCGTTAATCCTTATTAGCGTTTGCTTATTTTAATTTTTATACATTAAGTACTATAGGTATATTCCTATGCGCTTTAAAAGGCAAATTCAGCGGGAGTTAAACTCTAATAACTCATTATAAAGTTCTATCACTGGTTTAACGTAACCATCAAGGAGTATGATATAAATACGATACGGCACTACATATCATTACAAAAGCGACTTTAGGAAGAAGCACACCACTATTTTATGACGACACCTTTAGAACAAAACGCTCACTGGAGCGAAGTGGTTGATGAGCTAAATGTACGTTTACGCCAACAGTAAATTGTTTGGCTAGAGCCAACTTACTGTTATTATAGTCCGGTATTACACAGCACTGTGTAACGCCCTATTTAAAGAGTTTATAAACCGAATGAATGCTGTTGTTTTTGATGCGATTAAAGCCCTTCTAGATGAAGGAAAAACCCCGACTGTTGCTTTGACAAAAAGCAAACTGACACAAACGATCCCTTTACCCGTTATTATTGCCGCGGTGAGTCAATATAAAAACAACCCAGAGTCTATTCATAATTTAGCAAAACAACCTCAACAAAAAGTAGAGGCTGTAAATAATTCAAGTCAACTTGATCGCCTTGAAGCAAAGCTCGACCGATTACTGGCATTACTAGAAAATAAATAATTTGAGACCCCACCATGTTTGTTGTTGATTTAACGTTTGATTGTTACCAAGATACGACCCTTGAAAATGCTGAGCAAGCAATCAATCGCTTAGTAAATGCACTTCGTTTTAACGGTCAAATAATGGGGGAAGAGTTTCCAACCGTTTTAAAAGACGGTTATTTCATAACGCGCGTGATGTGCCCTACTAATGATGCAATGCATCCACTCAATAATAGTCCGTTTGTAAAACACAGTATTGATAAATTACACGCCGCAGGCTTGCTTGCACCAAAAGTAAAAGTGATAGGCCAAGATATCCACTCTAATGGCGCTGATGAATGCCATGAGCCATCGAGTTATATTTTATACACGACCTATGTTCACACTTGTAGCCCGCTGTATTGTGGTGATGATTTTTTACCCGTCCCCTTGTTTAAGATCCCCGCTATTGCTAACGGAGATTATAAAACACTAATCAAGTGGCAAGAAGATTGGCAAGCCTGTGACCAAATTCAAATTAATGGTGCAACACGCTGTGAGTTTCCTGCATTGGATGAAATATCAAATCTGGATAGCGACCTTTCTCGTCGTGGTAAAGACATAGCAAAACGGGTCACCTGTTTAACTAAAAAACCAGTGTATTATTATTTATATCGTGTCGGTGGCACAGATAAAGCATCTGAACTTGCGCGTAAATGCCCTAGCTGTAACAGCGATTGGAAATTACCTGAGTCATGGTTTGGTTTATTTGATTTTAAATGTGAGCCGTGTGGATTAGTCTCTAATATATCGTGGGATTTTCAATAACATTAGGGTCATTGAAAGTCGAATATACCCAAGCGACCTCAAGATGCATAATTCACATATTGAGGTGGCTTGGGTATAAACAATGCGGAGTAAATCTAACTCCGCGAATATCTATACTTTAAACTACAAGTGCTTCAATAAATGCAGCTAGGTTAGGAGCCAATATATGATGTGGCTTTTTACCTACATATTCTAAGCATACTTCACCCGTCGTAATTAACACTGAGACGAGTAAATCCTCTTGATCTGTTAAGCCTATAAATACAGTTGGGTCTTGCTTAAGCTTGCGCTTCATCAATACATGCCCGGTAATATTTTGCTGAAGTAGATCAAAATCTTCAATACTCCACGCTTGCAGTAGCTCTACTTCGTGTTCGTCTATTTTTGCAGTAATGCATCCCGCGAAAAACGTTCCATAATACTCATTCAGCGCATCTGGAAATTTAACATCAAGCGCATTAGCTAAATCAGTTAAAGAGCCTTTGGGGCTACGACATACCGCTTGCCATTGGATCAACCCTTTTGCATCAGCAGTACCAACCTCGCACGGACTTGGCCAATCACTATCGTGTTCAATGCGTGGTAATAATTGCGTCTGCTCTAACTGTCGTTTAGCAAAACATTGGTGAAGTTGCTCTAATTGTGAGGTGATAGACATACTGCGAAACTCATAAGCTTTAGGTATAATAGCGCTATTGTAACTACAAAAGAGCTAACATGACAGATTACAGCAACTCACCTGAATTAAAAGACAGTGTACTTGGCCAATCAACAGAATATGTAGATACCTACACACCTAGTTTATTGTTTCCTATTGCACGTAAACTTAATCGTGATGCACTTGATATAAATGAAGCTGCTCTCCCATTTAAAGGCCAAGATATTTGGACCGGATATGAGCTTTCTTGGTTAAATACTAAAGGTAAACCCGTCGTTGCAGTCGCAAGCTTTATATTTCCTTGTCAAAGCAGTCATATCATTGAATCAAAGTCTTTTAAACTATATTTAAATAGCTTTAATCAAACGCGCTTTGATTCGATTGAAGACGTAAAAGCTATTTTAATTGCCGATTTATCTGCTGGCGTTTCAATGCCTATCGATGTCGTTTTGTATAGCCCTAATGATTATAATTGCTTACCGTGCACACCATTACCTGGTGAATGTATTGATGAGTTAGATATTCAAATCGATAGTTATCATTTGGATGCATATTCTCTTAAACCAGCCTCCACTAATACGGTGAGTGAAACATTGCACAGCCATTTACTTAAGTCTAATTGCTTAATTACTTCGCAACCCGATTGGGCAAGTATTATTATTCGTTATACTGGTGAGCAAGTATGTAAAGAATCTTTGCTGCGTTATTTGATTTCGTTTCGAACCCACAATGAGTTTCATGAGCAATGCGTAGAGCGGATATATTGTGATTTAATGGCGCAATTAAACATCACTGAACTTGAAGTGTATGCTCGCTATACACGCCGTGGAGGTCTTGATATCAATCCATATCGCTCAACTTCTCACGATAATGTGCCGTTTGCAGTGAAAATAAACCGACAGTAATGTTTACGGGGCAATCAGAAGTTCTGGTGGCTGCATAATGATTGCACTTAATACTTGAATTCAAGAACCTAAACCCCGAGCTAGTTCGGGGTTTAGTGTCCTCAATTAGCTCTTCAATCGTTTTGTCGGAATTGGCATACCACATACGTCAACATAATCTGGGGTTTCAACAAACCATTCTTCACTGCGATTTTGGCGCGCTTTAATAAGTGACTTAAAGGCATTCGAATCCGTTTTTAACACTTTAAATTGACTTGTATCGTGTTTTGCAATGTCAGCTAAAACGTGTATATCTGCAATTGGGTTAAAGAGTTCACCTTCTATTGGTGTTCGAGATAAACGATTAAAGTGTTCCATTCCTTCAATAACGCGTCCAAACACAGTAATGTTTCTATCTAAATAGCGCGGCCCATGACCGATAGTGACATAAAACTCTGTTCCACCACTGTTAATGTTGTTATCACGAGCCATCGCGAATACACCATTACAGTGCACTTGCCAAGTTTGTGTTTGAGCCTCATTTTGCGCAACAGCAAATCCTTTTAAAAAACCGGTTAGCGGCGCATAGCCATCGGTGATATCAAGTTCAGTTATGTTAAGTGCCGTTGCTGTAGTAAGGTAAAATTCTGCAGGGAGTGATTTGCTTGCATTTTTTATTGCTTTTTTACCACTTGCATCACCACCTTGCGCAACAAAGCCTTCTACAAAACGATAAACACTTAGCCCTTTATAAAATCCATCACGCACAAGTTGCTTTATATTCTCAGCATGTTTAGGAGCAAGTAAGGGGTTGAGCTCGATATATGCAGATCCCGTTGGTAACGTGATTTTTAGTATATTGTCAGCATCAACTATTCGCCACTCTTGTGCGCTGGCGCTGTTTATAACACTACTCGCTGTTGGCTGCGCAGCTGTTTTCGCAACACTGGTTTGACTTAGTATTAGTGCAACTGCAGCTAAGCATGATTTTTTCAACATATCCCACAACTTATTTTATTTTTTGTGGTGCTACATTATTTGGTTAACGCTTTTTTATCAAGCCAAAAATGTGGTTGGTGAATTGGTGCACTTAGCGGGAGTAAAGGATTTGCAAGTTCAATAATTCGGCGGTTTTTCAGATCTGCCAGTTCGATAGTTTTAGCAAAATAACGATTAAATAACTCATCAAAGGATCCATCGGCAATCGCTGCTAATAAGCCCGATTTAATTTGCTCATATAAAATGGCATCTTTATTCGCAACAAAAAAGTAAAGCGCTGATGGGTAACGTATTGCTATATATTTGTCATGAACAATATCATCACCATAATTTTGTGCTAAATCAAAAATATCATAAGGTAATGCGTCGATTCGCCTCGCTTTTAGCATTTCAATAGGATCTGCACCTTGACCATAAATTTGCGTGTGTAACTCGTTATTAATAAAAATTGCGGTATCTGGCCAGTCTTCTCTCAAACCAAATAGAAAAGTTCGTAATTGCCCTGAGTGAGTTACATTAGCAAATAATTCTTTATCTTTAATATTAACTAAAGGGATACGATAACCAAGTAACCCTTTATCTATCGGGATTAAAATTGCCTTTGCTTGCTTTTCCCACGTTGAACTTGTTGCGCCCCAAAATACGTCGATACCATTTTTTTCACCTAATAAACGTATTGCACGTGTTTGTGTAGGAATACTACCGATCTCTTCAGGTAACATCTTTATTTCTGACTTGCCCAATGCTAGCTTTAATAATTCAATCGGATACGGATGGCTTCCCGCAGAAAAGCGCACTGTTTGCTCAGTATTCGATCTAACATTAAATGTAAATAGTAAGCATACTAGTACCAGCTTTAGCATCGCGCCTTTTTACTCCCAGTCAAACTTATAAAGAATATCAACGTTCTGGTTTATATTGCTCGTAATTTCAATATATAACTGTGACATTAGTTGATAACGCATTGCAACCTCACTTAATGAGTCAAAAATCCCAACACTGTATTTAACTTTAATATCGGGTGCTAAATACCCCGATATTTCAACTTTAGTGTTATCTCCACTGCCTTTTGAGCTTAAGCTAACATCAGAAAAACCAAAACGTTCACCAACTTTAGATACAACCCCTTCGCTTCGGCTTACACCTTGTGAAAGCAAAAGTTGAGCTAACATTGCATCTGATGAGCTGTTGCCTTCATCCAATGGCTGACCATTTAGTAGATACGCTAATGATTGCGCTTGATCCATTGCAGGTTCCGAGAAAACCTTTAAAGAAGGATGCTCTACATTCCCTGTTAACGTCACACCTGCGATTACGCCATTAGCTGTGTTTTCAGGATGACGTATTGCCTTAATATTAAGATAAGGCTTTTCAATCGAACCGCTAAAACCAATTTGCCCTGTTCGAATGATCAAATCTTGGCCAAATGATCGATAAGTGCCTTGGCGTAAGTTCAACTCACCCGTTGCTATCATTGGCGTTTGTTGATTTAAACTAATTGCTAAGTCCCCTTCTATTTTTGATTCTAGGCCAAATGAATCAATCCGCACATCATTTTCAACAATCAACTTCAAGTTTATATCATAATTGAAGGGCACAACATCGGCTTGCTCAACTTGCTTATCTACAATTATTTCATCATCACTAACTTGCACAGCCCCTTCGGGTAACTCTTCGATCTTTATACGCCCATAGGGTACAACAACTTGACCTGCTAGTTTAAAAGTATCATCTGCCAAGCTAATTTTTAAATCCGGCGATACTTTAAATAACACACCTTGCTGCGCGCGGACATAAAATTGCTTGCCTAATACACTTAAATTAACCGCTGGTTTTTCTCCTTGCCAATCAATATCACCCGTTAAATCTAGTGAGCCGCCATCACCATCCTTTAATTTTCCTTTTAACACAGCAGTCGTTTTATCAAATGCTATATTTACATTTGAATCAACTAACGAAACAGGTAGCTGTTCCCCCTGTAAATTAACCCCAGTTACATCAAGCTCTCCACTTAATAACGGTGAGTTTGTCGTCCCAGCGATTGCAACTTGACCACTAATAGCACCTTTTAACTGTTCAAGCGTCCCAATAAGTGGCTGTAAATCAGTGAGTAAGACTTTATCGATATCTAACGTTCCCGACATATTTTGCGCGTCTGTTAAATCGGTTACCTGTAAGTCTGCATTAATGTTGCCAATCACACTTGAGTTTAAACGTGCATTAAACTGCGCAGTCTGTGCATCCGCAATTGCGTTTATGGTGAATGTCTCTAGCGGTAGACGATAACGGTTTTCTTCATTGATCAATGTAGTTACTAAATCATGAGAATTGATCGTGGCTGTTAAGGCGCTTAATTCACGCCCTTGCCAGTTAGCGTTAATATGACCATTCAAGTCACCTTGTGTAATTACATTCTCTGGTAATAAATATTTGATCTGTGATAAATCAAAGTTAACCAACTTCGCACTTAGTTTACCTTGTTGATTTTTTTGATTTAACTCATCAATACATAATTTACTATTTTCACTTTGCCAACAGTGCTGCTTTACTAAAAAATCACCATTGTCGGTATTAATATTAATTGCAATAGCAGGTTTAGCACGAAAGCGTAGAACATTATCGGTTAATAGCACATCCTTTAAATTACCCTGCCACTCTTTATTTATGAATTTTCCAGCAAGTTCAAACTGCGCCTTCCCTTGCAAAGCATCTAGATCAAGTTGGAGTTGGTGGTCAGTTTTATCACCCGCGGCATTTATCGCTAAGGTTTGAATTTTATGCCCCAACACATTGGCGTTTTCAACCTTTAAACTTGCATTAGTTTGCCAATCAGCAGCGTAATTAAAATCTGTTTTTAAAACTAACTGCTCTATTGCTATGTCTGAAAAATTTAAATCACGCATTGCAATGTTTAAATTAACAATCGGTTCTAAACGCTCTCCAGCGATCACTAAGCTACCATCGCCCCCCCCTGTGATTGGTAATTTATCTGGGATCGTATTATTTAAGTGAAGTTTCCCTTTAATATTCCACCGCTTTGTCACATCGCCACTTAAGGCCAGTGTGTTTTCGCCGCTAGAGAGTTCAAACTTATTGATTCGGGCATGGAGTGAGTTATTTATGTCAAAGTCAGATGCAAAGGTAAATGCCATATCATTCAAGGTGCCAGTGAGCTGTGTATCATTCATCACCAACTGCCAGTTTTCTTGCTCTATATTAAATGCCCCTTTTAATTGCCCTGATACATCACTCGTGAGCGTATCAGTAAGATACTGTGCCTTTAAGTTTTTAAGATAGCCAGTAAACTGTCCTTTAATGCCGTCGTTCCAGCTTGCTGATGCAGTCATGGTTGCTTTACTATCATTTGCAAGCAGGGCTAAATCATCAACTTTGATATGGGTTAGCCCCCCTTTTAAAACTGACTTGATTTGTACTTTTGGATAGGCGGCCAATTGGCTTTGTGCAATTAAATTAATAGCGTAGTCATCAGCGTTACCCTTACCAGATAATTGCACATCATTAATCTTTAACGTGTTATGTTCCACATCAAGCAGCCATTGTTGGATACTTGCATTGATTGAAAATGGAAAGTTCTCCGTTTTTAAATCAGCTTCAAGCTGTGCGTTCAATGGGTATTCACCCTGAGTTTGTATATCCAGTGCTAAACTATGCAAATCGCCAGATACATCCAATGCAATATGGTGTGCGGGATGATCTAGGCTAATTGTAGCCGTTATAGGTGTCTTTTCGGTTAATGTTGCATTTAACTGACTCGCGAGTTGCCACTGTAAATAATCAGCACTTAAAGACGTTAATTCAATACGTGGACCATCAATTGAAAATGCTCCATTAATATTATTAATATCATGACTGCTTTGTTCTTGAACAATATTGACATTGCTTACATCAAACCGCTCAACGACCATATTCAACGCTGAAGTAAAGTGAATATCCGGCAGTGCTGCAAGTGCAACTAAAGGTTCGCTGGGTGTTGGCTCCACTGATTTTAATATAACCTTTACTTTCGCCACACTAAGGTTATTTAACACAACAGTTGATTGTGCCGCCGAAGCTGCCAATATAAAGTTATTAACCGTTACATCAGCACTTGGGTGTTTTAATGTAAATGTAGGAACAGCTATTCTCTTCACGTAAATATCAATGGGTAGCTCAATGGTGTTGCTTTGCTCGAGCTGCACGTCTTCTGAGATTTTTGGTAATGGCTCTGTACTTGCGGCTAAAGAAACATTGATAGTTTGCGCGCTGATATTTTCAATGCATAACCCCTCACAACGCCACCAGTATAAATCCAGTTTTAGTTGCTTGGCTGTGAAATCTATACTTTCATTTTTAAATTTAACATCGAATGGGTCATTGTATAAAAATCGACCTTTTTTAATATCTATCTTTAATCCATCCACCATGTTGTTTGCACTATATGCAATTAACTGGTTACCTGGCGCGGTAAAAAGCAAACAAAAAACCACTGCAACAAGAGTGCATAAAAGAGCGGTTAAGACGGCTGTAACTTTTTTCGTAATTGACATTAAATTTCTGGCCCTATAGTAATACTTAAACGCGTACTTTTACTTTCTTTCGTAAGTCCCCATGCGTGGTCAATTCGAATTGGCCCTACTGGCGTTAAATAACGAAAACCAAATCCAGCCCCCACTTCTACCCGATCAGAAAAGTCATTCGTAGCTGTACCGCTATCAACAAATAAGGCTACACGCCAGTTTTGTGCAAATTGATAATTATATTCCACGGTGCTTGAGAGTAAGTACTTGGCGCCAATCAAGCGCCCTTCTTCATCTTCTGGTGATATTGATTGATATGAAAAACCACGTACGCTTTGATCGCCACCAGCAAAAAAACGTAACGACAAGGGTACATTATTAATATCATCCACAAGCATTGCCCCTACATTTGCCCGTAAATATACAAGGTGTTTGTTAAGGTAAGTACGTAACCATGCAGTTTGAAATTGCACCCTAGCGATATTCGTTGTAGACAACACATCCTCAAGCGCAAACTCTGCTGATACCAGCCATTGCTCACCCCAATAAGGTGTTGTTCCACCTTTTGTCTCTTTTTTTGCGTAACTAATACCCGGCATAAACATTTTTGAGTTTTGTTGCTGTTCGTCACCAATTCGGTAAGTTTCATGATCTCGACGAAGAAATACTGTACGTACCCAATCATCCTCTGTTAGCCACTGCCTTTGTAATTGACCAGTCAAAATCCTACTGTAGATGTCTTCAGTCACTTCATCTTCTAATTTATAGCCCGCAGAAAAACGCCAAAGATCATCATTAGGATCATCAACCGGCACCGTATAACTAAAAGATATGTCTTGCTGTTTTGCTGAAAGGTTTAAATTGCTCTCTAAAAAATGGCCATCGTCAGTGATCCATGGTTTTGACCATTTAAACCGAACTTTAGGCCCAAAATCCGTATTAAAGCCACCACCAATTTCATAACTATTCGCTGGTTTGTGTAACACATCCACATTAATTGGCACTTGGTTATTTGCACGGTTAGCAATATCAGCATAAACCCGGACACTGGTAAAATATGGCGTACTTGAAAGGGCTAAGTTATAATCTGCAACCTTGGTTGCTTTATAGCTGCCCCCTTGAGAAAATTTTGCAAGTGAACGAATGTATTTTTCTGCAGGCGTGTTTTTTGTAATTATCAGATCGCCAAATTGATAACGCTCACCGGTATCGATTGTTAGCACGACGTCAGCACTATTACTTTTTAACGAGATAGCGAGTTTATGCGCTTGCCATTTCATATCAAAATAACCAAGTTCGAGAAGTTGTGCTTCTAGAGTTTTACGCGCAGTATCGTAATCGCTATGATTTAAAATATCGCCTTGTTTTATTTTTATACTTTCAATCGTACTTGCAAGTAAGCGGTCTGTTCTACCCGCTCCATTTATTGTGATATTAACATTACTTATACGAGTAACAGGGCCACGCTCAATAGTTGCAATGAGTTTTTGTGACCCGTGGTCAAAGTTTAATTTAACCGCAGGCTTATAGTACCCAAGCGCTCTTAGGCTTCGCTCAACTTGTTTTTTTGCATGGTTAAGCAGCGCACGATTAGCCTTTTCGCCCTCTAACTGCTTTAAATAAAGCGCTACATTATTCTTAAGATCACCATTGATCCCATTTATTTCATAATCATTAACGACTAATGAAGCCGCAAAAATATGTGTAGTTATACAAAAACAAACAATAAAAACAATGCGTGTTACGATCCGAATCGGCAAGTAATACCCCTACTTAAAAACAATCAACCATCAAGGTTGAAATAGTAACATATCGATATGCTTGGGCGCAGTAACTCAAATGTGAAAATTAGTACGCTAAAGCGCTTAATTTTAGTTACAATGGCACTAACTAATTTGAATTATTTTTACTGGGTTTTTAAATGCACTTTCCTGATGATGACAATGGCCAACTTTTAACAGAAATAGCGGCTGCTGGTATTGATTTAGCACGCATGCACAAAATTGATTTTTATATTTTATTTGAACAAAAGAGCGATGCTGAAACATTCGCCACAGCCATAGCTGAAGATGAGCTCGCCCCTGCAACCGAATTAGTACAGTGTGAAGACACGGGTATTTGGGAAGTAATTACACAAGTTGAAATGGTGCCAGATCACACTCTACTAGGCCAAACAGAGCAGTATTTAGAAAGTATCGCCAATGGCTATAAAGGTTATGGGGATGGTTGGGGATTAATGGATGGTAATGATTAGTACGTTAGTATAATTACGAATAACCCCCTCCAAGTGTAAACTTAGATCGGTCATAAAATCAGTTAAGTGAATTAACGACTTAACTGATTCGCTTTTCTAAAGCTGCCTTGATAATCAAACAATTTATCTGCGACTTTCCAGCCATATTTTTTACTTTTTCGGGCAATCACAAAATCGGGCGCTACCAATAATGTTTCATTTTCGATGACTTGTTCGGCCAGTTTATAATCAACCGGTGTTTGCCCATTATTAGTACGTTTACCAAATTGCTTATTAAAAATGTAGCGCGCCCCCGGTTTTGAAAAATCATATATTTCATCGCAACTTGCACCATCTTCGTCAAAGTAAGTTAGCTTAATAATCTGCGTATGGTTTACCAAAGTAGATACGCTTAAGCCACTGCAACGCAGTACTAGCGCATCTTTTAAGTTCAGTGCTGCTCGCAGCTTGTCATCAGGATCTGCCATTATAGCATGGCAAGAATGGCATTCTCTGGCAGCAATATCATTTTGTGTTCCACAGTTGTCGCATTCCTTAAAACGAAACCGATAATCGCATTGCTCTTTATAGCCATGTTCATCTTCAAGCAAGCCTTTACAGCGACGACCAAAATGTTCAATGACTTTTCCTGCGCCGTCTATTTTGCCCCAAAAAATATTAGCAAACCCACACCCAGGACAAAGTACCTGCACAGGCTCATTATCACTATTACCTTTTTTACTGCCAACTTCAGGATGAAAAAGATCAAAGCCATTACCCGCATAATCAATAACTAAGCAATCACTTTTCCCTGATGATAAACGCAGCCCCCTCCCAACTATTTGCTGATAAAGGCTAACCGATTCAGTGGGCCTTAAAATAGCAATAAAGTCAACGTGGGGGGCATCAAAACCAGTAGTAAGCACTGACACATTCACTAAAAATTTCAATTGTCTTTGCTTAAATTTTGCAATTATTTTATCTCGCTCACTATGACCGGTATCTCCCGTGATCAGTGCACAGCTTTGTCCATGTAAATAACCAACAACTTCTTGCGCATGGCGAACCGTCGCAGCAAAAATCATGACACCTTCACGGTTTTCACTGTGCTTTACTATATCTTCACAGATCGTTTGTGTAGCGCGAGTATTCGCTTGCAATAATTGATTTAAATCTTGCTGACTATATTGACCAAATGCATTGCTCGATAACGACGAAAAATCATAATGACTGATTGCCGCATCAAGCTCTTTCGGTGGTGTTAAAAATTGGTGTTTAATCATGTAACGAAGCGGCAATTCAAAAATGCACTCTTTAAATGGACTCTCAGCATTCCCTCGCACAAAACCATGGTAATGACGATGATACACCCACCCGATCCCCAAGCGATAAGGAGTCGCGGTTAAGCCTAATATTTTTAACTTTGCATTATGACGTTTTAACGCATCAATTACTTTAGCATATTGGCTTTTATCATCACCACTGACTCGGTGACATTCATCAATAATTACTAATGAATAATGTTCATTGAGTTGATTTAAATTACGAGAAAGCGATTGAATACTTGCAAAAGTAACTTGCTCAGATAAGGATTTTTGTTTTAACCCAGCAGAAAAAACACTCGCTGCTAGGCCAAAGCTTTCATACTTTTGCGCATTCTGTTCAACGAGTTCTTTTACATGCGCTAATACGAGTATTTTCTGTTTAGCAATACGAGCAAGCTCGGCAATGACTAAACTTTTGCCTGCACCAGTGGGGAGAACAATTAAAGCAGGAGAATCTGTCTTTCTAAAAAAGGCAACAGTACGTGCAACAGCCTCTTGTTGGTAAGGCCTTAATACATAACTCATTTAATGACTGCAACTAATGAATAAGAAAGAAAACTAATATGGGAGGCACTCGGCCTCCCAAAACATTAAGCTAGGTGTTTGGTTAAATCAACATCTTGAAATGCTTTAGGACGCTTACCTCTACCGGTCCACTCAACTATTTTACCTTCATGTTCAATACGGTACTTCGGTAATACTTTGGTACGCTTATCGCCAACGATATCTTGCAAATCCTCAAGAGTTAAACCTTTTTCTTTTAACAGGTCTAGTACGTCTTGTTTTGCTTGTTGTTGCTCAGTATGTTTTGCTATTGCAGCACCTAGTAATGCTTGTGCTTTTTCTAGCTCAATAAGGCTAGCTGATTTAATAAATGCTTTAACTTCTTTCATTTTTTACTCACTAAATTGTTAAGTTATAAAATTAGATAGATGATTCAATTAAATTATAAGCTTATTTTATATATTAGGCCAAGATGAACCCAGTATTTAATCCACTTTGTCTAACCAACTAGCAACCATGTTATTTAATATCGTTAATTCACTTATTAATGTTACAGATTTATTGTTTTTAGTAATACCTTCTTCAGCTAGCTGTATTTCACATGCCTTTATCTTACTCGCAAGTGTTTTTATTTTAACCATCACTATTGAGCCTTTTATTCGATGGAGTACTTTTTCATATTGTTTGGCATCGTTTATCGCACACGCATGGTTTAAATCAATGAGATCCTTTTTCAACGTATCATGGAAAACATGTGCCATCGCAAGTGCATCTTGCTTATTGCCAAATACCGTTACCCAGTGCGACAATGAAACCTCGTCACTGAGAGAGTCTTTAAGCTGTTCCTCACGGCTGTTTAATAATACGTATGGTGGTAGATATTCAACAAGCGTTTCGTACAGTTGAGCTAGTGAATAGGGCTTAAATATCACACAGTCCATTCCACCTGTAAGCGCTTTATTAATTATCTCTTTTGAATCATCTGCGGTCATCCCAATTACTGGAATACACTTCACTGCAACGTCGCGGTGCTGTCTAATTTTTGAGGTTAATTGAAAGCCATCTAAAATCGGCATATTGCAATCAGTGATTACCATTTGGAATGGTTTAGTATTTAGTAATTCAAACGCGGTCTTTCCGTTATCTGCAAGTGTTACTTTTAAACCAAAACTTTCGAACTGTTTTTGTATTAATAACTGATTAACTTGATTATCCTCTGCAACTAAAATATTGCCACTGAGTTTTCGTGGAAGATCTTTTTTATTCTTTTTCTGTATACCCTGAGCAAGCATTTTAAATGCTTCTTTAAGTGTCACTACATTGATTGATTCATAAGATATTTTAATTAAATTATTTTGCAAATGATAAATATCATCTTTATTTTTAGTAATTACAATTATTCGACCAGAAAATTCAGCTAATTTCCTTACTTTATCACAGCCTAAATAAACATCTAAATCATCTTCACAGACTATAATAAATACCGGCTTTTTAAATTCGTCTTTAAAGTCTTTTATATTTCGTTGTTGATAACTAACCTGGCACATATCTAGTAAATTAATTAATTTTTCATCATCTAAAAATACATGCCATAGGTCACCTTTTTCATCAATAGCTTTATTTTCATTCAGATTTACATTGTTTTTCCGTTGTAATTTTTCTGTGATATCAAATAGTATTGCATGCCATGAAGCCCCTTCATCTTCAGGTAGTGACTGAGGGTTTACAATTGCAATAAAACGGCATCGACGGATTTCATTCTTAGATTTATAACGAAACTGGCAATCGATATTTTCTCCCTTGCTCGCGCCTTCTTTAAACGCTTTAGCAATTGTTACACGGTCTTGATCAACAACCGAAGGTGAAATGCACCCAACAACACCTCGATGATTAATATAGTCGTCAGCGAGCCCTAATATTTTTTGGGCTCCTAGAGAAAGATAAGTAAACCTCCCCTCTGCGTTATTAAAGTATTCAAGTTGACAAAATCCACCAGGTATATTTTCAACTAGTTGAGGTAAATACTGATGAATGAGATCATTTTGAGTAAACGCTTCTTCAACTTCAGAAACCTGTGTTATTAAGGTCATCACTCCTGTTACACCTCCCTCTAAATCAAGGTATGGTTGCTTTACATAAAATATATTTACCAACTTACTATTATTATCAATAAGCTGAATGTTATATTCGCGGCAAACTTGAGAGTGTAATACCTCATTATTCTGTGTAATAAAAACATCAGCAATTAAAGAGTTAGTATTATAAGCTCGATTATTTTCATCCCACTGCTTACTAAATGTATTCTCAAAAGACTCATTCCACATTAAACGTTGATGATATTTATCTTCAACAACTATCATCAGCGGCATATCATCTATCATTTTTTGCGTATTATTGAACTGATTTAATTGCTTATGGTCTTCATGTTGACTGCTAGATAGAAGTTTTCTCACCGTTATTTTTTTAACTATAAGGTAAGTGGTCACAGCGGTGGTCAATATTAGTAAAAAACTAAAAATCATTAAAGTCACTTATATTATAAAAGAAGTCGTAATTGAAATACCTTTAACAATCCTAGCACTCAAATCTTATTTAAATGAAATAATAATTTATTTAGATATACATAATTGAGATCATAAAGGCGTTCAGTCATGTATTTCTTTGTAATTACAGACAATTATCTAAACACCAGTGTCTTCAAGATTAAGAACTGTGGACTCATCACACTTTATATTAGTTAAGCTGTTTAAGGTTACTTAATGCATAAGTTTTTCCTTTGAGATTATTCGTGTTTAATTGAATCTCAAGTGAATATCCTTATATTTCTCGCTAACACCTCCGCATGTGCTTTATAATTTTTTATAATGAGGTACGCGTCAGTTGCAAGGGGGTAAACTCAGCTGAAGCACTTTTTATGAGCTTATTAATAAAACCCACTAGGGTTTTTAACGTAGTTTGAACTCACCCCTTAATTCAACAGTACTTAAGACGCTTAGCAATATCGGCTATTCTATTAAATATAGCGATAAACTAAAAACGCATTCTATTTTTTACAACGTTAGTATTTTTGGATAAAGAAAATCTAGTTTCATCAATAAATAGTTGTAACTTGCTAGGTTAACTTAGGATAGTAAAATTTATTACGCCTAATATAATATGTAAAAAAGATAAATGTATCTAATGTTATTTTTCTTGCTAAGAAAATACTTACCAACTTAAATCAACAAAAAAAGGGGGGGAGTAATTATAAAGCTATGAATAAATTAATGTTATTACTTAACTTGAAGTGTCAAAAATAAATGGATATTAATAAAAAGGTTTGCTTGCTTTAATTAAAAAGCAAGCAAACCATTATATAATTAAACTTTAGTATCTAAAAATATTAGAAGTTAAAGTTAAAGCCTGCATAAGCTACACGGCCTTGAATGCTATATACATCAGCACTGAATTTTGACTGTGTGATTGGATCTTGGAACTCAGGTGTTTCGTCTGTTAGGTTACGAACACCTACAGAAACTTTAAGATCATCGCTAACATTGTAAGCATATGATAGATCTAGTTCTGTATGTGAATCTACATAAGTCGCAACATTATCAGTATCGCTAGCATCAGGATCTACAGTGTAACACTTACAATCTGCATTATACTCAGAGTCATTTAGCTGTGAGTCAATATATTTTGCAACTAATGTTACGTTATGATCTGAGATATTATAACCAAATGTTGCAGTCCAACGATCTTGAGGACGGTCTCTTAAACCAATCAGGTCTACTAGGTTATTTGCATCGCCATTATATGGTGACAAGTACTCAAAAATGTGGCTATAAGCTAATTTAGCTGAGAATGTACCTAAATCAGTTTCAAAACGACTATTGATATTAAAATCAAGACCTGTCTGTTTTGTTTGGCCATCATTTACATAGCTGACGAAGAAACGTTCTGGTGAACCTGACGCATTAAACTCTACGCCATTTGGTGCCGGTGGAACATTTCCGTCTTCAATATCATCTAAGATTCTATAACGATCGTAAGATGTTACTTCATTCTCAAGTTTAATACTGTAGTAATCAAGTGTGAATGAAACGCCATCAGTAATTTCACCAATCAAACCAATATTGAATGTTTCTGATTCTTCTGCTTCAAGGTCTTTATTACCAATTGAATTTTGTTCAATTTGAGACCAACCTTCACCTTCAACATAAGTCCATGGGAAACCTTGACTCTTTGTGAATAATGCGCCAAATGTCGGTGCAGCAAAACCTTTGCCCCAGCTAGAACGTACAGCCCAACCTTCCATGAAGTCATACTTCACACCGATTTGAGGTGACACTTTTGAACCGAAATCAGAGTAACTATCATAACGTGCAGCTAAAGTAATATCTAAATTATCAAGCACAGGTAATGAAGCTTCAACAGCTACTGCTCTACTTATTCTATCACCGATAGTTGAACCACCAGCCGAACCAATAACCGCATTAGCATCACTTAGAGGATCAACTGTGCGCTTAAAGTTTGTGCTCATAAATTCACCATGAATATATAAGCCTAAATCACCACCAGGTAATTCAGCTAAGCTATCGAAACCAACACCAGCAAACGCGCTTGTGTAGTCTGATTTATTATCAATGATGATTGTATGCTGCATTAAAGCAATTGAAGTCGGGTCTGTTAAAGTACCTTCTTTAGCAAATTGCTCTGCAAAAATCTTGTTAACATAGCCAGAACCATGTTGGTTAATACGGTTAAGGTTACGTTGGAAACCTGTAGTCCAGTTACCCCAATCGGTAATACCGTCGAGACCAATTTTAAAGTCAATCATTAACTCTTCTGTACGGCCATCGCGATTACCGTTATCAGCAAAACGCCAATTAGCTTTTGCAGCAGTAACTTCATCACCTGCGGCTAGTTGGATACTATCTGCAGCAAGATCTGTACCTGTTACATTAAATGAACCAGCGGCTGGAGCAAAACGTCCAAATGATGCTTTACGTGTCGCTAATGATGAAATTGAAAGTTCAATATCATCCGTTAGGCTATAACGACCAAATGTATATAGATTGGTACGTTCAAGTTTAGATGTTTGTGCTGAAAATTTAGTATGATCGAATGGACATACTGTAGAGTCAGGATATCTCTCACCACCATGTGGCATTACACCAACAAAACGGTCATCACATAAGCTAACGCCTGCAAGTTGTGCCGGGCGGTATTCTGTACGGAATTCTCCAGCAGCATTCTTAACAGTGTACTCAATATTACGAGCACTCATACTTACGCCAGTCGAGTCTTCAAAGTTATCAGCGATGTTAGCTGATAAATAATCTCTGTCACGAGTATAGATGATGTCTTTAACATCATGCTCTAAGCTCATGATGATATTACCTTTCTCGTTTGATGTACCGAATGTGAAAGATACAGACTCTTGATCGCCACCTTCATTTGAAGGTCTTTGAGCCTGAGCAGTTACATTAAAACCTTCAAAGTCTTTACGAAGAATGATGTTGATAACACCACCTACCGCGTCAGAACCATATATAGCTGATGCACCATCAGTTACTAGATCCATACGCTCAATCGCAGCAAATGGAATTGTATTCAAATCAACTGTCGAGCCAGATGAACCAGGTGATGGAGCTAGACGCTTACCATCAACAAGCACTAAAGTACGACCTGAACCCATGCCGCGTAATGAAACAGTTGCAGTACCCTGAGCACCACTACCAAAACCTGAAGATTCTGAGAAAGAACCGAATGAGTTGAAATTTGTGTCTCTTAATACATCTGCAACAGATAACTCACCTGATGCATCAATATCACTGCGAGAGATAGAAAATACAGGACTTGTACCTTCAAGATCAGTACGCTTGATACGTGAGCCAGTAACTTGAATACGTTCAACTTTTTCTACACTTTCATCTTCAGCTGCAAACGAACTTGCAGAAAATGCCGCTGTTGAAGCAGCACCAAAAGCGATCGCAATACGAACTGCCTTTGAAACTTTACTATTTAACATTTGATTCTCCCTGGTCATATTTTTCATATGATTATTAGTATAAAATTCAAACAAAAAAGGAACTTATTACTATTTATAATATCTAAGTACCGAAATTGCTGAAAGAGATACTAATATCAGGGACAGTGTATGGTCAACTGTTATTTAACTTTAAAATCAAAAAATTTACAGTAAAAAAACAAAAGCGGACAATACACGATTATTGCAACGTATTGCTTACACCCTTTTTATTGATATAAATTATGAGTTCCTGTTAACGAAAGCAACATATACGGGGGGAAATAAAAAACAATAAAAAACAATAAAAAACAATAAAAATCAATGACTAAATTGACTTTATAAATTTGAGATCATATTATTTTAAGCTATGTATAAAAGGTCTAATGGTAATCCATAGGTTAGATCTTAATTAGATCTTAAAAAGAATTGAAGTTGTACTCTATTAATTGCCAAATAGTTACACCTGTTACCCTTGGTTAGATAATATTCTCAATTGCATAGAATAAACACGATGCAATCATAAGGTACACCAAGCGGCAAGCGGCAAGCGGCAAGCGATAGAAAAATAATGATATTTGTCGTTTTAAAATAAGAAGGAGTTCTGATTGACTAATCCGAACTCTAATAAATAGAAACACAGATGCGTAGTACAGCACCCTTGAAATAGTGTGGAGTTTATAGTTGTTTCCTTGCATGAGCTTTTCTATATATTTCTTTTGCATGTACTCCAATCCAGTTATAGTTTTTACTTAATTATTTTGACTCAATAAAAAAGCCACTCAACAGTGGCTTTTAGTATTTTAGTATTTTAGTATTTTAGTATTTTAGTATTTTAGTATTTTAGTATTTTAAAATATTAAAACTTTATAGTTGCTCGTAGGTATACGAAGCGGTCCATATTTACATCATACTCAGTAACTGAGAAGTTGTTAGTAGAAATAGCAATATCGTTATTGCTATATTCTGGTGATGGCTCTTTAGCAAATAAATTTTCAATACCTAATGATAATTTGGTATTGTAAGCATCTAATGCGTAACCAACAGAAACATCATGTATGAAGTAAGAACCAATTTCAGCGGCCATACCTGGGTAGTTTTCTGCTCCATATAATACATCGTAATTGTTTTGTAAACGATCTACATAACGAGTTTGCCAATGAGCATCAAAGTCTCCCATCGACCAATCAACTGCAAATGTGCCTTTATATTCAGGAAAACCAGCATTACCAAATTGAATTCCAACTTGATCATCACCATCAAATTCATTTGTCATCACATACGACAAATCTAGAGACGTTTTAAAGCTACCAAATTCAGTATCAAATTTGTATGCCGTGTAAAAATCAATACCTTCAACGTTATAATCACCTGAATTTTGTAAGAAGTTACGTAAGTCAACAACATTACCGTTCGAATCACGATCTATATAATCACAAGACTTAGCGTTATCACCCGTTGAGCATTCATTTAAAAGTCTTGATGCACCATAACGTCCGATTGAATTTGTAACTTCAATATCATAGTAATCAATTGTGAATTCTAAACCATCGATATAACTTGGATTATATACAACGCCAAATGTTTTTGACTCAGATTCCTCTGGTTTAAGATCTGGTGACGATACATTTGTAATACGAATTTGTGTATTTGCTTGAGCATATCCATCTGGAACGCCAGCACAACCAGGTAGAGCTGGTACTTTACCCTCTACAGAATTACATGGATCTGTTAATGATGGATATGAATCAGCATTACCTGCATATAAGTTTGAAATCGATGGTGCTCTATAACCTTCAGCCCATGTACCACGTAATAAAATATCGTCAATTGGGCGGTATTCTACACCTACTTTAGCTGTAGAATTACTACCGTATGCACTGTGGTCTGAAAAACGGATTGCTGGTGAAATAGTTAACCCTTCAAGCACAGGTATTGAAAGCTCAATATAAGCTTCATCTAATCGGAAGCCTCCACCAGTAGCATCTCGCTGGTTGCCTGATGATTCACCACTTTGTGTTAATGGATCTGGAGTATCGTAACCGCTTTCCTCACGACGCTCTAGACCAATAGCCATGCCAACCACACCTGCTGGTAACTCAAATGCATCGCCTGCGAAGTTTACGGTATAATCTTTTAGTTCTAGACCTTGACGAGATACACTATCGAAGGTTACATAATCGACCATTTCAGGTGTTATAGACCCTAAACCACCAAATAAGTTAAGTGGCACGCATGATGTAGACACATTACAGTTATCTCCAAGCGCCTGGTTGATACGTGTTAAATTAAGTAAACCTGTGGTCAAAACATCTTGGCTATTTTTACCATAAATGTATGACGCATCCCACACCCAAGATGTATCACCAACACTGCCTTCTAAACCAACCATTGCACGGTATGTTGTATCATTTTGTCTATAAATACGATTACCAGCTTCTACAAATCGACGTTGCCCAGCATAAGGTACATATCCGTCAACGCCTGAACGTGCAGAATCACCGTATAAAGTTTCACCGAAAGGGTTATAGATGTTATTTTTATGAATATCAACGCGGCTTGCAGCAGCACCAAAAGATGCACCAATAGTAAGAGGCATAGCAGCTAATAACTGAGTTGATTCACGGTTCGTCATCATAAAGTCAGAAACAACCCTAACATCATCAGATAAATCATAAAATGCTTGGACATACATACTATTACGTACTTGTGGGGTTGATAGATAGTTTTCAGGTGCGTAGTTGTATACATCACCATCGCGATCTCTAAATGAACCAATACCTACAGTTGAACCTGCTCCATTAGGAACCAAGTCAAATCCAGCATTAGACTTTCCAGCATTATTCTCGGTATATCCCTGTGCTAGTAAGTCATCTCTAAGCGAGGAAGATATCGCACTTGAGGTTAAACGAAGGCGACCTTTATCTGTTGTTGAACTATTACCTTTCGAAGAAATATCACGGTCACCAGCCCAAATTTCAGCTTGAGTCACGTGACTAACATTCATCATTAATCCACCTTTATCAGAGGTGGTGCCAATAGTTAAATCAGCTGAATATTGACGACCATCATTATATTTTAAGTTTTCGCCACCATAAACTGAAAGCTCTACACCATCAAAATCTTTTCGTGTGATAATATTTACAACGCCTGCAATTGCATCAGAACCATAGATTGCTGAAGCTCCATCTTTTACAACTTCAATACGCTCAATTGAAGCAGCAGGAATAGTATTCAAATCAACTGTTGAACCTAAAGATGAAACCCAGCGCTTACCGTTTACTAAAACTAGTAGGCGTTGAGCACCAAGGTTACGTAAATCCATATTAGTAGCACCATTACCGCCGTTGTTAAAAGCAGTGTTTAATGCAGCACCCGCAGCTGGAATTTGCTGTAAAATATTACCAATACTAATCTGACCACTTGCAGCAATATCTGAGCGATCAAGTACAAGTACAGGGCTAGCGCTTTCTAAATCTGTTCTTTTGATACGTGAACCTGTTACCTGAATACGTTCAACTTTTTCTGCACCTTCTTCAGCAGCAATTGAGCTTGCAGAAAACACAGCTGTTGATGCAGCACCAAAAGCAATCGCTAAGCGAACAGCTTTTGAAATTTTATTATTTAACATTTGATTCTCCCTGGGACCACTATCTTGTGGTTATTTTTGTTTCGTTTTTGTGAACTATCGAAACATTTAGGTTTCGAACACACAAAGATACTAAACAAAAAAACGAATACTGCCAACATCTGTTTACTTTTATTTAAACTAAATTGTAAATAAACACCAAATAATAAACAAAAACGGGACAAATAATGTTGTTTTAGGGACTATAAACAAACCGACTCAAACCAAATGTTCTTATTTTGTTACCGTAAAAGATACACTATCCCTACATTTGGTATTATATACCGAGGTTTAATTGCGCTTTTTTTAAACTAATAAAGTCTTGGTTGAGGGGAGTTAATATCATTTGAGCAATTGGTTTGATCTGTTTTTCTACGTAAATTGCATAATCAAACTTATGGTCAACGAGATATAATTGAGCACCTGACGTTGTATATACATATTCAACTATTTGACCTTTACTTATCTCAAACTCTGGGTGAGTTGCTTGGTGCTTTTTAACGGCTTGTACTTGGGGAGGGATGTTTTTTTGGTAATCAGCCAAATGCTGACCGAGTTTTTTCCTGTATACGAGTTTATCGTCAAATTCTCCGGCATATAACCGGCTAATGTAGCTTTCAATAATAGGGTGTAACATTGCAACGTTAAAAGTGTCGCTGAATAACGTTTCAAAAAGCTCAGTTTGGAACTCATGTGCTAATTGTGTCCAATCACTGCGCACGGTTTCCATACCTTTAAACACCAGCTTTTTTTCGTAGCCTGTTTGTACTTGACCAACATAGCGTTTTTTTGAACCGGTGGTTTTACCACGTATGGTTGGCATAAAAAATGGGCTATAAAGTGTTTCAAACTCTATTTCCAAATAACTTTGCGTAGCAAAGCGTTGTTTTATAGTATGTTGCCACTTTTCATTAATTGTTATAGCGAGTTGCTTGCCGATTGCTTTACAACCCTGTGGATCAAGTTCATCGGGTAAACTCACAAACGTTGAATCCGTATCACCATAAATAACCGTGTAACCAAGCTCTTTAATCCATTGCCTGGTAGTTTGCATAATTTCATGACCGCGCAAAGTAATAGAGCTGGATAAGCGTGGATCATAAAACCGGCAACCTTTGGAGCCTAGCACACCGTATAAACTGTTCATGATAATTTTAATCGCTTGTGACAGCATGGGTTGATCTGTGTTTTTTGCGTGTTGCCTTGAGGATGCTAACTTTTTAATTAGGTTTGGCAAATGGTGTTCTGTGCGAGAAAATAACGCCTCCTCAAACCCCGCGATTGCGTTATCAGGCTCATCTAAACCACGAATTAACCCCAGAGGGTCAATACAGAAGGTTTGCATAATAGATGGATACAGACTTTTAAAATCAAGCACAATCACATTTTTATAAAGCCCAGGGATTGATTCCATTACAAACCCGCCAGGGCTTTCAAACGATAAGCCATGATCACCTAAGTTCGGTGCAACGTACCCACTGCGATGTAATAAAGGTAAATATAAATTAGTAAAAGCCGCCACAGAGCCGCCCATTCGCTCCAATTCAAGCCCTGTTAGTTGCGTACGTACAATAGCAAATTCAATAAGCTTTAACTTTTCAAAAATACGATTAACGAGCACGCAGTCTTGTCGGTTATAGGCTGCGAGTGAGAGTTTATCTTCATTGTATTGACGAATAATTTCACTCAGGCGGTTATCGCTTTGAATTAATTTTTTTTCGCCCAGTATTTTGTGGCTTACATTTGCTAACGAAAAACTATCAAAATGGTAGGTGGCATTTTTTAAAGTATCAATACCATCTATAACGCAGCGACCGGGCAAGGTTAAGCGGGTAAAATGCCCTTTTCTGATCTGTAGTTGTCCATTACCTCGACCAAACAACAATTTAACACCAAGAGCATCCGCGCGCCTATTGAGTACATTAAAATCAAACTCAATGACATTCCAGCCAATAATAATATCAGGGTCAACTTGCTGTATCAGGCTTTTTAACTGATTTAATAAATCGATTTCATCATGGCACCAACAAATTGTTTGTTCACTGTGTTGTGGCTCGCCAACCATAATCACGCAATCAATGCCCTGACCCACTAAGCCAACTGAAAACAATACACCTTCACCACTGCATTCAATATCCAGTGACAGCGTTTTAAACTGTGGAGTATAAGAATCAGCTGCTTTTAGTTGTGCGTTATCAATTTGAATAAAACCGGCTTGCTGAGTCACATCTCCGGTAACCCATACTCCACCACGAATAAAACGTTCCATTAAAAAGCGATCGCTGTGGCGCACATCGCCTTCATATACTGTGATGTGTTCATCTAAAGTGTGGCTTTCAAACAGCTGTTTTGCTTCATATAGCGCGTGTGAGCTTGAAAAATAACAGGCTATGCATTCTTCACCACTGAAATGTTTGATGGAAACATCTTTAAACTCGGCGCTTATATTTTGTTTTAATAGCAAGTGCTGTGCTAAAGCGTGTTGCTTTCTAGGAATAAAAAATACAGCGTGTTGATTTGGTACTAACACTTTTATCGGTCCGTAATCAGAGCTTAGCCAATAGCACAGTGTGATCCCGCAATGGCGACTATATTTGTCTGCAGCATATTGCTGCCTTGAAAGTATAAAGCCTTGATAGATTGCTTGTGTCAATGTTCGATCCCAATTAATATACAGCACTGTAATTATATACATACTTTAGGTTATTCCCCCATGCTTTCTGATGCATTAAAAACGACGATAAGAAAAATTCATAAGCATGTGGCTGATAACCTCAGTGATTATCGCCCTCGAAGCAGTCAAAATTATTTAGTCGCCGAAATAGCCAAAACACTGGCGGGTGAATACCACAAAAAACAGCGCATTTGTGTTATTGAAGCCGGCACGGGTACCGGTAAATCCCTCGCGTATTGTTTAGGGGCATTACCACTGGCGCTTGCACAAAAAAAGAAATTAATTATTTCTACCGCCACCGTTGCACTACAAGAGCAGCTAATAAGTAAAGAGCTGCCATTTTTTAAAAAGCATTCAGGCTTAGATTTTAAATTTGATTTAGTGAAAGGTCGTCAGCGCTATATATGTGCGCATAAACTACATAACGCCATAAATGGTGATAATCAAACACAAATGGAGTTTATGCCAACCCTTGCTTCGCCACTGAGCGCAATGGAAACTAGATGCTTGCAACAATTATACGATGCTTACACCAAGAAAAAGTGGCAAGGCGATCGAGATAGCTGGGCTGATACTATTCCCGACCGCGTTTGGGGATTAATTGCCTGTGATAAACATGCATGCCAACGGCAAATGAAAGCGCACCAAACCTGTCCATTTCAACTCGCCCGCCAGCGCTTAATGCAAATGGATGTGTTAGTAATTAATCATTCATTACTATTGGCTGATCTAGATTTAGGGGGCGGTAAAATTTTACCTGAGCCTGATAGTTCGATTTATGTTATAGATGAAGCGCATCACCTTGCACACATTACTCGCGACTTTTCATCTGCCGCTGCAACAATTAAAGGCACCATTGATTGGCTTGATAAACTCACCAAGTTCAGTGGTAAAATGGCCAAAGTACTCGTGGGCCAAAAAGCCATTGGCCAAAACTTTAAACTGTGCGACAGTATAAATGATGCCAATAAAGACTTAAAAGTCGTGCGTGATATTTTAGATAATGCCGATTTTAACTATTCAAAAGACGATACATACCGCTTTGAGCATGGTGAAATTCCTGAGTCATTACACACTAAAGCCAAAGATATCAGTGAAGCTACGCTCGATGCCCTTCGTTGTTTAAATAAAATGCACGACACCCTGGTGCAAGATGTCAGTGATGGCGATATCAAACCTTATGTTGCCGATCCTATCTTAGGTGAAAGCGGCCATTACATAAATCGCTTAGAGCAACTCAATAAACTATGGTACAGCTACGCCACTAAAGGTGAAAGCACGCCGCATGCCCGTTGGATAAAGCGCTTAGAGTACAAAAACCATCACGATCATTTATTAAGCGACTGCCCCATTGAAGTTGGCTACTATTTAAAAGATAAATTATGGAGACAATGCGCTGGCGCTGTTTTATGCTCAGCGACACTGACAGCGCTTGGATCATTTGATCACTTTGCCTATGAAACAGGATTAACTAAAGAAGAAGGCGTAAAATATTTAAAAGTGCCTTCGCCTTTTGATTACCCTAATCAAGCCACGTTACATATTCCAACCTCAAGTATAGAGCCAACTCATAAAGAGTTTAGTGATCATTTAGCTAAGGTATTACCCAATCATTTAAATAAACAACAAGCTAACTTAGTATTGTTTGCGTCTTATTGGCAAATGGATCACGTAGTCAAAGAGTTACGCACTAGAAATCTTGATATTTTAGTCCAAGGTGAAATGTCGCGCGAAGCGCTATTAAAGCAACACACTAAAAATATCGACGCAGGTAAAGGCAGTATTTTGTTTGGCACGCAAAGCTTATCTGAAGGGCTCGACTTGCCGGGTAAATACCTTGAGAATTTAGTGATCACTAAAATTCCATTCGCCGTACCCACCTCCCCGATTGAAGAAGCACAAGCTGAATTTGTACAAAGCAAAGGAGGGAACCCATTTTTATCGATTACCGTGCCTGATGCAGCCAAGAAATTAGTACAAAGCTGTGGTAGACTGCTGCGTAAAGAGAACGATCAGGGACGGATCACCATCCTAGATCGCCGTTTAGTGACCAAGCGCTACGGTAAAGCCATGCTTGATACACTACCACCCTTTAAAAGACAAATTGATTATTAATGTTTGAACTTGCACTTGACCCAACAACCTGGGCACTCCTTTGCGCCGTGGCTCTGGCCGCCGGTTTTATAGACGCAATTGCCGGCGGCGGCGGTATGCTAACTGTACCCGCACTATTAACCGCAGGCCTGCCTCCGCATTTAACATTGGGCACAAATAAACTCGCTGCCAGTTTTGGCTCACTGACCGCCAGTGTCACTTATTTTCGGAAGCAACTATTTAACCCTCGATTTTGGGCCGCATCTATTGTTGCAACTGCTATCGGTGCATTACTTGGTACGCTGATTGTTGATTACCTCAGTATTGAATTTTTAAACAAGTTACTTCCTGTTGTGATCATTATGGTAGCCTGTTACAGCCTATTTGGTAGTTTAAGCACAGTAGAACACAACCAATTACCGCCACTAAATAGAGCGACTAAAATCAAACAATGGCTACAAGGCCTAAGCTTAGGTTTTTTTGATGGATTAGCCGGTCCTGGAGCGGGGACTTTTTGGACAGCATCTAATAGCTTACTCTATAAAATGAGCTTGCTGCTGAATTGTGGTTTAGCGCGTTCAATGAATTTTGTATCAAATTTTGTCTCCCTCATTACTTTTATAGCACTTGGCCATGTTAACTTTTTATTGGGCATCACCATGGGCTTCTTTTTAATGTTAGGTGCATGGATAGGTGCTCATTCAGCCATACGCTTTGGCAGTAAATTTATTCGCCCGGTATTTAATACCGTTGTGATAATCCTAGCGCTAAAACTAATTTATGAGGCGTATTTATAAATGCGTGCAGACTCTTTTGATAAACTTTGCCAGCAAGTAACAACATTAAAGCAACATGCTGAACAATTTGATAAAGCTAAGTTATTCGCTAAAAATAGGTATATGCAGGCACAACCAAGCCTATTTGATCGGGGTGTTTTCACTACAAAAAGCATGAAATTAGTTGATTACGTGCTGGAAATTGAAGATGAAGTAAATAGCCTTCCGCCATTAGAACGTCGCCATGCTCACAATTATGCATTAGAGCGTATTGGCAATCAGGTACAAGCGGTATTTAATGTCATTAAATCTACGCCTATTTGGGAAAAAGAAAACAAAAGCACGTATAAGCCCCGCAATAAGCCTGTGAGTAAATCGCTACCTTATCAGCAAGCTGTAAAGCAAATTATGCAGCCTGCCCATGAGTTATACGACGAGCTTAAACAAAATCACGAATTCGAGCGCCGCTTAGTACTGATGGTCGAAGAGTGTAAGCTGCGAATGCAAAATATGGGCCCTGTAAAAGCCAAAGCCATAAACTTGGAGATACTGGCTCTGCACGCGCGCCTTGGTCGTTGTCGCAAAGCCATATCAGCCACCGAAGAAAAAATTCAAATCGTAGAGAAACAGCAACTACGCTAGAGCGTGTTGCCTTTGTGGATTGAAATTTGTTCAATCTAGGAGAAGCAACACACACCATAGGCGCAGCCTTGCCTACATACCAAATAGACTGCTGCAAAATCAATCACGAAAGGTCAACATGACCTAGCACCCGTTCCTTAGCCCTCTTAATAATATAGCGTTTGTCGATTTATCCTGTCGCGTGGTATAAACTGAAGTAGCTGAAATATAAATTTGGAGCAACACTAGTGCGATTACATGACGATATTCATAACTTTTATGAAAAGATAGTTATAGAGGAAATAATCAAACGCGAGCTCGATAAGCAGTATAACGAAGATGTTATGGCCGACTTTTGCTGCACTGTACTAAACCAGCTTCCACCTCGATATATTCGTTATGATGTAGATATGGCGTTTTATCTACCGCAAGCCGAACGTATACAAATGGAAGAACGCGTAGCCATTGCTATTAACGTTGCCATTGAACAAATAGCAAAAAAAAAGAGTCTGCATGAGTAAAGAGTTAACCCAAGCACCTGAACATGTAAAATTAGCAGTCGACTTAATCATGCTACTAGAAGAGCACAATGTAGCAACTGAAGATGTACTAAAAGCCCTTGAGATCATAAAAAACGACTACGAAAAAAAACTAATTCAATAAGCCAGCATTAAGCTGGCTAACACCTCCTTAGCCCTACTCCCCTTTAAATATAGCAACATACGTAGGTTGGGTGTTTGATTTACTAGCGCGGTACATACCACTTGTATTAAAAGGTAAACTAATATTACCTTTAGTATCAACGATGATCACTCCCCCCGTGCCACCTATTGGTTTTAACACATCATTAATTACTTCATCACCCGCTTGATCAATCGTTTTATTTTGATATTTAACCCGAGCACAAATATCAGCAGCTACATTGTAGCGAATAAAATACTCTCCATGCCCAGTTGCAGATACTGCACACGACTCATTTTCAGCGAAAGTACCAGCACCAATCACTGGCGAATCTCCTATACGACCAAAACGCTTAGCAGTCATACCGCCTGTTGATGTACCTGCAGCTAAATTACCCTTTTTATCAAGTGCGACTGCACCAACAGTGCCCATTTTATAGTTCACAGGTAACGCATGATGTGCGGCTTGATAATTTTTACTCGTTACTTTGGCTTTATCTAACTTTTCTTTTGCTTTTAGCAATGCCTTATAACGGTTCTCTGTATCAAATAAGTTATTCTCTACCAACGGAATACCGTGTTCTTTCGCGAATTCTTCAGCACCTTGACCACTAAGCATTACATGAACTGACTTTTCCATCACCAAACGCGCTAGGTTTATTGGGTTTTCAATGTGCTTTACACCCGCTACAGCGCCCGCTTGACGGCCCCGCCCATCCATAATAGAAGCATCAAGTTCATGGCTACCGTCATATGTATAAACAGCACCGCGCCCAGCATTAAAGTAAGGTGAGTTTTCTAACACATTAATTGCTGCCGTCACCGCATCTAGGCTTTCACCGCCCAGCTCAAGCACCTTATAGCCTGTTTCTACCGCTTCTTGTAGTTTGGCTCGATAGGCCTTTTCTTGCTCTGGGGTAAAACGACTTTTTTCAATTGTGCCTGCGCCGCCATGAATAGCGATAGCAAATGGAGTTGATGTGTTCGCAATTGTACTAATGGAGTGAGTGCTTAAAGCAATGGCTGCCACACTAATAAAAGCATTTAAGAGAGGTAGTTTCATACTGGCCAGTAACATTTAAAATAAGTAATTATAATGTGAATAAATTGGCGATGAATTACAACCTTAACTAGATAAAAGGCACAAAAAAAGCGCCTAAAGGCGCTTTTTCTCAGTTTCGGTGAAATTACGCTTGTTGCGCTTTCAAACGAGCTAAACGTGCTACTTGGTGAGTAGACGTTAAAAATGAGTAAATTGGTGCTAAATAACCACGTTTACGAAGCTCTAAGAAAGCTTCATCACTTAACTCATTCAGTTTTTTCTCATCAATCAGGTAAATACCGTTGATGTCTTTTTTCTCGCCTTTAATATCAACTGTTAGTGTTTGTGCTACTAAAAGCTCTTTATCCGCAAGGTATTTAGTGAATGCTTCAGTTACGTGAGAAAATTCAATAAATGATACTAGCGCTTCTTTACGACGTTTTAAGTAATCAGTTTCTTCGCCGTTTTCAAATAATGCATTACCTTCAGCATCACCCACTAAAGGGCTAGCTTCATCAATAACGATACCGTATTGATCTTCTTCTGGGTGTTTTACTAGACCCAGTGGGTAGCGTGTTGTTGCCATAGGTGCAAACGATGCAGTCCACTTACCATCTTGCACAAAAAGATTTTCGCCTGGCTCTAAACCAAACATAGCTACGGCCTGAAATTGACCTGTTTCGTTATTTTTAACGAAAGACATTGGGAATTCATTCGCAACACGCGCAAACTCATGTGCAACTACAGGCACTAAGTGTTGAGTTTTTAAAAATTCTACGTTAATGCCGTTTTGAATTTTAGTGTTGGCATGTTTTTCATTGTGTAAAGGCTGTACTTGTTGCTCCGCCATGTTACTGCTCCGTTATATATAAATTAATTTTTTTGCTGTTAGTACCTAAGGCTAAAGGTTTTGACGGCAAAAAGGAAGTGAAAATTTTGTGGCAATTTGCACATAATTAAATTGATTTAAGAACACCGCCTATTATTCATTCGGCTAGGTTGTTTGTAACAGCTATTAAAGTTACTACACTAGATTTTGACAGCGCTGTCCAAGATCAGTATATTAATTATTAACTAACTGTAATCGTAGCAATATACGTATTCACAATAAAGTAGAATTCGGTAAATGAGAGACTTAAAGCTAAACCCAAAAATGAGTATAGAGAAGAAATTAATCCCTGGCACTACGCTTTGCGTGTATATTATTGATGATTTCTTATTAGATGCTGCGAGTGTAATAAATTTTGCATATAATATCGCTTACTTTAATCCTATGTTTTCTGATAACTCATACTACCCTGGTAAGCGTGATAACATGCCTCAGCCATATCTCGACTTATTGCAAACCTTTTTTCAAAATACAATGTTGCCCGTACTAGAGCTAGGTAATGATTACTCAGCGACTGTACATAAGTGCTTACTATCATTAATTACTTGTGAGCCTTCAAGTTTACTTTTAGAGCAGAAAATACCCCATATAGACTCATGCGATGGAGATGATTATGCTTTCGTCCATTATTTATCACCAGCGGAACTCGGTGGGACAAGCATATATAAATATACTCCCGAAAACTTAATTCAATTCTCAGAAGAGCATAGGTATCTACTAGAGCATATGATGCCAAAAGTTGAAAATAGCCAAGAAGAACATCATGGTTATATTAATTCTACAACGAGCTTATTTGAACAAGTTTTAACTATCAAAGCTAAATTCAATCGTCTTATAATTTATCAAGGAAACTTGCTGCATAGTGCAAATATTACATGTACAAAAAGTTACAGTAACAACCCCAAGCAAGGCCGATTATCAATAGCATCTTTTGCTAGTATTAAGAGTAATTAAAAGTCATTATCTATCTAAATAAAACAGGTAATTTAATGTCAGAACGGGATCGAGTTTTGAGTAATCTAGGTAATAACTCAGCTACTACCTAGCTTAATGTGAACGATCTGTAGACATCATTTTAAAGGACATTAGATAACCAGAAGTGAGACCTTAGGGCTAATTTAATAGCTACTTGCTCTTAAAAATGATGCGATAACTAGGATCTATAAAAGCTAAAAAAGGTGATAAAAAGGAGATAAAAAGCACAGTAGTTTTTTAACTGCAAAAAATAAACCCAGCATAAAATACTGAGTTTATCAAAACACCTCTCTAAATTATTATAATGATTGCAAACCAAACTGTTTGATTGTATCTAAAAGATCTCTATGGCGGGGCAGCATCTTTTGCAGATGATTTGTAATCTCTTTTCTTTGATTTATCATAGCTAAAGACGTTTTACATACTGGGAGCCTATCATTTTTTAGTTTGGTTTTAAAACCCATACCATAAAGTACAAATAAAAAATTCTCCAAAAAAAACACTTCAAAATGGCTAAAAAAGTCATCACTTATTGGAATGTAGCTTTCCCATAGTGCCAGTTTCTCCTGTAATGACATCGGTATAGTTGCGCTTTTTTTATTATCTACCCAAAATTCTGAATCTGTACGATCAGATATACAATAATGAAGTTTAATGAAATCAACCACTCGATCCCACGCATATACCATAGAGTGATTAAAACGCTTCTCTAATTGCGCAAGCTGCGCTGTTGAACTAGGGAAACGCTGTGCTAGTATTTCAGCCGAAAAATCAGTCAACAAAATCGACGTTGCCTCAAGTGGCTCTAAAAAGCCTTGTGCTAAACCTAATGCAACACAGTTTTTATGCCAAAACTTTTCTCGGTAACCGATCTTCATTGGGATAGTACGATATGTTAGATTTTGTTTACTTTCACCTAAGTAGTTATCAAGTTTTTCTTCTGCCTCCTCATCACTCATATGACTACTTGAGTAAACCAAACCGACACCGCGTCTACTAGATAAAGCAATATCCCATATCCAACCAGCTTGGTGGGCGGTTGCAACTGTGTAAGGAGGGATCTCTGCATCTGCTGCTGTAGGCACTTGGACTACTAACGCTCGGTTGACTAGTAGAGTTTTAGAAACATCTTTAAAAGGTACCTTTAGTGCCTTATTGATCAATATTGAATCAAATCCTGAGCAATCAATATAGAAATCAAATTCAAGTTCACCTTGACTATCTGTAGTCAGTGAAAAAATACTCCCATCTTCTGATAAATTTACACCCGTAATATTAGCAAGTAAGTGTTTTACAAAATACTTACTTTTAGCGTTGCTTGCTAATAGTTTTGCAAACTTCGCAGCATTGAGGTGGTATGCATAAGCTAAATCACCTTGATATTCAGGTGTAGTGATTGATTTTGGAGCTAAACCTTCCTCACATATCTTATGTTGTGACGATAACATCTCTGCATAGCAACATACGTCTTTTTTCTCAGACAACCAATGTGATGTTAAAAGATTAGCTTCATTTCGTAAGGGAACATCAAATAAATGATGGAAAAAATTATTTTCTCCATGTTCTTTTTTATCCATCCAATTAACAAATTTAATTGATTGCTTAAATGTAGCATCGCACTCGCGGATAAAATCAGTTTCACTAATACCAAAACTAAGCAGCGTCTTTTTTATATCTGGGACTGTGCCTTCTCCAACACCGATAGGAGGCACATCAGGTGACTCAATTAATGTTATCGAGATATCATCTTTATTACATAGTGCTTTACCTAAATGGTTTGCAGCCAACCACCCTGCGGTACCACCACCAATAATAGCAACCTTTTTAATATCCATAAGCCCTCAACAATACTGTTTTTTACTAATACAAATTTTATTAAAAACGTGACCATTCCAACTAATTTAGTGCAGCTGGTATAATAGACAATCTTTGAATCAAAAAGCCCAGCAATTGCTGGGCTTTTATTAAAAGGTTTATCTAAATCATATTAAAAACGAACGGCAACACCCATTTTATATGTTGCTTCACCTTCAAAGCTCCATGCAGGGAAACCACCTTCTAAATCGTCAGAAGGCGCTGAGCCATATTGATAAACACCTGTTTGCAAGCTATCCTCTTTTAAGATATTTGCAGCTTCAAATGTAACATCAAGGTAGTCTGTTGCAGACCAAGTAGCACTGAAGTCTAATGTCCCAAAATCTTTATGAGTACGGTTTAAGTACCAACCTGGGGCTTCACGCATGATGTATTCTGAACGCCAGTTATATGCAAGACGTGCCGAGAAGAAATCATTTTCATAGAAACCAACAGTGTTAACTGTATGCTCTGATGAATCAGAAAAAACGTTATTCCCATCAGGATAGTTCTCGCCTGGCGAAGTTGCATCAGCATAAGTATAATTTACACTATAACCAAAGCCATTATCAAAGGCATCTTGAATTTGTAGCTCAATACCTTCGATAGAACCACCACTAACATTTGTTGATTGACTTACCGACCAACAATCTGCTTGTTCTGTACCACATGGGCTTGATTCAGGCGTACTTTTATAAATTGGTATTTCAAGACCAATTTGTTGATTGTTAGCATCACGTGTTGAAATAAATGAGCTAACATCTTTCATGAAATAACCAATACTAACCATACCGTCTTCACTGAAGTACCATTCTACTGAAATATCAGCTTGGAAAGCTTTAAATGGCTTAAGTGCAACATTACCAGTACTCGCGACTTGGGTATTTGGTTGTGTGCTATCAAAGTTAGACAGTGAAGTTGTCGCAAACATATCAGAGTAATTAGGACGAGAAATTACTTGTGCTGCTGAAGTACGTAAGATTACATCTTCTGACAAATCTAGTACTACATTCACGCTTGGTAATAGTTCGTTATAGCTTGCAGTATCAGTTGAAAGCGTTGTCCCATACTCACCCTTTGAATTAAAAGCATAATAGTCTGAAGATGCGTCTGTTGATATATAACGTAAACCTAAGTTACCTCTAATACCATCAGAACTGAAATCAGCCATTGCGTATAATGCAAAGTTTTCTTCTTCAACAGTTCCATACGCATCTTTTTTCTCTGTATAGTGATCTGTTGCTGCAAGCGAGTCAGAAAGAATTAGTTCTCCATTCGCTTCTGGAATAGTAAAGCCTGCACCTGATGAAACAACTCCAGGGAAATATTCACTTGCTGCTCTAAAAGTGCTTTCATGATTATAATTATCGGCTAGCTGCCCTTTAAAACCTTGCTTTTTAACTGAGTGATCAGCATAACGTAAACCTGTTTTGATGGCAGTAATCACACCAAAGTCAACTGGAATATCAAAATCTAAATTTACATACGTTTCTTCATCTGAATTTGGTGAGTCGCCTAAAGCCCAAGTCTGAATACCAATCATTGAAGGCAGGATACTCGAATCGTAATTTTTATTTACAACATCAAATTTCGCTTGGTCTCCAGTCATATCCCAAGTACCAACTTGTCCATCGAAATTATTTGTATATTCACCAACTAGTGCGGTTCTGGCGCCACCTTCAGATTTTGTATTACCTACACGACCTGAAAAAGTAAAACTATCAGCTTCATATTTCCAGTCTAGGTCAACTGTTTTTGAATCCATTGAGGCTTCACGAGCCCAAGTTTGAAAATAACCAGCACCAAAATCTGGATAAGCGTATGCATACTTAGTACCAGCATTACCATTGGCGTAACTAACTCCTGTGTTGTTTGCTTCTCTTACAATACAGTTGTCATTTGTAGGATCGACCTTAACGCACGAGTCATCACCTGGAAACATGATAATCTGACCATTAGCGTTGTTTGCATTTAAGTCTAAAGACATTAAATTTAAACCAAACTCTAATTGATCAGTAGGACGATACTGTAGAGCAACATTCAATGCTTTACGATCACGATCTTGCTGGAATGTTGTTGGAGCCATACCACCACTCCAGTTTCTTGATGTTTCTACACCATTACGTTGGTATTCAGTAGCTGAATAAGCACCAGAAACTAACACACCAAATGATTCACTATCATTTTTCCAGCTGTATAAACCAGAAACTTCAGGATTAAGCTCTTCAGCGGTTGTACCGTAAGCACCTTTAACACTTGCGAAGACAGAGTTAGAATCTAAATCTAATGGCTTACGTGACTTAACAATAACTGTACCGCCAATACCGCCTTCTACAAGATTTGCTTGTGATGATTTATAAACTTCTAAACCACCTACCATTTCTGAAGGCAACATTGCGTAGTTGAAACTACGGTCAATCGCTTGTTGGTCATACCAACCAGTTGATGCAACTGTATGGCCATTTAGTAGTGTGCGAGTTAATTGAGAAGATGCACCACGAATAGATACTTGTTGGCCTTGACCAAATTGGCGAGAAACAGTAACACCAGGTATACGAGCTAATGACTCACCCACGTCACCATCTGGAAATTTACCAACGTCTTCAGCTGATACCACATCAACAACCGCATCAGAGAAGCGCTTACCATTAATTGAAGCTTTCAATGAACCACGAATACCACGCACTTCGATTACTTCAACACCTTCTTTAACTTGCGCTTCATCTGCGAATGCAGCACCAGTGAATCCGGCACTCATTACAAGACCGATATTTACTGCTAATAAGCTTTTTTTAAAATTTTTAGCTAACACAGGATTCCCCTTGAATCATTTTGTTGGTTTTTTATTTATCACTTCTGCCCAGTGATGATGACAGCGTTGTCATCTAGTAACAAACCATACACTCTAAATTACAATTGTGCTACATCTTTTTGGTGAGTTTTTGAAAAAAAAGCAACCTAAAAAACATAACCAATTGAAAATAAATAAATTTAAAATAGAGTATTTATGATTTGTTACATTTTAACGTGACAAATATACCATGATTAAGTTCAAAAAGAGAAAATATATGGAGTGATTTAAGGTAATAAACAAGGAAAAACTGACTAAAGTGTAAAAAAAACGTTCCATTTTGATGTGCTTTCACACATAAAATGAAACATCAACTAACTAGTTGGAAGGGTGTAACTGTGTCTTTCATTCAAAAAGTCCACTGCTTCATGGTTATATGATAAATAGTTAGATTAGGGCAAATAAAATAACTCAAGGGGTGCAAATAATTATCATTACCAATGACAGCGTTGTCATTTTTAAATTATAGGTTCCTATTCGACTAATGTCTACCTTTATTTCCACAAAAAATACAACCTTTTGTTGGTCCTTTTCTGCAATTGTCTTTTCGTTATACTCAAGAGGCTTATAGGCGTTAACATAACGATACTTTATCCAATTTAAGGACACTTATCTGGTTGAATCTAAATAAAACCTCAGCATTAAAGCTGTTAATTACAGCTCAGTGGGTATGGCTACTTGATATTTACTAATTGGACAGTTGTTCGGCTGTTGTTAAAACTTTAGAGTAGTATCGAATAATTAAATAAAAACACCTACAAGAACGGTTATCCATTGTAGTTAATTTAAATAATTCAGAAACACTTTGGGTTTTCTACAAAGAAAAGAACTGTAACGCTAAAATAGAAAAGCAGACCTGCGGGTCTGCTTTTTAATAATTAATCTAGCTCAGGCTAATATACCCAAGCCACCTCAAGATGCAGAATTCAGCGTTTTGCGGTGGCTTGGGTAATACAGCAAGTTAAGGGGCCCAATAAACTTCAATATTAATTGTAGGGTGATTTAAAATAGCGCGAAGTGGCATATCATTAACATCACCTCCTGCTTTCGCGGCTTTATACACTGCTAGTTTCTCTTCACCACTAATCAAAAGTTTAACAACTTTCGATTGTGCAATTGCTGATAACGTTAAAGTCATGCGCTGTGTAATATCACCTGTCACATCACTTTTTATGGCATTAATTGCACACACTAATTGTGGAGTTTCCAGGCCATTTTGCAAACCATCTGCATGTGGAAACAATGACGCGGTGTGGCCATCCGGCCCCATTCCTAAAATAGTTACATCAAATGGGCGTTTCAGTTGTTGGTATGCCGCTTCACATTTTGCGATGCCCTGCTCAGCAGTTACTGCGCTATTTTTCATAGTCACGAAGTTAGCTGCTGCCCCATGGTTTTGTAATAAAGTGCTTTTTATAAACACTTCATTGCTTTTGTCATGTTCTGTATCAACCCAACGCTCATCAACCATAGCAACATCAATATTTTTCCAATCTAGTTCTAGGTTTGATAAGTGCTTATAAGCAGGAGCAGGTGATGAGCCCCCTGATACCATAAGCACAGCACGTCCATCAGCCTCAATTCCGCTGATCAAACTTTGTTCAAGCGTTGCTGAGAGCTCTGCTGTTAATGCATCTTTTGAATCAAAAAATTTCTCTACAATAGTCGCCATTACTTACGCCTTATCGCCAGTGTTAAACCAAACATGATTTTTTTCAGCTAATAATTCATCAGCATCATCAGGCCCCCAACTACCTGCACGGTATAATGATGGATTCCCTTTTTCTTGCCAACGCTCAACAATAGGATCAATCCACTTCCAGGCTTGACGAACTTCATCACGGTGAATGAATAGCGATGGGTTATTGGCTGCAGCATCAAGCATTAAACGTTTGTACGCATCAGAATGAAAGCCATTACTATAAGCTTGTGAAAGCTCAATGTTCATCGTTACCGGCTCTAATTGCATCTCTAAGTTATCAAGACGTTTCGACATCAAAGTTAGCTGAATAGTCTCTTCTGGCTGCAAGCGAATAACCAATCGATTAGGTTCAATTTTGCCAACATTATCACCGTATACATTGTGTGATACTTTTTTATATTCAACCACAATCTCGGCACAACGCTTTGCCATACGTTTACCTGTACGCAGGTAAAATGGCACACCAGCCCAACGCCAATTATCAATATGCGCACGAATGGCAACGAAAGTTTCTGTTTTACTTGAACCTTCATTTAGCTCTTCTAAATAACCTGGGACAATTTTTCCATCCAAGTCACCTGGGACATATTGGCCACGAACAATATTGTCATCTACATCCGTAGATATCAGTGGTCGTAATGACTCTAATACTTTTAGCTTTTCAGTACGGATACTATTCGCATTAAGTTTATTTGGTGACTCCATAGCCACTAAGCATAGTAATTGTAATAAGTGATTTTGCACCATATCACGCAAAGCGCCGGCTTTATCATAAAACCCTGCACGGCTTTCAAGACCAACGGTCTCTGATAAGCTAATTTGGATATTATCAATTGATTTAGCATCCCACATATTTTCAAATAATGAATTTGAAAAACGCAGTGCCATTAAGTTTTGTACTGTTTCTTTACCGAGATAATGATCGATGCGGAAAATTTGATCTTCTTTAAAAAATTCAGCAATTTTTGCGTTGATCTCTTCTGCTGAATTACCGCAATATCCTATTGGCTTTTCAACAACTACACGAGACGTCTCAGTGATCAGACCTTTACTTGATAGTATTTCACAGCAGCTACCATACACAGCAGGTGGAAGTGATAGATAAAATACACGTGATTTACTTACATCGTGCTCATCTAGTATCGCTTTTAACTTATCCCAGTCATCATCCGCTTCTGTAACGTTTGTTACAACTGGTACTAAGCACGCTGAAAATGCTTTCCAGTCTTTAGCATTAAACTCGCCTTTGCTCAAAAATTCTTTTAGCGCTTCATGCGCTGTCTCTATATATTCTGCACGTTTACTTTCTTCACGAACGGTCGGTAAAATACGCGAACCTTGTGGTAAGTTGCCTTCTTGATATGCGCGATACATTGCAGGTAGTAATTTGCGCAATGCAAGATCACCGCCGCCCCCAAAAATTACAATATCAAAAGGATTTAGCATAATTGACTCTCTACGTTTGCTATGCCCTGTTGTCGACTGCTCATTTAACAGTTCAGGCATACATTCTGTTGTTTAGGTGATGTCAGCTTTTAGCATCATATTCGAGAAAAAGCCTGTTGAATTCGCTTGTTATTATAGCTGTTATAAAATGAGTCTTAGGGGCTCTGTATATCCTCTCACAAATATACAGGCCCTAAGAACTCCAGCGCTACCCGTTCAAAGGTATTTGGTTGCACAGTTGTGAACTGTGCGAATTTTCTACTGTGTTCGATGTTGCTTGTAATACGCCATTAAGCCATTTGTCGAACTATCATGTGGATGATTAATATCATCATCAAGTAACTCGGCTTCAATTTTTGAGGCTAGGCCTTTACCGAGTTCAACACCCCATTGATCAAAAGAACAAACATTTAATATGATGCCTTGGCAAAAAATCTTATGCTCGTATAAGGCTATCAATCGGCCAACCGCTTTAGCATCTACTTTATCTAATAACATCGATGTCGATGGACGATTACCTTGATGTATCTTGTGGTTTAATAACTGTGCTATTTCGGCTTCTGATTTACCTTTTGCGGTTAAATCTGAATGCACTTGTTGTGCATCAACACCCATCATCAACGCTTCTGTTTGAGCGAAGAAGTTAGATAATAATATATCATGGTGCTCGCCAACACTTACTTGAGGCTCTACAGATGCAATAAAATCAGCTGGGACAACGACGTTACCTTGATGCAAACATTGATAAAAAGCATGTTGGCCATTTATCCCTGTCATACCCCATATAATTGGCACAGTCGTGTATGCAACTTTGTTACCTTCAAAATTTACATGTTTACCATTACTTTCCATTTCACCTTGCTGCAAATATGCAGGCAACATATGTAACGCCTGATCATAAGGTAATATAGCCTGCGACTCATAGCCTAAAAAGCTGGTATTCCATACGCTCAGTAACGCCATGAGTAAGGGGATATTTTCTTCGAATGCTGCGCTCTGAAAGTGTTCATCAATTTCAAACGCACCTTCTAGTATTGCTTCAAATGCATCAAAGCCTAAATATAACGCAATGGGTAATCCTATCGCACTCCATAATGAAAAGCGACCGCCTACCCAATCCCACATAGTGAATACGTTTTCATTGGCAATACCAAATGCAGCGGTTTTCTCTAAATTTGTGCTCACAGCGACAAAATGCTTGGCTATTGCTTGTTTATCATTGGCTGAATCTAAAAACCATTCAACGGCCGTTTTGGCGTTGGTCATCGTTTCTGATGTTGTAAATGTTTTAGATGATATTACAAACAATGTGGTTTCTGGATCGATGTTTTTAAGCACTGAAGCAATTTGTACACCATCAACATTTGAAATGTAATGTACTTTTAAGGTGTCATCAGCGTAGCTTTTTAAGGCTTCAGTAGCCATTTGAGGCCCAAGGTTTGAACCACCTACGCCAATACTCACTACATCTTTAACTGTTTTGCCTGTATAACCCAACCACTGTCCGTTGCGAACTTTTTCAACGAACAACTTAATTTTATGTAATTCAGCATTGACAACTGAACTGACATTTTCATCATCTATAATTAATGATGATTCTGCACGATTGCGCAGTGCCGTATGAAGGACTGCACGACCTTCGGTAATATTGATTTTTTCACCGCTGAACATTTTTTCGCGCCAGCGAGTAATGTCGCACTCTTTTGCAAGTGTAATAAGCTGTTCAAAAACATTGTTATCAATTTGTTGTTTTGAATAATCAAACAAAACACCTGGGATTTGAGTTGAAAATTGCTCGAACCGTGTGCTGTCTTTAGCAAATAAATCTTTAAGATGTGTTTCTTTCATCTTATTTGCACTTAACTTTAATGCTTGCCAACTAGCTAACTGTGAACGACAACTCATATTTAACATCCCCTTAAACTTGCAACAATCTGATTTATAACTATCTTTATATAGAAAGACTAGAATGATAGTGTATTAACCTACAAAGTAAGTTAACGATAAGTTAAAATGACAACGCTGTCAATATTCTACTTTTAAATTTTACAATCGAGATAATAACGTACTTTTACTCTTTTGACACCGGTATCATATAATTTATCTCAATTATTTTACTGCTCTTTTCTACTAACTTTAGATACACTAACTGGTTCTGATGAAGAATTGATGACGCGTACTAGTATAAATACGCGATCTGCTTTCTTCTCGCGTTCATGACAACATTAAAACAACAACCTAATAAGCAACTGTATGAAAGTAACTATAAATGATGTAGCAAAACTCGCGGGGGTTTCAATGAAAACCGTATCGCGAGTAATTAATAAAGAACCTTCTGTTCGTAAAAAAACCTTCGATATAGTCATGGATGCTGTCAAAGAACTTAATTATCAGCCTAACCTAGCAGCAAGAAACCTAGCGGGTACTTCGTCGTTTACTGTCGGGTTAGTTTATGACAACCCTAATGCTTACTATGTAATTGATATGCAAAATGGTGTACTTTCACGTTGTAAAGAAGAAGGGTATGAATTAGTTATCCATCCTTGCAGCTACACAGATTCTCAAATGGAAGAAGAGTTTATTACGATGATCAAACGTTCTCGTTTGGCAGGGCTCGTACTTACACCACCGCTTTCTGAGCATAGTAAAATTACCAATTTATTAGATGAATTAAAAATTCATTATGTGCGCGTTCTTTCAGGTCGCCCTACGGATGATGATCAAGATACCTGTATCTATGTAAACGATTATAAAGCAGCTTATGAAATTACCACACATCTTCTAAAGCATGGCCATACAAACATCGGTTTTATCTGTGGTGATAAAGAACATAAGTCAACCAGTGAACGCCTTGAAGGCTATAAAGCAGCACTCGTCGATTTTGATACGCCGCTCAATGCTGCTTTTTTATATGACGGAAAATATTCTTTTGAATCTGGGGTCGAGGGTGCTAAAGCATTACTTAAAGACAATAATGAATTAGCAATTACTGCTATCTTAGGCGGCAATGATGAAGTGGCCGCTGGCGCGCTCTTTGCTTCTCGTCTAATGGGGATTCAAATCCCGGAGCAACTATCTATCACAGGATTTGAGGATTCGCCATTCTCACGTCAAACTTGGCCAAAGCTCACCACTGCGCATCAAGCAAATGATGTTATTTCGCAGCACGCAGCGCGTTTATTGTTTACTAAAACGCGTGGCGCACGTAATCAAGATAAAGAAATTATTACCTCATTTACACCGTCAGTCGTGATCCGTGAAAGCTCTGGACCAAAACAATAAACCTTCACTACTATAATTAAGACGCTTTTAAGCGTCTTAATTATTAACACTTTGCTATTTTATAGCAATGCCATCCCACCGCTGAGATTATAAACATCCGTAAAACCAAGCTGAGATAAGTTAGTGGCGGCTTGCTTTGAACGATTACCGCTGCGACACAGTAAGATATATTTACCTCGTGGGTTTAATTGCCCGTCAACTAACGCGTTTGCCATCCTGCTTAGCGGTATATTCATCACTCGCGCAGGCTTGATTGAAAACAATTGAGGAATATTATTTGCACCATGTTCGTACGGTTCACGAGTATCAATTAAGGTTACATCATTTGTAGCTAACATGTCTTTTGCTTGTGCCGCATTTAGTTCATACGCAGTGCTATGTTGCAAACTATCAGCATACCCACACAAGGTTGCAAATTTCGATAAGTTAGATTCATCGCTGTGACTTTTTTTACTAGCAAACTCAGCATCACTTAATTCATTAACTAACAATGCATGCAATAGCGGTGTTTGCTGTTGCTGAACTTGCCAATTAATCGCAAAACATTGTTGATAATCATGACCAGAACACATTACCGTCGCATTATCTAAACGTTGTGATAATTGGCGTAAAGAGTACGCCATTACTAAGGCATCGCCACCATCTATTACGGTATTACCAAGTCCCGCAGGTAACAGTAAATCACCGCAAAAACAAAAACGTACTTGCTTAGATTGATTACATCGCAATAAATAACTAACACTATCTACACTGTGCCCTGGTGTCGCGACTCGTTCAATTGTGCACTCAGGTAATTCTATGGCAGTTTGATGCACAGGCCACCCTAGCTGATGTTCAGCCTCAAGGCTGAATCTCAGCGCTTGTGCGAGTAAGGTTATTGCACCACTGCGCTCTTGGTGGGCATGGGTATCTAAAATAGCTGCCACCGTTAAATTTTGTGTATGGACTATTTTTTCAAGACGTGGAATAAGCTCAATAATAGGATCAATAATGACCGCTTGCTTGTCTTGGCTAACGTAAAGCCAGCAACACGCTCCTTGATGTCTAAATTGTGTTAGCCCTAATGCACATGCTTCTTGCAACGGGAATGCTGAATCAGAAACCACTAAACAGTTGGCCTCAAGAATCGGTTTTAATGATCGAATTCTCTCACACGCAAGATCAATTTCAGCCGCAGTTGTGGCTGGGCCAAATGATAAGCGAATTGCGTTTTCACTGCGCCAATCACTTACCCCCATAGCATCTAACACAAAACTACGATTTGCACCAGAGCTGCACGCGGAGCCACCACTAATACGGATCCCTGCGGCATCAAATAAATCCATAATTTCTTTACTCGTGAGCTCGTCAATGGAAAAGTTTAACGTCGTTGGCACCGACAATTCAAAAGCATGATTAAAGGTTAAGTTACCAAAGGTATCCACCAATGCCTGATGCAGCTGTTTACGATAACTATTTAAAACCTCGATAGATTTAAATGTATTGCCTGCTTTGTCGAGCAATAACGAAAAAAGTTTATTGAGTCCGGCGATCCCAGGTAAGTTTTCTGTACCCGAGCGCATTCCACTTTCTTGTCCGCCACCAGCAATAAAAGGTGTATATGCACTGCCTTGGCGAATGTATAACACGCCAATTCCTTTGGGAGCATACAGTTTATGGCCTGAAAAAGGTGCATAGTCAATCGTTGTATCACTCAGTGCTAAGGCGGTTTTACCTAGAGCTTGGACACAATCGACCATCCAAGCGACTTCTGTATTGTGAGCACGTATCACTGCTTCAATTGCGCTTAAATCTTGATAAACGCCTGTTTCATTGTTAACGGCCATAGTACAAATCATCAGTGCATCACTGGCGTATTGTGCAATAAAATCTAAATCTAAAATCCCCTCACTCGATACCGGGATTGCCAGCAAAGTGGCGTTAATACCCAAAACAGCATTCCAATGCAATAAGGTATTTGGTACCGCTTTATGTTCTGTAGCCCCATACAGTAAAACAGGGTTTTTCTTAGTATGCTGTTTAGCCGCTATTAGGGTAGATACAACGGCCGTTTGAATACCTTCCGTTGCCCCTGACGTAAATAATATATCACCTAGCTGAGCACCTATAACATCACGCGCTTTTTGCCGTGTTTGCTCTAATAAGTGTTTAGCTTGAATACCAGTGATGTGTGAGGATGAGGGGTTACCAAAACAAATTTGCATAGTGTGTGAGACGACTTCTGCAATGCACGGAAGTACAGGCGTCGTTGCGTTTGCATCAAGGTAAATTTGTGACGATGAGTCAGTAGGTAATAATAAGTCAGACATTAAAAACGCACCATATTACTAAAAGATATATCTTATAACCCATTCTACCTAAAATTAATGGGCCGCGTAAGAATCAATTAGTTAGTCAAGTGCGTTTTCTATGCTATTTAAGACTAAAGCTGATTAGTTTTTTCGCTCTCTTGGTCTTCATATTTAGTTGACCATGCATTGAGCAACGCTTTTACCAACGATGCCAATGGAATAGCAAAAAACACGCCCCAAAAACCCCATAACCCACCAAAAAATAATACGGCTACAATAATAAACACCGGATTTAAATCAACAGCCTCAGAGAACAACAATGGCACTAAAACATTACCATCAAGTGCCTGTATGATGCCGTACACAATAAGTATAGTCCAAAAGTGGGTTTCTAAACCAAATTGAAATAACGCAACAGCAGCGACAGGAATAGTCACAAGTGCAGCTCCCACAAACGGGATCAACACAGAAAAACCCACCAATACACCTAGTAATGCTGCATAACGTAAATCAAAAATAGTGAATGCAACAAACGATACCGAACCAACTATAAGAATTTCAAATACCTTACCGCGAATATAATTCATGATTTGCTGGTTCATTTCATGCCAAACCTGCAAAATTAAACGGCGCTGTTTGGGGATTAATTTTTCTGCACTTTTAACTAGCTCAAGCTTATCTTTGAGCATAAAAAAGACCAATAGTGGCACCAAGATTAAATAAATAAGCCAAGCAACAACATCTTTTAATGACGTCAGCGAAAAAGAGAGCAGCACTTGCCCAAAATCGATTGCTTTTGCTTCAACACTTGTTACAACTGATTTGACCTGTTCTTCGCTTATTAAACTTGGGTATTGCTGTGGTAAATGAAGCAAAAATGACTTTCCTTGCTCAATCATATGCGGCGTTTCTTGTACCAAGTTACTTGTTTGTTGCCAAAGTACAGGACCAATACCAATGATCAGAGTTAGCATAAGGCCCGTAAATATGAGCATTACAATAACCGTGGCCGTAAAGCGACGTAAGCCAAGTCGTTCTAAATATGCAGCTGGCCAATCAAGTAAATAGGCAATTACCAATGCCACTAACACCGGAACAATAAATGCGCCAAAAAAATAAAACATCGCCATTAAAGCGATTAATAAAAATAGCAAGGTAACAGAGTGTGGATCTGAGAACTTCCTTTCGTACCACGTTTTTACATATTCAAACACAATTTGGCTCCACGATTAACAACCCATGCTGTTGTTCTAATTTATATTGATAATTATTTTTCTGTAAAAACCGTTCAATATCTTGAATCGGTTGTTGTTCCAATATTCTAAATTCAATAGTTTGCTGAGCTAATAATGCCTGCCGTAACCCTAATTTAAACTGAATAAATTGCTGCGGGCATTTAAATACACGTAAATCCTGCTTTAACATAGTGAATAATTATACCTGCTGAAATAAACAATTAGTCCCATAACTTAAGTAACCACACGCCTTATACCATAGCTGACAATAACAAAAGTAACTTTTCCTTAAAACAAACATCACAATGGTTTATCCTTATAGCATAGTTTGTAGTAAGGATAGGTTAATGCCTGGCACGCATAATAAAGCGCAACTACCCAGTAATCCAACTCTCAAAGAGATTAACTGGTATAAAAAACAAATAAACTGGGGAGAGCTTCCCCCTTTTTATCATCTTGTGGCATCCTCGGTGAGTGAGGCGGAAGGTATTCTTGAACACGGCTTTGACAATGCGGTGAAAAGGTTAATTGATAAACGTAATTGGAATATCGATTTACTCGATGGCCATGAGGACTCTGTTGGCGAAATTCACTGCAACAAAAAACCTCGAATTGCATTACATCAAGTATTCACAGATCGTGGTTTTGAATTATGGGCATTACCCTATGCTAAAGATGTGACCATTGATCAATATGTCAAAGACAATCGTTTTATGGAATTTAATGTATGGGATCCCCATTCAATGAAAAACCTGATCCGCATTAACCAGTTACATAAATTTATTGGTTTTTATTTTGAGCGTGGTGACAAAGCCGATAAAGCCGTCATCCTTCATGCGCATAAGGTAGTCCATAAAATTATTAATTTTTTACAACGAGAATTGAACGTAGTAAAGCTTGATGGAGTCACAATAAAAGAGTTATACCAATTATGCGAAAAAGACAGTCGCGCATGCAGTGATGAAATTGATATTGCTAAACTCATGCTCGGTGAAAATCTTAACAAGGAATAAAATGCAGCTAAAATCAGTCTTTATTACACTATTCAGTGCCTTTTTAACGTTTAGTATCCTGATCAGTGAACCATTAAAGGCGCAAACCAGCTTTAAACTTCCTGATCTTGGCACATCAGCGCTGCAAGCTTTACCGCTTGAAAAAGAACAAGCAATCGGTGCAGTAATGATGATGCAAATTCGTGGTTCATCACCGGTAGTAAGTGATCCCGTTTTAGATGAATACTTAACAACAATTGGCCGTAAATTAGTTGCCAGTGCCAGTGATGTACGTTTTCCATTTTCATTTTTTTGGATAAATAACCCCGAAATAAATGCCTTTGCTTTTTATGGTGGTCATGTCGGGGTACATACAGGTTTAATAGCACAATCAGATAACGAAAGTCAGTTTGCATCTGTACTTGGCCACGAAATAGCCCACGTAACCCAACGCCATCTAGCACGTCGGATCCAGCAACAACAAGATAATAGTGCCCTGACAATAGCGGGGATGATCGCTGGTATTCTTGCAACTGTCGTGTCTCCTGATGCTGGCCTAGCGATTATTTCAGCCAATCAAACACAAGCGGCCTTCAGCCAATTGACTCATAGCCGCTCAGCCGAGCAAGAAGCCGATCGTATTGGTATGCAAACGCTAAATAATGCGGGATTTGACCCTTACGCCTCAAGTGAGTTTTTAACTAAGCTCGCGGCACAAATTCGTTACAAGTATAAACCCCCAGCCTTTTTACTTACACACCCCTTACCTGAAAGTCGCGTGTCTGATGTACGCCTACGAGCCCAACAATTTGATAAACGTCAATTACCTGATAGCTTAAACTTCAACCTTGCAAAAAGCCGCGCTATTGCCCGCTATCAATATGAACCTGTTGCAGCTGAAAACTTATTTAGAAAACTGCTTCGTGAAAACAGTTTTTATAATACTGCCGCACTTAATTATGGTTTAGGTATTAGTTTGCTCGATCAAAAAAAGCTTGCTGAAGCTGCACCAATTTTAAATGAGTTACTAGCCAGCGATCCAAAGAATTTATTTTACATTGATACGTATACTGACTTACTTATTGCACAAGAAAAAGCGGCTGATGCCGTTAAATATTTAGCACCGCTGCATCAAAATCGTCCTAATAACCAAGTAATCACACTAAATTATGCCAATGCCGCAATAGAAGCTAAGCAATATGATGTTGCCGAACGAATATTAAAGTCATTTTTATTAGAAAAACCAAATCATAACTTAGGTAAGCAATTAATCACTGACACATTTAAAAAACAAGACAATTTAGCCGCTTACCATGAAGCAAATGCCGACGTATATGTTCAATATGGTGCTTATTTGAAAGCTGCTGACGAAGTCCAAAAAGCATTAAATTTTGTAAAACCTGAAGAATTAAATAAGCAGCAGCGTCTCAAAGCATTACTTACGCAATACCGACAAATGCAAAAAGAACTCGCGAGGCTTTAAGTCTCGCGCCGCTTACCTTAAAATAGCCCTACTTTATCTCATTGGATTGTTACTATGCCTGTTACTATTTTTCATAATCCGCGTTGTTCAAAATCGCGTGAAACACTTGCTCTACTTGAACAAAAATCGATTCAACCAGATATTATTGAATACCTTAAAACTCCATTAAGCCAAGAGCAGATCTGCATTTTGATTAAACAGTTAGGTTTTTCTTCTGTACGTGAACTAATGCGCACCAAAGAAGATATTTATAAAGAACTTAACCTTAAAGATGAGCTAAATGAAGATACTCTAATTGCCGCTATGGTTGCGCACCCAAAATTAATTGAGCGCCCTATTGTCGTCAATAACGATAAAGCGGCGATTGGTCGTCCACCAGAACATGTACTAAGCATACTTTAATGAGTGTAACCATTGTTGTTTTGTACCACTCAAGCCATGGCTCTGTCGCAGCAATGGCTCATGAAATTGCTGAGTCCATTGAATCTCAAGGTGGTACAGCATTATTGCGAACATTTGAAGTAAGAGACCCGCACGATATCGTGATCAGTAAAGATGATTTGATTAAGTGCGATGGTCTAGCTTTTGGTACCCCGACTCGATTCGGTATGATGGCCTCACAAGCGAAAGCTTTTTGGGAAACCACCAGCGAATTGTGGTTAAAAGGGCAATTAATTGATAAACCAGCCTGTGTATTTTCATCATCCAGTAGTATGCATGGTGGCAATGAGGCAACGTTGCTCAACTTATCATTACCCTTGTTGCATCATGGTATGATGCTAATGGGCGTGCCTTATGAAGTACCGGAACTGCTTGCAACTCAAACCGGTGGCACTCCTTATGGAGCAACTCATGTTGCTGGTGCTCAAAATAGCGCTCAATTGAGCAAAGATGAAATAAAAATTTGTCAAAGTGTTGGTCAACGCTTAGTCAAAATAACGAGAAAATTACAATGACATCGCAAAGCGATTTAAGTCCTCAAACCATACCTAAAAAAGCGATTACAGTACGCTTTCAACGCACTGCTATTATCGGCTATATTGGCTTATTAGTATTAATGCCTATTTGGTTATTTCTAATTGCACCACGAGAAGGCTATAGCAACGGGTTTATTTTTGTTGTTTATATTTTACCGCTCCTATTACCACTCAAAGGCATTATCCAGGATAAACCCTACACTTATGCATGGGCAAATTTCATTGTCATGCTGTATTTCATTCATGGCCTCACGTTACTGTGGATTGCTCAAGATCAACTGCTATGGGTATTATTAGAATTGCTGTTTGCAAGTATGATGTTTGTAGGCTGCACTTACTACGCACGCCACAGAGGCCAAGAGCTAGGATTGAAAATTAGAAAGCTAAAAGATGAATTAGCACAAGAAAAAGCTGAGCAAGAATACGATCGAAAAAATCAGTAAATATATTTCGAGTACTCTCATTAAAAACGCGCCATTTGGCGCGTTTTTAATTTTAGAAGCTAGGGCGTGTTGACCTTTCGTGATTGATTTTGCAGCAGTCTGTTTGGTATTTAGGCAAGGCAGAGCCTATGTCGTGTGGTTGTTTCCCATAAATAGGCGATAACGCAGTATAAATGCCAAACATGCGCTGCCCAAAGGGTTCTTCCTAGGGGCGATTGACTCTTTGTTGCCTACACGGATGTAGGTAAGGGGCGTGAGCAGGACGCACAAGCTTTGCTCGGTTTTTACTTATTCTCACATGGATGTGAGCCAGTAGAATAACGCAGGAGCAGTTATCGAGCCCGCTAGGTTACAAACCTCGCGCCGCGATTAAATCGCACCTAGATTGAACGAATTTCAATCCACAAAGGTCAACACGCCCTAACTAAACGAGCCCGCTTAACGTTGCTAGCGCGACAATACTCGCTAAACCTAGCTGCCCTACTAAGCTAAACAATGAAAAACACCTTAATACAAACAATCCCCAAGGATGTTTAATATGTGGATATAATGCACACCGCTTTAAGCTCATCGCAAAGAAAAAACACACTAATGAAAACATCGTCAATGTTAGCGTTATTTCACTTTTACCTGACAAAGAATCATCAAAGAAGAAAAACAACTGAAATGGTAATAATAAAGTAACTATCGCATGTAGCCCGTGGACTTTCTTTATTCGCGTAAACTGACCATCTGGCGATAACTCTTTAATACCAAAATCACGTTCCAAGCATTTTACTAATTGTGTCGCTTTTATACTAACAGCAAGTCGATAACAACTTAACCCGTCAATATTTTGAGTCCTAAAATCATAACCTGATTTAAGTAATAGCACCATCAGAGGCTCATTTTTAGCAAACACAGCATAATGTAGTGCCGTATTACCTAAACTATCTTGCTGCTTTTTATCTTGTTGCTCCAAGAGCGTTTGAACCAAATTTACATACCCTTTCTCAACAGCCCACATAAAAGCCGTTTTTCCATTCTCATCAGCTAACGTCCCCGTTGCACCTTGTTCAATAAAGCGCATCGCCATTGTCTGTTTTGCAGTTTTAAAACTCAAATGAGCAAGTAAGGCCTGCTCTAATAGCATGACCGAATCAACATCCGGTGAAACTTGAGTCAGCAAAGTAAAATAGTCTTTACCACCTGCGACTTTTTTAGCCGCCAATTCACTTAGTTGCGAAACAGAATCAATTGAGTCAGGAATAAAACAGCTAAAACGCTCACGAAAATCAACTTCTTTCCATAAAGCTAACGCATCTTGCGCACTCACTTTGCTTGCTGATGATAAAGCGTGCTCAATAACCGTAAAATAGCGTTTAGAAAAAAGTTGAGAAATCAACGATATTGGCGTTTTAATTGCAGCTTGTCCGGCAACACTCGCATACTTTTCAAGACGCTGACAAAGCATAAGCACTAAGCTTTCTGGGGTATATTCATTATCATAATAATGATTTTTTGCAGCGTTAATATAATGCTGTGCTGAATCGTCATATTCACAAATATGCTGAAAATAACACTCTTCAAATGGCTCAAGTGGCGTTAACCAAGTTAAATAATAGATGGGAGGTAATACAGTGGTACAAACGCCATCGTCTTCTTCATTAGAGCGACAGGCTGGCCATGCTTCTAAAGCATCCAAAATGAATGCACCGTTTTGCTCAATAAGTCCTTTGACTAACAACGGGTATTCTTTAGGCCAAATAAGTACATTTTCCATTAAAAAAACATAACTCCAGTGTCTATCTTACTCAGGTATAAAGGTCAGTTCGCGAGTTTAACAACACCAAACTGACACTGCGCTTAATATAATAATTTATAGGCGCTTATTCTAGCACACCTTGATCGACACGCTAGCGCAAAGAGTGTGATTTTAAAAGAATAATAATGGTATTAATATAAAGCGACAAGTCACTTTCGTAACTTATCGCTTCTGGTTGGAGGCGGGGTAAAAGTGCTTATTTACTACTCAGTTCGCGAGTAACTTGGTCAAGCCCTACTTCAGAAATACGTTGAATCACTTCTTTTTGTTTAGCACTCAATAAGGAAATACCTTCAGCAACGATATCATATACTTTCCAGCTACCATCTTTACCGTGGCGAAGTTTAAAGTGCAGGTCTATTGTTGGGGCTTGTGAATCTATAATTTGTGTTTTTACTGTTGTAAAATCCCCGGTGGTGACATCATTATTTTTTTCAAATTTGATCTCTTGCCCGGTGTATTTCATCAGTGCACTGGCGTATGTCATTGTCAAATAGTGCTCAACCGCACTAATAAACCCTGTAGCTTGCGCCCGCTCTATGCCTTTAATATGCTTACCTAACAATTTGTATGAAACAAACTTCACATCTATATGCGGCATTAAATGCTTACTTACAATGGCTGACATCTCATGCTTTGACGCATTACCTTGGCTATTAACTTTACCTATATCACTAAATAATTGGTCCCCAATAGAGACTAATAATTGCTGTGGATCTTTTGCTGTTTGCGTCTGAGCCATCAAAGAAACGCTAAAAAGTAAAGTCAGTAAAAACACACCGCGGCTAAGTAATTTCATGTTGATTAGACCCTTAATAATTCTGATACGCTAATTTACTTGCTCACTAAGAGAATAAAAAGACACAATAGTGAACATAATTAATGCCAATCAGGCACCAATCAATTTAATTCTTTACTATCATAATGTTAGATAGAAACGACAACTACACATAAAACTAAACAAAAAGCCCTAGGGCTTAACAGCGTAAAGAGGTTTACTTTAAGCGTTTACTTTAGTTCTTCACGCAGTTCTTTAGTCGCTTTAACCATGTTATCAAGTGCTTGGCGGGTTTCTTCCCATCCACGTGTTTTTAAACCACAATCTGGATTCACCCACAAACGCTCAACGGGTATTTTACGCGCGGCTTTGTGGATTAACGCTTTGATCCATGCAGTATCTGGCACGTTTGGTGTGTGAATATCGTATACACCAGGGCCTATATCATTTGGGTAATCAAAGTTTTCAAATGCATCTAGTAGCTCCATGTTTGAGCGTGATGTTTCAATAGTGATCACATCGGCATCCATATCCGCAATAGCGGCAATAATACCGTTAAATTCCGCGTAACACATGTGCGTATGTATTTGTGTTTCGTCTTTCACACCACTGGCTGACACTCTAAATGCATACGCTGCCCACTCTAAATAGTCTTGCCATTGGGTGGCTTTGAGTGGCATACCTTCACGAAATGCAGGTTCATCAATTTGAATTATCTCAATGCCCGCATTTTGTAAATCCACCACTTCATCACGCAGCGCAAGTGCTATTTGATTTGCAATGCTTGGTTTATCTAAATCATCACGAATAAATGACCAAAACAAAATAGTGACAGGGCCTGTTAGCATGCCTTTCATTTTTTTACTGGTAAGCGACTGCGCGTATTGAGTCCACTGAACCGTCATTGCTTTTTCGCGTGAGACATCTCCCCAGATCACCGGCGGCTTCACACAGCGAGAGCCATAGCTTTGCACCCAACCAAACTGGGTAAAAGCAAAACCTTCAAGCAGTTCACCAAAATATTCAACCATGTCATTACGCTCAGCTTCACCATGTACTAATACATCTAAATCAAGCGCTTCTTGCTCTTCTACTGCGTAGCGGATTTCGGCTTCCATTTGATTTTGATAGTCAGTGGCAGATAATTCACCGGCTTTAAAATCACGACGCGCTTTACGGATAGCCTGTGTTTGTGGGAATGAACCTATCGTGGTTGTCGGTAATAATGGTAAGTTAAGTGCTCCATGTTGTTTTTCAATTCGCTGAGCAAATACATTCTCACGCTTCCCCTCTTTTACGGTTAACGCACTTACTCGTTGCTGCACTACTGCATTATTGACACGTGTTGATGTTAAACGTGCTTTTACAGGCGCTGAGTAAGTAACTAAATCACGGTTATCATTGATCTCAAGTGCTGCTTTTAACAATGACAGCTCTTGGCCTTTTTGTTTTGCGAAAGCAAGCCAGGAGCGTAACTCATCATCAAGCTTTTCTTCTTGCTCTAAATCAACTGGCGTGTGTAATAAAGAACATGACGGAGCAAGCCATAAATTATCGCCACGCTTTGTTGCAATGTCTTTTATCGTGGAAAATACCGCATCGAGGTCTGCACGCCAAATATTACGGCCATTAACTACACCTAATGATAGAACTTGATCAGCGCTCAATAACGAATCAATCTGTGTAAAATCGACTTTAGCTGCAACACAATCAAAATGTACACCGTCAACTGGATAAGCAGCTATATCATCATAGTAAGCACTCACAGAGTCAAAATAACTAGCCAGTAACAACTTTACACCTTGACCTGCAAGTGTGTTAAAACTTGCTTTTAATGCATGGCGGTAATCATCAGACAACTCAAGAGCAAGAATAGGTTCATCTATTTGTACCCACTGAACACCTTGGCGCGCTAGCTTTACTAGGACTTGTTGATACACTGGCAACAGTTTTTCAAGTAGGCTTAATTTATCAAATTCTCTGCCCACACATTTTGCTAAGTAAAGGTAAGTTACAGGGCCAACTAACACCACTTTTGCATTATGGCCTAATGCGTGTGCATGGGTAACTTGCTCAAATAACTCAGTCCAGGCTAATTCAAACTGCTGATCACTGCTAAGCTCTGGCACTATATAGTGATAATTCGTATTAAACCATTTCGTCATTTCACTGGCTGCACATGAACAACCTGTAGGTGCTCGACCACGGCCGATGCGAAATAACGTATCAAGATCAACGCTACCGTCTGTTTTTTGATGCCGCTTAGGTACAGCGCCGATGAGTAATGAGGTTGACAACACATGGTCATACCAAGCAAAGTCGCCAACTGGTAATAACTCAATGCCTGCATCGGCTTGTAGCGCCCAGTTTTTTGCGCGGATCGTTTTACCTTTCTCAAGTAACTCTGCTTGGCTGATTTTACCTGCCCAATATGATTCGACTGCAAATTTAAGCTCGCGTTTTGTGCCTATACGAGGAAAACCTAAGTTATGTAATTGTGCCATGTTAAAAACTCCACTTAGCTATCTAGATGGCTAAAAACTTACACCTCTCCCTTACATTACACAATTGATGCTTCCTCCTATTTAACTTGAGGTAATTTCATATAAATATTTTTATAAATCAGAATAAATATAATGACAACGCTGTCAAATTTGATGCTATAGTGAAGTTGTAAACGTTAAGTAAAACAAATGACATTCTTTAGCCATCTAGACGTTGAAGCATCTTCAATAAAGGCGTATTATGTCTGCAATCTGAGTTAACCTCACTTATACCATGAGAATTATTAAAGATGATTGATGTAAAACATTTAAAGACCATTGCGACCTTAAAAGAAACCGGCTCTTTGGTGAATACCGCCCGCGAACTATTTTTAACTCAATCAGCTTTATCTCATCAGATTAAAGATTTAGAAAACAAGCTTGATTGCCAGTTATTTGAACGTAAAACTCAGCCGGTGCGGTTTACACCCCAAGGTATGCTATTACTTGAACTAGCGAGTGAAGTACTACCCCGCGTTGAAGCGACAAAATGCCGACTAAAGGAAAGCCTTAACCAGCCGATTTCGCAGTTAAGATTAAGTGTTGAATGCCATGCTTGTTTTCATTGGCTATTACCCACGATTAAAGAATTTAATAACTTTTGGCCTGATATTAAAGTAGATTACGAACGTGGCTTTAGCTACGACGCAATCCCTGATCTATTAAGCGACGAGTTGGATCTAGTGCTTACCTCTGATATCCGTGAACCCGATAAACTTGAATACGCACATTTATTTGACTTTAAACTTAAGCTGATTGTTGCCCCCGATCATGAACTGGCAAAAAAAGCGTACGTTACTGCTCTGGATTTGAAAAACGAAACCATTATTTCATACCCAATTCCACGCGAACGCCAAGATATATTTAAGCACTTTATTCAAAATGCACGTTTTGACGGCACCTTAAAAAACGTAGAGCAAGGCTTACTTATTTTTCAACTTGTCAGTGCGGGTATGGGCGTTGCGGCATTACCAGATTGGCTAGTAACGCCTTATGAGAGCCAAGGTTTAATCAAATCGATTCCCCTTGGCGCATTAGGGCTCACTCGCCCCATGTACCTTGCAATGAAAAAGAATATGCGGGATAACCCGGTTTATCGCCACTTTTTAAATACCTGTAAGTTAAATAACGGTCGATAAAATCAAGCGAACCCAGTAGCATACGTAAAACTCTTTTACTGATGCTACTGTGATGTTTGAACTTAAAAAAATCCTCGGCGCAATGCTCATGCCACTGCCCTTGTTCGGCCTAATATGTGCTTTGTGCTTTTTGATAGCTTTGCGTAACAACAAAGTCGCCGCATTTACTGGCTTACTCGTTACTTGCGCGCTAATGCTGATCAGCACACCGTTTATGGGCCAAAAAATAGTCGATCCTTCCACGCAACTTCAATATGTATTTAATTCTAAAAATCATTCAAAAATAGACAAGATAGTGGTACTTGGCTGCGATCTAATACCAAACCCAAACCTCAGTGCGAATAGCCAGCTGGGTAATTGTGCAAAAAGTCGTTTAGTAGAAAGCATAAGGCTTGCGTATCTTTATCCACACGCACAGCTTATTGTTTCAGGTGGGGGCTACGGCAAAGTCACCAATAGTCATTTAATGCAGCAAACAGCGATTAGCCTTGGAGTAAAAGCTAACCGTATAAAGCAAAACCCAGCAGCCATGGACACCGCCGACGAAGCTAAATTTTTAGCGCCTGCACTTGTGGATTTTAAAGTTGCGTTAGTCACATCATCGAGCCATATGCGCCGTGCAAAAGATTTATTTAACGCACAAGGGGTTGATGTAATACCCGCTGCGACTGACTTTTATGATTACTCTGCTTGGCCTGTCCATAAACAGTATGTCCCTAATGTAAATGTACTCTTAGCTGTAACACGTCAATGGCACGAAGTAATTGGCCGTGGTTGGATTGCAGTGCGCCGTTGGATTGATCCAGAGGCGCTGTAGTTTTCAATCAACAGAATTTGACTTATTTTCAAACTGGGTTATCTATATCAATAAAGGTAACGTCAAATCCATGTTGTTGTGCTAATAGCTCACCGAGCGCTTGGATCCCATAGCGTTCGGTCGCATGATGACCCGCGGCAAAAAAATCAATGTTTTGTTCTCGTGAACTGTGAATTGTTTGCTCTGATGCCTCACCCGTTAAATAAGCATCGAGTCCTTGGTTAGCAGCTAAGTCAATATAACCTTGCCCACCACCTGTACACCACCCTATGGTTTCAATTGGTTCATCACGCACTAAACTCACTAAGGGTTCTCGATTGAGTACCTCAGCTATTTTTTGCGCGAACTGTTCACCCGTCATAGGCGTTTTTAATCGCCCTTTTACTGCAACACTATTTGCTATCGGCTCTAAGCCGTCTGTCATTTCTAAATCGAGTAATTTAGCTAATTGTGCGTTATTGCCAATCTCAGGATGCACATCTAATGGCAAATGATATGCAAATAAATTAATATCATGATTCAGTAACGCACCAATACGGCGCTTTTTAATACCCGTGATAGGCTGTGCTTCGCCTTTCCAAAAATAGCCATGGTGCACTAAAATAGTATCTGCACCGAGGGCAATTGCAGCATCAATCAACGCTTGGCTGGCGGTTACACCTGTTACTATTTTTTGAATCCGTTCTCGCCCCTCAACTTGTAACCCATTTGGGCAAAAATCCTTAATTGAGTCAGGCTTTAAGATCGCATTTAATAACTGGTTAAATTCTCGACGTTGCATTTCATATTCCACATAAACGTTAGATTTTGTGCAAATTTTGGCGGTTATCTATTCAAAATGGAAGGGAAATCGCAAAAAATTGAAAAGTAGCCCAAAAATAGGTATAAATAGGTATTCTTAATCTGTGTTTACAACGTATAGGGTCTCTGATGAGCAAACTAGACAAAACAGAAGTGTTAAATGCCTTTGAAGCAGCATATGAAGCAGCCAATGGTAATAAACCTGAAATCACCACCAAACCTGGTTGGTACAGCATCGATGGCGGCAAAAATTTGCGCCTTGCAGAAGTTGCTGAATTAACTGAGCAGTTAACTTCAGGCGGTTCGTCTGAGAAAACAGTAAAAAAAGCGCCTGCTAAAAAAACCAAAACAAAAACGACTGTTCCAGCCGTTAAAAAAGCAGCATTTACTGTTACTACAGAAAATGAAGATGGCTACACAGCTGAAGAGTTTTGGATTGTGTACTTAGCGAGAAAAGAACATGACTGCCGCCTTCCACGCGGTGTTGTGTAATTTACAGCTAAGCAAACAAAAAAACCGCTCTTAAGCGGTTTTTTTGTGCTCACAATAAAGAGTCACTTTAACTATCAACCACGTACTCAAATAGCCACACACGACAATAAATACGGTGCCAATCAATACTGGCATAATTAAAAAGTCCCAACTTTGCCCGCTGCTTATAATTAAAATAGGATTGGCCCCTGCTGCTGGGTGAACTGTTTTAGTTAGCATCATCACCGTTATTGCAAGACCCGTCGCTGTGGCAATACTAATAGGATCTGAGCCTATATAAGTGACAAACACGACCGCGATAAAAGCAGTGATCAAATGACCTGCAATCACATTTTTAGCTTTTGCCAAAGGGCTATCTGGTATTCCAAAAACTAATACTGCCGTGGCGCCAAAAGGTGCCATAAGCCAGACCCCATAATTATTTACACTTTCTAAATACGCTAAAACCAACAATGTAAGCGTTGAAAACACCCCTGCAATGACAGCTTGATACGATCCATCATTCATAAATATAACTCCCAACCAAAAGTAGACCGACTTGTCTACACGCAAATGATAGACAAGTCGGTCTACTCATGTCAAGCTTACTTTTTTACAAGGAGCCATCATGGATAAGCGCACCCATATTATTAATACTGCACTGACAGCCTTCTATCAAAAAGGGATTCATGCGGTAGGTATTAATGAAATACTAAAAGAGTCTGGCGTTGCAAAAAAAACTCTTTATAACCACTTTGTCAGTAAAGATGAGTTGATTTGCGCCTGCCTTGAAGCCAGGAATAAACGCTTTAATCATTGGCTCAACGATCGGTTAAAAAACTGTGATACTCCTTTTGAAATCGCATCAGCGCTGTTTGGTTCACTCTCAATTTGGATAGATAATAAGGCCATAGAGCTTGGCGACTTTAATGGTTGTTTTTTTATTAATACTGCGGCTGAATTTCCACACAGCGACCACCCTATTGCAATACTTTGCAGTGCACACAAAAAAGCTGTTTTACAATTGCTGTTCGACAAGCTATCGCAAACAACACAACTTAAAAGCAAGTCAGAAAAAGCCAAGCAGTTAGCACAATTATTAATGACATTAAAAGAAGGTATGATCTGCCAAGCAAGAGTCATGCATTCTAGCAACCAACTATTGCAAGACCCATTATTACTACGACAACTTGTGCAAAGCTATATACCCAAACCGCTTCAAGATGCAGACTTCAGCGTTTCATAGGGACTTAATATCAAGGCGTTACTTTGTTGTTAAAAAAATAAAGCGGCTATTTAGCCGCTTTTAATTAGTCTATAACGCTAATAATTACTTATCTTCAAAGTAAAGTTTATCGCGTTCTTTTTTACCAACTTCATTCATTGTTGCCGCATCAAATAAACGACCGTTGATCATGGTGTAATCAACTTTATCTGTATCACGAATATTCGTCAGCGGATTACCGTCGATGATCATTAAATCGGCTAATTTGCCTACTTCTAACGAACCAATATTTTGATCAAGGCCTATGTATTTGGCCGGATCAAGCGTCGCGGCGCGAATTGCTTGCAGTGGGGTCATTCCACCTTGGGCAAACATCCAAATCTCCCAATGTGCAGCCAACCCTTCACGTTGCCCATGCGCACCTAAATTAACTAGTACACCTAAATCTTGTAGCTCTTTTGCTACACGGGCATTATTAAAGTGATTGTAGTGATGATCGGGCGCTTTAACTCGACGCATTGAACGCGGTAACAATTGATTTTTAGGTACGAATTTACTTAAGCGTGGATGATTCCATACGTCCGTTTTATCGTACCAGTAGTTTTCACCCCAAATACCACCATACGCAACACCAAGAGTAGGCGTATAACCTACATCACTTTGTGACCAAAGCTGCTTAATATCGTCATAAATGTTTGCAACAGGAAGTGAGTGCTCAATACCTGTATGGCCATCAACCACCATGGTTAAGTTATGTTGTAATAACGATCCGCCTTCTGGCACAACCATCATTTCCAGCTCTCGACCAGCTTCTATCACTTGCTGGCGTTGCTCACGACGGGGTTGGTTATATGATTTAACACTAAACGCCCCCACTTTCTTTAAACGCTCTAAATGAAATTTAGCATCATCTAACGAATCAATATGCGACGTATACCCTGGCATATTGGCGCCATATAAAATAGTCCCGGTAGAGAAAATACGCGGGCCCACAATAGCCCCTGATTTTTGCATTTCACTTGCAGCAAAAATTTCAGTGGTATCATTAGAAGGATCATGAATGGTTGTTACACCTAATGATAAACCAGCTAGGTTCTTCCAGTTTTGCTCTGGAATAATTTCATTACTCGCTTGCGAGCCGTGAGCATGCGCATCAACAAGCCCTGGCATAATTGTTTTACCAGTTACATCAATGATTTTTGCACCTTTTGGAATGCTCACATCTGCTACACTGCCCAGTGCTTTAATATGCTTACCATCAGTTAGCAACACACCATTTTCGATAACTTGCTCACCTTTCATGGTGATAATACGCGCACCAGTTAAGGCTATCATGCCTTTCGGTTCAGCTATTTTGCGAGTAAAACTGATGTTATCGCCGCTTTCAACTTTAAAATCAGCGTCATCAGCTTTATTAATATCAAACAACCCAGCTAAGCTTGCGTGGTAAAGCTCAGGGCCGAGTGTCCAATATAGTTTATTGCTATTTGCACTCCAACTGATGCTTTCACCCGCACGTACTGAGAGCTGTTCAATCGGAAATTGACTATCTTTAGGGCCTATATTAATGGTTTTACCGCTTTCAACTAGCGGCGTAACAAATACTTTAAAACGCTCAGCAAACGCAAGGTATTTTCCATCAGGCGATACTCTAAATTCAGTTGCATGCTCAGATTCATACAGTTTACTGACTTTCTTAGAATCAAGTTCAACAACACTTAATGTTGGCTTTGGCCATGGACTCATAATGAATACACGGTCGTTTTGCGCACCAAATTGTGGTTGATAGCCACTTTTTGTAATTAGCTCAGCTTTGCCGCCTTTTGTGCTCACCGCGTAAATGCCTGTGTGTAACGACCAATCAGGGTTTAATATGCCGCCACCCGATGCTTTTCTATACACAACTGTTTTGCCATCTGGGCTAAATGTTGGCTCTACATATTTGCCCGGTTCAGTGGTTATGTCATCGCCACGCCCGCTGCGAGCAGATACAACACGAACAGCACCCTGCTCATTATCGTCCCATGTTACATAAACTATTTTTTTACCATCGCGAGAAAACTGCGCAAATAACTCAAAATGATCATCTTGTTTCGTTAAACGCTTTATTTTACCTGACGCTAAATCACGTTTATAAATATGCCCAAGCGCTTCAAAAATAGCGGTTTCGCCATCTGGAGATACCTGTACATTGCGCAGCATTTTTACATCAAATTCATCGGCATCAATATTTTGTGTAAAACGCACCGCTTTTTGAATTTTTTTACTTGTTTGTACTTCAAATGGTACCGTCTCAACATCGCCATCTTTCACATCAAGCTTATGGATTGTACCACCCGCCCAAAATACCAGCTCTTCATTATCTGGTGTCCAAGCAATTGTTGGATAAACGCCATGGATAGCCCATGTTTCTTGCATGTCACGCTCAAGTTTATCGTACAACTTTGTGTGCTGACCCGACGTTAAATCATATATGTAAAGGCTCGTTTGAAAATCATCTCGCTTAATATAGGCAAGTTTTTTACCATCAGGTGACGGTGTTGGACGAATCGCCCCACCCATACCACTTATAATTGTTTCGATCTCACCAGTTTGACGATCATAACGTTTAATTTTGTAGATACCCGCAACCGAGTCTTTTGAATAATGAAACGTTTTACCTGGAGTCGAATCATGCGAGAAATAAACGTAACGGCCATCAGGCGAAAACATCGGCTCACCTAAATCTTTTTGATCGTCAGCACGCTTAGTTAACTGTACACCTTTACCACCTGCTTTGTGATAAAGCCATACTTCACCCGCACCTAATGAACGACTTGCCGTAAAATGCTTACGTGCAACTAAATAGTCGCCATCAGGGCTCCAAGCAGGACTATTAAGAAGACGAAAAGTTTCGTTCGTTACTGCTGTTTGGTTTTCACCGTTTAAATCCATTAGCCAAATGTTATCGCCGCCACCTTGATCCGAGGTAAACGCAATATGTTTACCATCAGGGCTAAAGCGTGGCTGCATTTGCCATGCAATATCAGTTGTTAATTGAGTCGCCTTACCGCCCGACATCGCCATAGTATAAATATCACCGAGCAAATCAAACACAATGGTTTTACCATCTGGGCTCACATCAATATTCATCCATGTGCCTTGTGACACACTGATAGTCGCATCGACAAATTGCCCTTGTGGTGCATCAACTTGCCACTTTTTATCATCAGTACTTTCTTGTGCCTGTGCTTGACCATAAAGGGCCAATGACATTGCTACAGCCATTGTTGTATGGAGCATTGCTTTCATTGCTATCTCGCTTGTTCTTGTTGTTTATTAATATTGATTGCAACAAAAACGATAGCAACTTACCAGCGATATCTGATAAAGCGTCTTAATTTGGCGGTTAATGCCATTTAATTGGGTCAAATTGATAGTAGCCAACTAATAAGCTGTAAATTTCTGGATCGTAGTGTCGAAGTTCACTTGGCTTTTCTAAAAAGGTTTCAGTGATCACAGCAAAAAACTCCGCTTCATTTGTTGCACCATAACTATGGATAACATGAGGCATACTATAGGCAACGTGTGTTTTTAATTGATTAAAAGCACGGCTAAAAATGCGCCCCCACTCTTGATAGTCTGACTCTTTAGTGAGTAACGGAGTGCCGGTGGTTTTACCTGTTTCTTGATCAAGCTGATGAGCAAACTCATGAAACACAAGATTATGCCCATCGTTTGGTAATCTATTACCCTCAAGTACGTCGTGCCAACTAAGCACTAACGTGCCACCAGGCCAAGACTCTCCCTGACGAATAGTATTATGGTAGCTGACTAAGCCTGCGCTATCCCGGGATGTTTGTGGTGCATAATAAGCGCTGGGATAAAGCAAAATTTCTTTAACGTTTTGATAAAGTGGCCACGGTTTATTTAATACTAATAAACATGCATCAGCAGCAACAATTAATTTCATACCCTCATTGAGTTTTAAACCATCACAACCTATGAAACGTTTTTCATTCAAAAACCAAACAATATGGCGCTCTAGTTTCTCACGGTCAGCATCTGTCATCTTTTGATAAATAGGCATACAGCGTAACAACAGCGCTTTTTGTTTTTCATCTAAATGATAATCTTGATATTTTTTTTGCCACAAGCGATTTTGAATTACTGGCCAACGCCAATAAATAACCACAAACGCTACCAGTGCGAGTACTAACAATCCGTTTACCATTAAAGGGTCCTATTAACAGAGATAAACTATTAATATGTCCGCTTAGGGCAAAATTCAATCATTTCATAGCAGTTACATAAAAACCGCCCAAGAACTATAAGCGGTCTGTCGATTATTGCGCTAAACCCATAAACTTAACGATATAACGGTTGCCATGCACACGTGCGATAACCATAGCGCTCAAAATAGAAATTGTTGCAATTGCTATCATAATTGCTGTTACCAACATCAATACGATGACCACTTATATATTGATTATGCAATGATACTTGCTGGCCATTGTATAATAAAGTGAAGTGCACATGAGGGCCGGATGACTGTCCTCCTTCGCACAATGCCTGCCCCTTACTATTAGCATAACGGCCAAGCCATGCGCCTGGCTGAACATAATCGCCGCTGTTGTATTGCAAATTCGACATATGATAATAACTAGTTGAATAGCCACTTGAATGCGTCACACGGATATTACAAGAGGAAAAACGCGTAACGGTACCACCATGAGCCGCCTGCACATATGGTGTATTGCTACCCCAACCACCTGAGCCATTATTAAAATCAAGGGACGAGTATGGATACCCAGAACCGGTATTTGAATGTGCACCACCACTGTACCAATAACCAGATGGCCAAGGGAGGCTCATTGAAAAACTCGCTGCTGCTAACCGTGTATCATTATTTTGTATTGCGTGTATTGAAGGGGTTTGTAATTGCGCGTAACTATCTGGAAATAAACTATCAAAAGTAGTTAAAAATGCCGTGATTGCACTTTTCGAATTGCTTACTTCATCTTTATCCAACGTCAATTTTGAACGTTTTGCTAACACACTCACTAACGCTGCTGTGGCAGCAGTACTGCTACTTATGCTCGCGTTGCGAGTGATTTCAATACCTGTAGATTGCACATCTTGCCATTGTTTATACGCGTAGAAACGTTGAGCTAATTTAGTTACCACGTCTTCTATTTGTGCATCAAACCCTTGTTTATCTGATAAGCCTCTTAATGGCTTATTGATATCTGCATCTAGGTTAGAAAGTAAGCCACTTTGCTGCTCAATCAAGGCTAAAATAATTTTAGGATTAATGCTCGCATAACCAGCCCAATGCAATATGAGCTCTTTTTTTTCGTTAAGCGCTGGCGCATACAGGGTAAAGAAACTATCCCAATCTTCATTTAATAGGGTGTTATTAAATACAAATTGAGTATCGTCGACAGCCACCAAAGAGTTTAACTTTAGCGATTTAATTGATTGTTCTGAAAAGCTAAAATCTGCATGTCCGTGGCCTTTTGCTGATACTACAGACGAGATACCTAAAACACTCACTAATGCGATATTCATTATTTGATTTTTCATCTTTCATTTCCTTTTATATAGTAAAAAGATCCCAAAGAGGGAACAAAAGATATAGCACCAATGTTAATAAGTAGTTAATTATATGTTTTTATGTTTGTATTAATAAAATTTATGTCCCTTATATAACCTCGTGTGTAGGTTGTTTTTCACTCCAATAATTTGTACAAAAAATAAACTAAAATTAAATTATTGATAAAATGTAAAAACCAATGAGTTTTGAGCGTTAACTATTATTAACTTCGACACGGTTACGGCCGTGATTTTTTGCTTGATAAAGCGCCTGATCTGCCTGCGCAAGCAAGCGGTCATAATCATTAACAGTTAATGAATCTGCAACACCAAAACTCACTGTGACTGTTAAATCACTGGCAATATTTGAAAGGTCGTAGTTTGCAATTTTCATCCGTAGCTCTTCACAAACTAGAGCAGCTTGCTGTGCAGTTTTATTAGGGAAGAATAATGTAAACTCTTCACCTCCCCATCGAGCTATCTGGCTCGTATCAACCTCACTACATTCACTCAACAGATGAGCAACGACGCAAATTACACGATCACCAATAATATGTGACCAGCCATCATTTATGCGTTTAAAATGATCAATATCCATTATCGCAATAGCCAAAGGTAAAGATTGCTGCTTGAAATCCGAAAAATTATCTGCCAACCAAGTATCAAATGCGCGACGATTTGGTAAGTCCGTTAACTGATCATGTGTGGCCTGATGTGCAAACGCATCAGCTTGCTGCTGTAGATCTTTAGTTTGCTGTATTACTCGCAGGGTAAGTTCTTTTTCAATTTTTTTAAAGTGATATAGGCGGTATTTGTATAATGCAAAAGACAAAATAACCAGCGCTAAAAAAAGCATAACTTTAAAGCTTAACTTTTGCCAAAAATAGGACTGAATTACAAATGTAATACTCTTAGAATTATTTTGCCACTGCCCATTAGGGTAACCTGCACGGACAATAAAAGTATATTTGCCCGGTGCTAAATTGGTGTATTCGGTAATTGTTAACTGCTGGCGGTTTACCCATGTGTCATTGTAGCCGAGTAGTTTAGTCTGAAAGTTTAACCGCTGCGGCATAATAAAGCTCAAACCAGCATAATTAAATGATAACCTTGAAGCCCCTGGCGGTAGTATTATGTCCTTACCATCAAAAGCCAATGGTGTACTTTTACCATCAACATACAAGCTTTCTATGACTGTTGGTAATGATATTTGCGCTGCTTTTTTTAACCGTTCAGGCATAACAGTGCTTACACCATGCGCGGTTGCAAACCAAATACTGCCATCTTGGTGAAATGCAGCTGCCGGGTTTGATCCCCCATTAGCTTGGGCGCTGAGCATGCCATCACCTTCATCATATAGTTGATACTGAAGTCGTTTATTTTTACTTTTTTGGGGGTTATCAAGTAACTCGTTAACTTGTTGTTGTTTAACCTCAAGAATACCGCGATTACTCGATAACCAAAACGAATCCCCTTGCGCAACTAACTGGAAAAGTTTATCAACCGGTAGACCTTGTTCGCGTCCTAGAATAGCGATATCGCCAGTAACAATATTAAACCGTACTAACCCCCGATCAGTGGCCATCCACATTAAATCGTTCTGGGCATAAAACCCGAATGCATATTGAGCGTTAAATTGCTTAGGAAATGCTTGCTCTTTAAACTGACCTAATACGTTATTAAACATAGCAGCGCCCACACCCGTTCCGGCCCAAACATTCCCAAGCCCATCCAAAGCTAAAGCAATTATAAACTCACCGGGCAAACCTTGCTTAGTGGTATATTGCAGTGTTGTTCCATCGGGATCAATCCGGCTAAGCCCTGTCGCAGTCCCCACCCACAGGCGCTGTTGCTTATCAAATAATAAAGCCCTAACTTCGTTACTTGATAAGCCATTATCACGACTTTTAACCGGGTAAATCTTGCCATCAATTACCCGCATTAAGCCGCTAGTATAAGTGCCTATCCAAACATGTCCGTGTTGATCTTCAGCCAAACTTAAAATAGATAAAGGATCGCCCTTATTCGCAAGTGAAATTGATTCAACCTTATCACCCAGGATTCGGTTTAATCCTGTGCTACTGCCAATCCAAACACTGCCATCTGAGTGAGGCAGTACCGTTCTGACATAATCACCACTTAGCCCACGCTTTTTTGTCCATGCTGAAAATGGCGCTTCACGTAAACGGTGTACACCACCATTAGTCCCGATCCAAATACTGTTTTCACGATCTTGAAGTAACGATAAAATACGGTTGGCGGGCAAACCTGCGTCTGAATCAAGTCGTTCTAATCCCAGTTCACTGAGTCGAAATACACCTTTATTAATAGTCCCAAACCACAGAGCATTGTGGTTATCTTGCAATACACTTGAAATAGCAATGCCATCCAGCTGTTCATCAATACTAACAAACCGGTTACTCACATATCGCCATGCCCCCTTTTCTCCAGCGACGATTAATTGCCCTTCTTGAGACATAAATAATGTATATATTGGCCCTGTAGGTAAACCACTCTTAGGGGTAATTAATTTGGCTACTTTATTTTTTATTTGATATAAACCATCACTGGTTCCAGCCCAAATAGCGCCCTCGCCATCTTCAACCAATCGATAAGCACTTAAATTAATTAATACACTTTTATCTTCTTCATTCTCATCACGATAAGCCACCCCATCGCCCTCTAAGGCTAACCATATTTTGTTATCACTTGTTTTTAAGACATGATTAACCATTGCTGAGGCATTTTTCTGTGCAGACCAATGCCCTTTTCGTAGATGGCTAATGCCACCACGTGCGCCGCTAATGTAGAGGCTACCATCAGCTTGAGGAACTAAACTTCGAAGCCCTGAGTCTGGTAATCCTGTAATTTCTGAACGGGTGAATAGTTTAAACTCTCGGCCATTGAAGCGAGCAAGCCCTTCCCACGTTGCTATCCATATATAACCATCTTTTGTCTGTACAATACTGTTGATACTGTTGTGGGGTAATCCTGATCGTGTATTCCACGTTTCAGCAAAATAGTCATTAAGAGGCAAACGAGTTGCTTGCGCAGCTGCGCATTGGGGCGTTATCAACATCAATAAGAATAAACACACTCGTATCATTTTACTCAACGCCTTCGAATCCATGAATGACTACTTTGTTTGCAGCCGTAAAGTTATTGATAATGATTTGTAAACGCTTATGGATCATTATTTTTCTGTATAAGAATTATATTAACATACCACTTATTTTACTTTCATTAATTTAATTAATAACTTTATTTACTAATTCGTGTTTATAAACTGTGTAATCGCAACTTGCAGTTCATTAATAAACTTTGCAACGTGTAAACCATCCATTAGTGCATGGTGCACATCAATTGATAACGGCATTTTCCCCGTTAATTTATTTAACTTTCCAAATACCAATTTTGGAATACCTAAATTCGTCCCTTGCGTAAAAGCATGAGAAAAGCTCATAAAATCGAGCCATGGCAATACTGAGATATGAATTAAATCAGCTTGCCCTTCAGTCTGTGAAAAAGCATGTGAAAATAACGGCTGCAATTTTGCCGCTGTACTTACGTGTGTTGCATGGGTTTGAAAAGCAAAAAAACTATCTTGTTGTGTAAAATAACTAAATCTAAATGTGTCGTCTTGCGCCAGTTCGACTACGCTTGCACGCGCCGTGTTTAGTTGCCAAGGTGCATCATTAATAACTCGCTGCAACATAGGTTGATATCTATGACAAGCTTGTAGTGTTAAATAAATATAAGATTGAAAAAAAGAAATTTGCTGTGCTTTGCAGTAGTTATAAAGTGGCTGCATATCTAGTTGCACACAGACATTAAAATACGGTTGAGTAAAGTCTTTAAACAGTGAAAAGTGCTGTTGCCGCGGCCAAGTGGTTAAGTCGATAGGTGTCATTACAAATTACTATACAAGTCAGAGATAATTGTATCGTGAGGGATTTGTTTAATAAAGTAAAGGCGTGCAGAGCACGCCCAAAGCTCGATTTGTTATAAACCGTTTTTAATAATTTCTTGCGCTAATTCATCCGCAATTAAATGCGTTGATTTTTGCTCTTTTTCACTGCGCGCAAAAATTTCAGTCAAGGTATTAAAAATTCCCTCAACATGTTTATTTGACGCTTCTGCGCTGTAACCTTCAGGTGCTGTTTCATAATAAACATTGATAATACCACCAGCATTTATCACGTAATCTGGCGCGTATAAAATACCTTTTTTACGGATGATCTCACCATGGCGAGATTCAGCTAATTGATTATTTGCACAACCAGCAATAATTGTCGCTTTAATGCGTGCAATTGTCGCATCATTAACTGTTGCACCAAGTGCACACGGTGCGTATACATCCACATCAAGATCATATATCTCATCAATGCTCACTGCTGTTGCAGCAAAATCATTGACTACACGGTCAATGGCGACTTGGTTTATATCAGTTACAAACAATGTTGCACCGGCTTCATGTAAATATTTACATAAACTATAAGCCACAGCACCTAAACCTTGTACCGCCACTTTAATGCCCGTTAAATCTTGATGACCACGTTGATGCTGTAAAGCCGCTTTAATACCTAAAAATGTACCATACGCAGTGAACGGTGATGGGTTACCGCTTTTACCTTCTAGGCCTAATACATAGTTAGTTTCTTTATTCATAATAGCCACATCACCGCAGGTAATGTTTACATCTTCTGCAGAATAATAACTACCATTTAAGCGCTCTAATTGGCGACCAAAAGCACGAAATAATTGTTCTGATTTTATTTCTTTCGCGTTGCCAATAATTACAGACTTTCCACCACCAAACGGTAAGCGTGCTACTGCATTTTTGTAGGTCATACCTTTTGATAAGCGCAGTGCATCAACGACAGCGTCATCGTCACTTGCGTAATCCCACATTCTGCAACCACCTACAGCAGGGCCTAAATTAGTATTATGAACGGCAATAATTGCACGAAGGCCTGATTCTTTATCCGAACAAAAAACCACTTGCTCGTGGTTATCAAAATCAACTTGATTAAACACAGCCACTTTATCTTACTCCGAAATTTGTAACCCGTGAGAGGGTATGCGCGCTGAAATTGTCGAGACTCTATCACTTCATATTAGTGCTTGCCACTATATGAGATGATAAACCCAATCTAGATATACCAATACAATAAAAACATTAAATACACCTCACAAATAGCATATTAAATTCAAAAATTAACAGTATATGGAATAATTAATTAACTTATTTAATGTTGAAGCATGAAACTGTTGACGTGAACGTCAACTTAAATATTATTGTAAAGTAAAAATTACAAGGTCAGATCTGGAATAATCGAGGGATTTTAAATAGTTGCGAGAAGTTCGAAAGCTTACATCCAACTGGTCAGATGTGAAAGCGGTATTCAAAAGTATTTAAATACCGCCAAATATAACTCAAATATTACTGTAGTTTAGAGTTCAGCTCTTCTATTTTAGCTTTCCATATTGCTGGACCTTGCGTATGCGCATTAGCGCCTTCACTGTCGACTGCCACTGTTACTGGCATATCTTCAACTTCAAACTCATAGATAGCTTCCATACCTAAATCTTCAAATGCCACAACACGGGCTTTTTTGATTGCTTTAGACACTAAGTAAGCAGCGCCACCTACAGCCATTAAATAAACCGATTTATTATTTTTAATAGACTCTACGGTAGCAGGGCCACGTTCCGCTTTACCAATCATGCCAATAATGCCAGTTTTCTCTAACATCATGTCAGTAAATTTATCCATGCGTGTTGCTGTTGTTGGGCCTGCTGGGCCTACCGCTTCATCGCGTACTGCATCAACAGGGCCAACGTAATAAATAAATTTATTATCAAAATCAACACCTGCAGGTAAACCTTCACCTGAATTGATCATATCCTGCAGGCGCTTATGCGCAGCATCACGGCCAGTCAAAATAGTACCTGATAGCAATACTGTTTCACCCATTTTCCACTCGCGCGTGTCTTCTTTAGTCAACGTATTTAAATCAACACGGCGTGTGCCTTCACCTACTTCAAATGTTACTTCAGGCCAATCTTCAAGCTTCGGCGCTTTTAGGTTAGCTGGGCCTGAGCCATCAAGAGTAAAATGTACATGGCGAGTTGCAGCACAATTTGGGATCATAACCACAGGCTTAGAAGCTGCATGGGTTGGTGCTGTTTTAATTTTCACATCAACAACGGTTGTTAAACCACCCAAACCTTGTGCACCGATACCTAGTTTATTGGCACGTTCAAAAATATCTAAACGCATTTTCTCTTCGGTCGTTTCAGCACCACGCTCTATAAGTTCATGAATATCAACCGGATCCATTAACGATTCTTTTGCCAGTACGGCTGCTTTTTCGGCTGTACCGCCAATACCTATACCTAGCATGCCTGGTGGGCACCAACCCGCGCCCATGGTTGGTAAGGTTTTTTCAACCCATTCAGCCACATCATCAGATGGGTTTAACATCACCATTTTGGTTTTATTTTCAGAGCCGCCGCCTTTTGCTGCAACCATCACTTCAATATTACCGCCTGCCACTAGATCAATGTGCACAACTGATGGCGTATTATCTTTTGTGTTTTTACGGCTACCAGCAGGATCTGCAACAATCGATGCGCGTAACGGGTTATCTGGATTCAAATAAGCACGACGCGTCCCTTCGTCAACCATTTGCTGTACAGTCAAATCTGTTTTATCCCATTTAACATCCATACCTACTTTTACAAAACACGTAATAATGCCGGTGTCTTGACACAGTGGACGCTTACCTTCTGCCGACATACGCGAATTAATAAGTATTTGTGCAATCGCATCTTTAGCCGCTTTACTTTGCTCTTTGTGATAAGCTTTTTCAAGCGCTTGAACAAAGTCAAGTGGATGATAAAACGAAATATATTGCAAAGCATCTTCAATGCTATCAATAAAATCTTGCTGACGAATAGTACTCATAGGGGTTCCTTAAATTACCGTTACGTGTAAACACGCAACCTTGGTCAAACCGGTGACGGTGGTTTGTATAGCGCATAGGCGACGTCACGAAACGCTGCCAAAAAATTATAACTTATGATACCCTCCCAGCCCGTTTCGAGCCAGTTTTACAGGGTAAAAAATAGATGATAAACCAACAAAAAACCTGCATTCAATTAGACATTTCGCTCAACTGCATAGAGCTTTTCACCTATTTTGCTCATTTACCCTACGCAATACTATTAGATTCGGCCAATAGCCATCATGTGAACAGTCGCTATGATATTATAGCTATCGTACCAAAAATACGCTTAGAGGTTAAAAATAACCTCACTTATATTGATGGCCAAGTAACGTCTCAAGACAGCTTTGCTATTATGCAGCAAGAGCTTAATAAATTAGATAGCAGCAAAATTCAACCCGCCTTACCTTTTAGCGGTGGTTGGCTTGGCTATTTTGGTTATGACTTTGGCCGAGTTATTGAACAAGTTCCTGAGCAAGCCATTAACGATATTCATATGCCACAGCTTAGCCTTGGACTCTACCCAGATGCGCTTATTTACGACAAACAACGCAACAGCTGGTTTTATGTCGCCCAGCCTGATACCGACAGGCTTGCTCTGTATTTAACGCCTTTAAATGATGTACCAACACAACAGCAAGCATTTAAAATAACCCGTGACTGGTTATCTAATATGAGCCGAGATCAATACGGCGCTAAATTTTCAAAAATTCAAGCTTATTTAAAAAGTGGCGATTGCTATCAAATAAATCTTGCTCAACGTTTCGAAGCGCAATACCAAGGATCACCATGGGAAGCTTACTGCCTATTAAGAGAAGCCAATAAAGCGCCGTTTTCAAGTTTTATCAATCACCCTGATGGCGCTATTTTATCTATTTCCCCAGAACGTTTTATTGCCATCACTGACGGGCACATAGAAACCAAACCAATCAAGGGCACGCTACCACGCTGCCTTGATGAAGTAACAGATGTTCAACAAGCAACGCGCTTACAAAAATCATCCAAAGACCGCGCTGAAAATGTCATGATAGTTGACTTGCTGCGCAACGATTTAGGCAAAGTTGCAAAGCCTGGCACAGTGCAGGTCCCCTCTCTATTTGCTATTGAAAGTTTCCCCGCAGTGCATCACTTAGTCAGTACAGTCACTGCGCAATTAGCTGATGATAAAACAGCCGTTGATCAACTTCATGCGGCATTTCCCGGAGGTTCAATCACTGGGGCTCCCAAAATTCGAGCGATGGAAATTATTGAAGAACTAGAACCACATCGTCGCAGTATTTACTGTGGTTCAATTGGTTATTTAAGCGCCTGTGGCAATATGGATACCAGTATCACTATTCGTACTTTAGTATGTCATAAACAACATATTTATTGTTGGGCTGGCGGCGGAATTGTCGCTGATTCTCACGTTGATTTGGAATACCAAGAAACTTACGATAAAGTAAATAAAATTCTACCTTTATTGAAGTAACCTGTGTGAATAGTCAACAGCTTATGGCGCGTTTTCAGCTAAGCGCGCCTATTAATGAGCATGCGCAGCAAATTCAGATTATACGCTCTAAACGTCCACAACGGGCCAGTGCAGTCATGTTGCCATTAATTGATATAGACAACAGCGCACATATATTATTATGCAAGCGCCCTACTTTTTTAAATCATCACCCGGGTGAAATTTGCTTACCTGGCGGTAAACATGAATTAACCGATACAAACTTACGCCATACCGCACTGCGGGAGCTAAATGAAGAGCTTAATATTGCCCCATCGAATGTGACTATCGTTGGTCAATTAGCAGATTACTCCACCCTCACAGGTTTCACGATTACGCCCTATGTAGGCCTGTTAGCACCCAATACATTTTGGCAAGCTGATAAAAATGAAGTCGCTGCAAGTTTTTTGCTGCAAGTTAGTGCACTCGCTAATGTAAATAATTGGCATCCTATAAATTTTGAGCGTTTTGGTAAGATAATCACTTTACAAGGATTTTCAACCCCTTATGGATTACTATGGGGCGCAACTGCAAGCATTATAAAAAACTTTACAAAACAGCTCGCCATACCAGTTTAAAACTCTGTTGCAAATGGTTACAAGGGTATAATTACGCGTTATTATGTGCGACCGTTCAAAGGCAGCAATCGTGCTGAGTAAAAAGTAGAGTAAAGTAATTATGATCAGTGCATTTGATATGTTTAGTATTGGCATCGGCCCGTCATCATCTCACACCGTCGGCCCAATGCGCGCATCGCGTTTATTTGTTAACGAACTACAAGAACAAAACTTATTAACCGATGTCACCAGCGTTAAAGTCGAGCTGTATGGCTCATTAGGACAAACAGGTATTGGTCATGGTTCAGGTAAAGCCGTTATTCTAGGTCTTGCGGGTTATGACCCAGAAACGATCGATGCCGATTTAGTCGATGATATTCTCACTAAAATCGAAAATGAACAAGTCATCCACTTAAATCAAGTACATCAAGCCAAATTCCCGAAACAAGGTGCAATCGTATTTCATCGTCGTAAAACCTTACCAAAGCATTCAAATGCAATGGAAATTATTGCATTTAAAGGAAGCGATAAACTCCACAGTAAAGTTTATTATTCAATCGGCGGTGGCTTTATTGTCACCGATGAAGAGTTTGATAACGAAAAACAAGCTGCACTTGATATTCGCGAAGAAAATCCTGCACCTTTTCCATTTGGCAGCGCTAAAGAATTACTCGAAATGTGTAAAGACTCCGGGTATAGCGTATCAAGCTTAATGATGAAAAATGAAAAAACACTTCGCACTGAAGATGCCATAAAAGATGAATTATTCAATATTTGGCAAGTAATGAAAGCGTGTATTGAACGCGGCATGCGTACTGAAGGTATATTACCGGGTGGTTTAAAAGTAAAGCGCCGCGCACCTAGTCTGTATTTAAAACTCAATATTGAAGTCAGTAATGATCCACTTCGCGCGATGGATTGGGTTGATTTATTTGCCTTAGCCGTCAATGAAGAAAACGCCGCAGGTGGTCGTGTAGTAACCGCTCCTACTAACGGGGCAGCGGGTATATTACCTGCGGTATTAATGTACTACCATACATTTATTAAAGAGGTGGATCGCGATATCGCGACTCGCTACTTGTTGACTGCTGCTGCTATTGGCATACTTTATAAAAAGAATGCATCAATTTCAGGTGCTGAAGTTGGCTGTCAGGGCGAAGTAGGCGTTGCCTGTTCAATGGCCGCAGGTGCACTTACTGAAATTGTTGGTGGTAATGTATTACAAGTTGAAAATGCGGCTGAAATTGGCATGGAACATAACTTAGGTTTAACCTGCGATCCTGTAGGTGGGCTTGTTCAAGTGCCATGTATTGAACGTAATGCAATGGGCGCAATTAAAGCGATTAATGCCTCCCGTTTAGCAATCCGCGGCAGTGGCGAACAAAAAGTATCATTGGATAAGGTTATTAAAACGATGCTTGATACTGGTAACGACATGAAAACAAAATACAAAGAAACTGCACGTGGTGGCTTAGCTGTCAATATTATCGAGTGTTAAGTTTTACGTATTAAAAAAGCCGCTTTTGCGGCTTTTTTAATACTTCATCACTTAACAGGTAAATCTATACCTTCAAACAATTTGTCTACATCATCTTGATTTCGTAATAAGCTCGCCCGTTCAACACGCTCTTTTGTTAAGTGAGGTGCAAAGCGCTCTATAAAATCATACATATAACTGCGTAAAAAACTGCCTTTTCTGAAGCCTATTTTAGTCGTACTGGCTTCAAATAAATGACTCGCATCAATACACACCAAATCAGTATCTGAGACTTGATCTATTGCCATTGATGCAACTACACCGACCCCTAGCCCAAGGCGCACATAAGTTTTAATCACATCGGCATCCGTTGCTGTAAAAACAATATGAGGGTCAAGCCCTTGCGCATTAAATGCTTTATCAAGCTCTGAACGCCCAGTAAAACCAAATACATACGTAATTAATGGGTACTTTGCAATATCAGCTACGGTAAGTGAATCTGCTTTTTTAGCTAGCGGGTGATCTTTTGCAACTACAATACTGCGATTCCAGTGGTAACACGGTAACATCACTAAATCTGAATATAAATGCAATGCTTCAGTTGCGATTGCAAAATCCGCATCCCCTCTAGCTGCAGCGTCAGAAATCTGCTGCGGCGTTCCTTGATGCATATGCAACGATACTGCAGGGTACTTCTTCATAAAGCCTTGAATAACACTAGGCAGCGCATAACGTGCTTGCGTATGCGTTGTAGCAATATTCAGCTTACCTTGATCTGGCAATGTGTGCTCATTTGCGACCGCTTTAATTCCTTCGACTTTAGAAAGAATCTCGCGTGAAATATTAATAATTTCAGTCCCAGCACTGGTCACATGAGTTAAATGTTTGCCACTTCGTCCAAAAATTTGCACGCCGAGTTCATCCTCCAACATACGAACTTGTTTAGAGATGCCTGGTTGTGAGGTAAATAAACTTTCAGCTGTTGCTGATACATTAAGCTTATGGTTTTGAACTTCGACGATGTATCTGAGTTGTTGTAATTTCATGGCTGCATTTTTAGTGTTGTTATACTGCTTATTTATAAATGTTACACCGCTTCAAGCCAAGCTTTATTTCTTCTTAAAGAAAATAAATACAGCCACAGGTACATTTATAAGACTAATGCATCAAGGCTAGCATAATCCTACGCCTTGAGGTAGCCATCATTTGACTGGTATTCAAATTGGAAAATATTATGAACGTGCAATTAATAGTAATAAATAACCACAATGCTAATTTTATTTTGTATAAGCTGCGCAAAACTACCCAGTTAGCATATATTTAATGTAAGATAAAAATTATTAGTTTGAGAAACCAGAGACCAAAACCATGATCGTTTCTATTATTATTATGTTAATTGTTGCGCTGATCGTCATTGCCCTTTGGGTTAGTGCTGTACAACAACATAAAGAGAAACAAGAGACTGAGCGTCGTAAAGACCTTACAAAACAAAAAAAGATCATCGAAGAGTCTGAAGATGTGCTTCTTAATAGCGCCAATATCCCCATGTCAGATCACATTTTATATGTTATTCAGCGTCGTATTTATGACGCGCTATCTTCAATGGTACAATTATCCCCCACTTCAAAAGAACTAAAAAACCGCCTAAAAGAATCAAAAGAACGTCTAGCAAACAAGCCTGAAGGGACAAACGGTGAGAACTTAGCGTTACCGGATAACGACAAGCAACTCATTGCATTGATCCAAGGTATAAAAAAATTAAGAGTGATACTACGTTCTGAACATGGAAAAGGGAAAGTAGATAGCCAAGTATTCGTTGCCGAAGACAAACGCCTAGAAAAACTCCAACTAAAAATAAATATAGAAAGTCAAATAAAGCGAGGTTTATCAGCACGTTCAGCTAATATGGTCGGCTCAGCTAGGCAATACTTTGAAAAAGCTTATGCGACTATTTCTGCAATTTCCTACACCGATGAGTATGTAACAACCAAACGGGCTGAGCTGGAAGGTTACCTGGAAACAATTAGTACTGAACTTAAAGCTTCAAATGCAACGGCATTAAAAAAGAAAAACGAAGAAGAACAAGACGACTTAGATATTTTATTTGCACCGAAGAAAAAGTGGTGATCACTTTTTCTTCGTTTTATCTTATTAGGACAAAAATGCAAATTTAATAACAAACATCGCTGTAAGTATCCATACACTGATACTAACTTCATCACGTTTACCACATAATACTTTAACAGCCGTATAAGAAATAAAACCAAGTGCAATCCCATGCGCGATTGAAAACGTTAAAGGTGTCATTAACAGCACTACACTGACCGGAATGGCATCTGTCATATCATCCCAATTTACAAACTTTAAATTTTGCAGCATTAAAACTGCAACATATAAAATTGCACCAGCGGTAGCATAAGCAGGGACCATTTTCGCAAGCGGTGCAAAAAACATCATCAATAAAAAACACAGCCCGACCACAACAGCGGTTAAACCAGTACGCCCTCCAACAGACACACCCGCCACCGATTCTATATATGACGTTGTCGTAGATGTGCCAAGTACTGAGCCTGCAATTGTTGCCGTACTATCAGCACTTAATGCTCGTCCTAAGCGAGGCATATTGCCTTTTTCATCGGCTAAACCTGCTTTTTGAGTTACAGCAACTAAAGTGCCTGAGGTATCAAATAAATCAACAAACAAAAAAGCAAAAATAACACTGAGCATAGAAAGCTCAAACGCAGCAGCAAAATCCAATTGCATAAATGTAGGAGCAAGTGAAGGCGGCATAGAAATTACGCCTTGGTATTGCACTAAGCCTAAACTCAGAGAAATCAATGTCACTAATAAAATACTGATCAATACACCACTTTTGAAATCACGAAATAATAACGCCGCGATGACAAAAAAGCTTAAAATTGCAAGTAATGGACCCGCAGAAGTTATATCTCCAAGCTGAACTAACGTGGCTGGACTCGCGACAATAATTCCAGCATTCTTTAACGCAATAAGCGCTAAAAAAGCACCAATGCCTGTCGCTATAGCTTGTTTAAGAACAAGCGGAATCGCGTTAATTATCCACTCCCTCACTTTAAATAAACTTAAAAGCAAAAAAATGCAGCCCGATATAAACACGGCACCTAACGCAGCCTGCCAAGTATGGCCCATACCAAGCACCACACCATACGTAAAAAACGCATTCAATCCCATACCTGGCGCTAACGCTAATGGATAATTAGCCCAAAAGCCCATAATAAAGCAACCAATTGCAGCTGCGATACAAGTAGCAACAAAAGCCGCACCTTGATCCATACCGGCCTCAGCTAACATGGCCGGATTAACAAAAACAATATAAACCATGGTGATAAAGGTCGTTAAACCAGCAATACATTCACGGCGCACAGTCGAATTGTGCGCGCTAATTTTAAATAACGCATCAAGCATAATGATAATTCATTTTCACAGGGGAATAATTTCGTAATTTTATCACAGATTAAAAGAATAATAGGACAAATCACCCGGTCTTAGACTAAACTTACGTAGTGTATAAAAAAAATAACATGCGTGGCATTATGACTGATACATCTCCAATTGGCCTTGATCTTGAACAACAACTTGAAAACGTGTTGTCATTTATAACTCAACCAACAACAGTTGAGAATAAAGACCCCACACCTGAAACATCGGACAAAACAGTAACGAAAGCACTTTACTATTTAAAAAATGAACAAGTCCCTCTGGCCGCTAAATGGATGCGCCTAGCTGCGATGGCAGGCAATCACAAGGCACAGTTTTATCTGGGCTTATTTTTTATTAAAGGCCAAGGCGTACCCAGTAGCATTTTTCATGGTGCGGTATGGTTAACTTTAGCCAGCAGCCAAGGCTATGAACCTGCAACGATCACATTAGCAGATTTACGTAAACACATAACAACACGTCGCTTTAAAGATGCACAATGTTATGCAGCATCATTGTATGAACAAATTCATCAACAACAGTTTTCTCACCTAATCCCATCACAATCCTAGCCAAAGGAATTAAACGATTTTTTAATTCACTAAAAAATAAATATTTGAAATTTAAAAGATTTAAACTTTTCACTTCCGCATTTGATCTATTAAAAAAAATTAAAGGCAGTAATCGTATAAAAAATTGGCAAAAAACGCTTGCACACAAACACTGTATAAACTACTGTATACAAATACTGTATAAACAACCAGTGAGTAGAACCTATGTTACAGCCAATTACTGTTAGAACCGTTAAAAGCTATCAACAAGATAACCTAAGCTCGTCAGTAAATTTAATTCAAATTGAGGATGAGATATCAGCTACTTTTGAACTACTAAAGGTTCTACATCATTATAATAATAAAAATGCATGGACATTATTAATAGCACCAGATCATGTACCAAGTAAAGCCCTGCTGGATTCATGCTCAATTGATACAAGTAAGCTCTTAGTAATAAGACAAAAGCATCTTGTGAATTTAGAATATGTTTTAAATTCTGCATTACATAATGGTAATTTTGCAGCGGTGATAACATGGACTGATATCGTAAAAGATAATCAAATTAGTAATCTCTCACTAAAATTAGACCAAGCTAGCGCAAAGCTATATTGCTTTACTAAGACACAAAACATCACAGAGATAGCATTAGCTCAATAAACTGCTAAAATGCCGTTTTTGAATAAACATATTTGAACTATGACTACACATACTGACAAAACTTGCTTGTGTGGGAGCCTTCAAAGCTACCAAGACTGCTGTGAAAAATTACACTTAGGAACAATACAAGCAACTAGCCCAGAACAGCTAATGCGCTCTCGCTTTGTTGCATATGCCCTAAAAAACGCAAAATATGTTTACCAAACTTATGCACAAGAAAAACAAGCCGAAAACCCTGTTATAGAAATTGCTGACTTTGCTAATAGTTGTCGCTTTATATCATTAAGCGTCATTAGTACTGACCACAACGAAGAAACAGGCTATGTTGAATTTTGCGCTAGTTATTTTTATCAAAATTTGTATTGTCAGTTACATGAAAAATCACAATTTATCAAAGAAAATAAGCTGTGGCGCTATTTAGATGGCGAAATTTTCCCTGTTACTGATATAAAAGTAAATCGTAATGATGAGTGTCCATGTGGTAGCAATAAAAAATATAAAAAGTGCCATAGCGTGTGATCTGACTCTATAAACTTAGCGCTAAATAACTAAATTGCATATAAATAAATCAACACTTAAATACAGAATGCATTCTAAACGAGGGCGTTCAAAAATCAGCTCAAGCACTGCTTGTATGTTAGCTTACCTTATTTTCATTTTAAGGAATGGGGTAACCATAAAAGCAGTTTTTCGAGTAAGTTATCTTGCATAATGGGTTTGGGCACATAATCATCCATCCCAGCTTCAATGCACTTTCTTTTATCACCTGCCATGGCATTTGCTGTCATCGCGATTATTGGAACTTTTGCGTATATTTCTCCACACTTTAGTTCTCTAATTTGCCGCGTAGCCTCGTAACCATCCATTACTGGCATCTGACAATCCATAATCACTGCGGTATATTGTTCAAATTGCGGGGCGTTTTTTAGATAACTAATCACTTCTTCGCCATTTGCTGCTACATCTATTTGATGTAATCCTAGTTTGTTCAACATACTTATTGCAACAATCTGATTAACTTGATTATCTTCAGCAAGTAAAATTCGAATTGAAGGTTCCCATATTATATTTTCCACAGCGCCATTGCTGCGCAGTGTTTTTGTGAATTGTTGTGACAACTGGCTCGCTCTATCAGAGTAAGCTCCGCTGCCTACCGTGCTCACAAATACCGCAAATAAATCAGATGTTATTGCTGGCTTTTTAAAGCTACCTGAAAAACCCATTTTTTCAAAGTATGCATCATCGCCCTTATCATTTATTGTCGTCATAACAATCAATTGAATACTTTTGTGACTCTCATTAGCAAGCAACCCTTTTGCTAATTCAATACCATTCATACCCGGCATATCCATATCTAGAAAACCAATATCAAAAGTACGCTTATTTTTTTCATAGAAGGTATTTGCGACCGTGAATGCATCAGCTGAAGACATCGCCACCTTAACATTCGCCCCCCAATGTTTAAGCTGTGAGCTTAATACATTAAGGTGCGTGCAATTATCATCAACTACCAGTATATTTAATTTGCTGATATCCACATTAGGTATTATGGGCTGTGCCTTATCAGATTTTGAAAGTTGTACATAAAAACTAAAACAACTACCTTTTCCATCATCGCTTTCAACACTCACATCCCCATTCATAAGCACACATAATTTTTTAACGATCGCTAAGCCGAGCCCTGTACCACCAAATTTTCGCGTCGTTGATGCATCAACCTGTGAAAATGATTTGAATAACTTACTTTGCTGATCCTGCGTTATGCCTATGCCAGTATCTTTAATATTGCATCTGAGTTGCCAGTTTTCTATATCCACTTCACTTAGTATGACCTCAACTAATACCTCCCCTGAAGCAGTAAATTTAACTGCATTACTGACTAAGTTAGTTAATATTTGTCGTAACCGCCCTGGATCACCTTGAACACACGAAACATTTACCTGAGTCATATCTAAAATAAATTCAAGACCTTTATCATGTGCGGGCACCGCCGCAGACTGAGCAAACTCACCTAACATATCTCGAATATCAAACTCTAATATCTCTAGTTCAAGTTTTCCTGCATCAACCTTAGAAAAGTCTAAAATATCATTTATCAAAGTCAGTAAAGAATTCGCGCTACTGGAAGCAACCTTTACTTTATAATATTGATCTTCATTCAGCTTTGAGTGTTTCAATAAGTTTAACATGCCGAGTACACCATTCATCGGTGTTCGTATTTCATGACTCATTGCTGCTAAAAACTCACTCTTTGTCACATTAGCCAACTCAGCCTGCCCTTTAGCTTCAACAAGTTCTTTTTCAGCTTCTACTTTTTCAGTAATGTCTTGCTGTATTCCAACAAATGCACTAAGTACACCTTCATTGCTAAATACGGGAGATATTTGTAAGTCATTCCAAAATGGTTTATTTTCTTTTGTATAATTTAAAATCTCTACACGATGAATTTTTTTAGCTTGCAGCGCCTCTTTGATTTCTTTAATCGTTTCAGCACAAGTGTCGACTCCTTGGAGAAATCGACAACTTTGTCCTAAAATTTCATCACCATAGCCCGTGATCCGAGAAAACGCACTGTTAATGAATACAAGCGGTGAGCCCTCTAAAGTTGCATCGGCTATGCAAATTCCCACATTGCATGATTCGATCGCATTCGCTAATAAATCATTTTGCTCTTTTGCAGCCTTTAATGCCTCTTGCCCAGTCTTTTGTTCTGTTATGTCAGTAAGTGAACCCGCCATACGAATAGCGTTGTTTTTATCGTTCTTTAACGCAATGCCTTTAAGCCTAAAGTGTCTTATTTCACGTGTTTTTGTGTACAATTTCAACTCAATGTCACATGGTTGATTATTCTCTAAATGCAAAGTAAAAACATCTAACACCCTGCTCTTATCTAATTCATGTATTTTTTGTTTAAAACTTTTTAGTTTATTTGGAAACCCTTCGATATCATGATGTTGATAGCCTAATAGTTCTCGAAAGCGGGGGGAGTAATAAACCGTTTTATTGGCTATATCCCAATCCCAAATTCCGTCTGTAGTGCCACTGATTGATAGCTTATACCGCTCTTCACTTTCGGCTAAGACTTGCTGCGATCGCTCCAAGCGTTTAAATGGATTAAGTAAAAGTTGCTTACCAAATATCAATAAAATTGCAAAGGATAATATGAGGCTAACAATCACAGCTAAAAAAATATCTCGCGTAAAGCCTGATACTTTTTCTTCTAAAACGCTTGTGCTGATTAAATATTCTAATTGAATCCCGGTGTCACCTATGTATTGCTTATTAATGCTCAAATATTCTTTATTAGCATCTAAGTTCGAGTATAAAACCAATGGTCCCTGCAAGGTTAAACCATAAGCATTACTCTCAATTGCTGAAGATAAAAGCTCCTCTAAGCTTGTGCTAAACTCGACCAATAAGACCCCTTCAGTAAAGTCACTGTATTTAACTGACACTGCAATTTTAAAGAAATTTTCGTTGTTGCGCGTTGACAATATAATCGCTTGATCTGCTTTTTCATCGAGTATTTTTTGAACCCAGCTATTTTCGTCCTCAGTTTCCGTTATATCTATCGCGGGAAAGTTTTCATAAATAGGCACTCTTAATATATTAATAAGCTTTATTGATTCTGTATTGCCCAATATTTTGTAGTCATTCAAAAAATCAGCCACGGATGCTTGAGATAGATCTGTCCCCATTACACTGTTTGATAAAATCGGATGGCGAGATAAATCCTGTAGTATTTGCTGGCGGGTATCTAAAAACTGCCGTAGATAACTAACTGCTAACTCTGACTCAACTTGATTGGCTTTGCTATACAGCTTATTGACTGAATCTTCAGCTCTGCTTCCAACTAAGTAAGTACTAACTAAAATAGACAGTAATAAACTAGTAATTAAAAAAGCATAAAATGATTTATTTGATGACATAGTCATTATTTTTTTTATAGCCACCAGCATACTTTATAGTTCACGCTGTGGGGTAATGATGTGTATTTGTCCGGTGTTATTAAATTGCGCCATACAGATATCTTCTGCACCGAGTGCTTCGTGCGCATCAGGATTGTCCTCGCTCCATATTGAATAAGGCCTCTGATAAACTTTCATTAATCCTGTAATGGGTTTATCTAACTCTTCCAGCTTCTTTCTAACTCTATCTCTTACGGTATTTACCTGTGCAACCAAATCAATATCATTCATCGCTGCTATCAATATTTTGCCTATATCGTAGCCATGTACAAAGCCTGCGGGCGCTAATAAATGCTTTTTTTGTTTAAATTCATCAGGGAATAACTTTGCAGCTATGTCTAACACCTGCTGTGTATGTAGGTCCAAATCGGGTCGATTTAAATCAAAGCAACTTTGTAAAAAATATAACGGTAACCCATTATTTAATTCACCACTGACTGAGTTAAAAAAATCACCGCCTGTGATACCCCAGTGGCTTACTATCGGCTTTTGTTTTTCTTTTGGTAGATTTGCCATTGCCTTAACGAAATACTTTCCTTCAACAGCATTGCCAACGAACAGCACACAGTCGCTTTTTGATTGCTCAATTTCTTTTAGTAAAATGCTGGCCTGAGATAATTTTACATTCCAATTAAACCAATAAACGTTATTAGGTATCGCACTGCCCAAGGCATTCGTCATGGTTTTATGATTAGATATCCCCCATGGTGTATTTTCTAAAAGTAAATCAACTGAGTTACACTTTAATATTTGCGTTGCGTACTCTACCATTTTCATGCCAGCTTTAGTGTCATCTAGTGATAATCTAAATACCCAATTTTTAACGTCTGGATAGCGAGTAATTGGCCCTCCCGCAGCCCACGGTACAAGTAGCAACAACCCATTTTCATTAATAAAATCTCTATATTTTATATATGGTGGGGAATGTAAGCCTCCAAGAATAGCAAGACCTTTGGGGTCGTTTAAAAAACGTTTCATCGTCAAAAAGCTACGGTTACTATTCCCACGATTATCTTTTTCTAAAAAATTAATTTGATAGCCGTTAACTGTATTGCCAACTTCATTAAGTGCTGTCATAAAACCCATCTGCATAGCAACTGCGGATGGGTTGTGGGTGGAATAGTCTGAATCATGATAGATATTAAACACGCCAAGTTTTTCAATATGATCTTGCGCAAAAGCACTACAATTAAAAACAAAAAACAACCAAAAAACAAGCCTCATAAGTGACCTTTAATTTCCATTTATCGAGAATGAAATTGATACTTTAGGTTAATATAACCAAACCCTGCATTAACAATATACCAAAGTATCAAAATCGCCAGTCTTTGCTACAACCTAAGCTGGAGCTAGTCAAGTGATTCAGTAATGCTAAATAAAGACTATCAATGCTAATATGTGTATTTGTATAGCCTGATAATCAGTGAACTATGAAAGACTGTAACCAATGCGGTAAATGTTGTATAAAATACGGCGGTGGGGATTTGTGTGCGACAAAAGAAGAAATCGATCTTTGGGAAATATTTAATCCTGATATTTTTGAGTTCGTCAAAGGTGACGAAATATGGTTTGATCCTAAATCAGGCGAAAAATTATCAAAATGCCCTTTCCTTGAGGTTGAACCAAAAAAAAATGCAACTGCACCTAACAAGTACACCTGCAGCATTTATTTAGATAGGCCTGAAGATTGCCGCCATTACCCTAGCCTCATTGCTGAAATGGTAAGAGATGAATGTGAAATGATTGAAATTGTCGATTTAGAAAACTATAAAAAAGCGCAAAGAAAACTAGACCTATTAATGCAAGATAGCCGCCCTGCTGGCTACTCGTAAGTGAATGATGTTAATTCATTGTACCAATAATGGCATGCCCTTGTAATAAACTATAACATCAGGAGCTGCCTGCACAGTCATTAAACCTTGGTATAAAAAAATTGATTCGATCTAAAACTTAACTAAAACTCACTGAAGGTAAACTTTCAAAGCCGGGTTTTGCAAAGAAATACCCTTGCATTAATTCCACCCCAGCATTACTTAGCCATTGATACTCCTCAATCGTTTCGATCCCCTCCGCCAAAACTAAAATATTCAATTCAGTTAACATATTTAAGCAATGCCTAACAACAATTTGCCGCTTGTGGTCTTTATCTATACCCCTGATCAACCCCATGTCTAACTTAACAATATCAGTTTGAAAATCTGCTAATAAATTAATACCCGAATACCCAGCACCAAAATCATCGGTTGCTGTTTTAAACCCAAGTGATTGATAGTATTCAACCACACGTTTTACATGATTAGTATCTTCAATTTTTTCAACTTCCGTAAATTCGAACATGATGTTCTGAGTAGGGAAATTATGTTTTTTAGCGGCTTCAAGGGTCGTTCTTATACAACGCTCAGGTTTGTAAATTGCATTTGGTAAAAAATTGATGCTCAACATGCCATCAAGTTTAAGTTTAGCGGCAAGTGCGATTGCTTTCACTCTACAAAGCTGATCAAATAAATAACGGTTATCGTCATTAACTTTAGAAATAATAGAATAAGCTGACTCATTATTTAAACCACGAGCAAGCGCTTCATAACCAAAAATTCGCTTAGTTTTACAGTTAACAATAGGCTGAAAAGCCATTGTAAAATCAAAGTCTAAATCGTTAATATCACTACAATTATTGCAACATTCCCTATTGCAATCTATTGATTCACTCATCTATAAGCCCTATTATATCTGTCTTGCTTGGATACCTAGAAGATTAGCTGTCATAATGAGTCTATGCAATGAATTGTATATAAATTAACTAAATATACCCAAGTCACCTCAAGATGTGAGCTTCAGTTGGAATTAAAAGGGATCGCCATTATTGCGAAGTAACGCCTTGATATTAAGCCCCTGTAAAACGCTGAATCCTGCATCTTGAGGTCACTTGGGTATATACGTAAACGTCATGCAATTAAAGTCCACTGCATTGTTTGTTTAGTCAATAACTCTCAAAGTCCATATAAAACAACCTCATTTCATATGGTTATTACTATTAAATTATCTCATTAATATCTAATGTTAACTATACTTAAAAAAAACATAACTACTGAGCGAAAACATGACTAAACAAAAAATTACTCGCCGGCACTTTCTTAACACGCTGACCGTTGGTGCAGCAACAACCGCACTTGCTTTTAAAGCCCCTTATGTTTTTGCTAAAAAGCCTATAACTCTGCGCGTAATGGGCACACATGTCACCTTGCAAGAGGAGTTACGCCTAAAAGCCATGCAGGAACTGGGGATAAATCTTGAATTTACACCAAAAGGCAGTGCTGCGGTTTTACAAAAAGCTGCCGCGGATCCATCTTCTTTCGATTTATATGAGCAGTGGTCAGACTCTATCAATATTTTATGGCAAGCTGGGGCAATACAGCCTTTAGAGATTGATAGATTAAAGTACTGGAATGAAATTAATTCTTTGACTAAAACAGGGAAATTAACCCCTGACGCAAACATAGGCGCAGGTGATGCACCTAATAAAATTCTCTTTGTCCAAAGTGATGGCAGCCTAGGCACAACGCCCACATCACAAATCAGTTTTATGCCTTATGTGCATAATGTAGATTCTTTTGGTTATAACACTAACTTTATAGCCCAAGGAGTCCCCTATCAAACTGAATCATGGGGGTGGTTATTAGATGATAAAAATAAAGGGCGTGTTGCACTTGTTAATGCACCAACTATAGGTCTTTTTGATGCCGCGCTAGCCGCACAAGCACAAGGCTTAATGACCTTCAAAAATATAGGCAATATGACAATAGCCGAAATAGATACCCTGTTTAAAATACTTATCAGCAAAAAACAGTCCGGACATTTCGCAGGGTTTTGGACCTCAGTACCACAATCTGTTGATTATATGGTAGATAAACGAGTGCACCTTCAAAGCATGTTTTCGCCCGGTGTAAGTGCTTGTAGAAGCAAAGGGCTACCAATTGTGTATGCATCTCCTAAAGAGGGGTATAGGGCATGGCACGGCGTTATGTGCCTATCAGCAAATACAACAGGGCACGTTAAAGATGCCGCTTACGATTATATGAATTGGTGGCTTTCAGGCTGGCCTGGTGCGTTTATAGCTAGGCAAGGTTATTACATCTCTAACCCTGAACGAAGTAAAGAGTTAATGAGTAAGCCTGAATGGGATTACTGGTACCAAGGAAAAGAAGCTACATCAGACTTATTAGGCACTGATGGTAAAGTCTCAGTTAAACAAGGTCAATTGCGTGATGGCGGCAGTTACGAAAAACGTTTCTCGAATATTGCAGTATGGAATACCGTTATGGATAACTATGACTATAGCCTTGATAAATGGTATGAACTACTTAATGCATAAGGGATATTCATGCTATCAAAATTGACTAACTCTATCGCGGCTAAAGTACTTTCAGTTTTAGCTTTATTTATTATAATTCAGTTAGTTGTATATATTGTTATCACAAAACGTATCGCAATTGTCGATAAGTCTGTTGACGAAATATTTAATCTTACCAACCTTTCAATCAACGTTTTTGAGATCAACAAAGACATTTTAGAAATACAACGCGATACATCCGTTTTTGGTAGTTCTGGTAACCAAGTTATCTTCGATAAAATCGAAAAAAATTACGCCATCATTAAACAACGACTTGCAAGTACACAGCTACAAGTCGAAAATGAAAAAATCACCTCTTTGCTATCATCAATGCAGGCATTAGTCGTACACTTTGGAAAAAGTTTAGATGTTGTTAATCTGCGCTACAATGAAAAAGCAACGTTGATCGATCAAGACCTACCAGCGATTTATGAATTAGCAATCAATACACTAACTCAAGTTATGGCTGAGAGTACAACAACACAAAGCAAATTACTCGTCGCTAATTTAACCAACGTCTGGCATACACTTAATAGAAACGCATTTCTTTTTTTGAATAATAGGGAATATCAGAAACGCCAAGAAGTTGTAAAAAACCTCAAAAATATTGATCTCTTATTAGTGCAATTAAAGACAACCACATTGCAAAACCAGCCAGCATTAACGCAGATCAGCGAACTTAAAGTACAATTTAGTAAAACTTTTACTAAAAGTATTCAAGCAAACCGTAACTATCTCACATTAGTAAATGTTGTAATTGCTGGAGACACCATGGAGTTTAGCGCTTTAGCTGCGCAATTAAGGAAAGAGTCAATAAATCTATTAAGGGAGATTAAAAATACCAGCGAATCAAGTATCACTCAAGCTGAGAGTATAATTAAAGGATCATTGTTTTTGTCTATTGTACTGTTTCTTATTTTTGCTCTATTTTTTCACTTACACATCATAAGAGCAATAAAAGGACTAACAAACGATTTTAAAAGCTTACTTCAGGGCGACTTATCGATCAATATATCAGAAACACACCGTAATGATGAAATTGGCGTATTAGCTGAAGCGGCCAACCAATTTAGGGTATTAAACGAAAACTTGCTGTTAGCAAAAAAAGAAGCCGAAGAAACATCACGCATAAAGTCTGAGTTTTTAGCAAACATGAGTCATGAAATACGCACCCCAATGAATGGCATATTGGGCATGGTACGGTTACTTGAAAACACAGAATTAATGCCTGAACAACAAAAAATGCTTAATTTAGTCAACTCCTCCAGTAAAAGTTTACTCGTTATTTTAAATGACATACTTGATCTGAGTAAAATTGATTCTGGTAATATCAAGCTAGAAAAAAGCACTTTTCAATTAAGTTCAATATTAAATGAACTAGAGCAAATGTTTAATCCGCTTGTACATTCAAAGCAAATTAAGCTGCTTATACCAAAATCTATTGATAACTCCTTCGACTTTCTTAATGGCGATGAAACGCGCTTAAAACAAGTTTTAATCAATTTACTTAGTAATGCCGTTAAATTTACTGAATCTGGATATGTTAGCTTAGCAATTGAACTAAAAAGCAAAAGCACATCAAGTGTTAACCTCATTTTTAGCATTTCTGATACCGGTATAGGTATTGCGCCTGACAATATCAGTTCATTATTTGATGCTTTTTCACAAGCTGACTCTTCCATAACCCGTCGCTTTGGTGGAACCGGGCTTGGCCTGACAATCTCAAACAAGCTTCTGAGCTTGATGGGCAGCACTTTAGAGGTCAATAGTGAAATCAATAAAGGGTCTACTTTTTATTTTAATATTACGTGTGACCTCGCATCAAAAGTAGAGCCTTTTAAGAAAAGTGACACTAATATTAAGCTAAATTTTGATCCAGATAATATTACGATTCTGATTGTTGAAGATAGTCCTATAAATCAAATTGTACTAAAGGGCTTGCTGGCTGAGTTAAACATTAAAAATATAGAAACCGCTGAGAATGGTGAAATAGCACTCAACAACTGTAAAACTAACCACTACGATATAGTCTTGATGGATATGCAAATGCCCGTAATGGATGGCATCACAGCTACACATCTTATTCGCTTACTTGCTGCATACACACACACCCCTATAATAGCTATCACAGCCAATGTTATGGAAGAAGATCGTCAACGTTGCTTTGATGCAGGCATGAACGACTTCTTAAGTAAGCCTATTATATTCAAAAATTTAGTGAGTATATTAAACAAGTATCACAGGGCGTGTTGACCTTTGTGGATTGAAACTTATTCAATCTAGGGGCGGTTTAATCGCGGCACGAGGTTTGTAACCGAGTGGGCTCGATAACTAGTCCTGCGTTATTCTACTGGCTCACATCCATGTGAGAATAAGTAAAAACGAGGCAAAGCTTGTGTGTCCTGATCACGCCCCTTGCCTACATTCATGTAGGTATCCTCGAGGCAGAACTAAAAGGGCAGCCCATGTTTGGCATTTATACTGCGTTATCGCCTATTTATGGGGAACAACCACACACCATAGGCGCTGCCTTGCTTAAATACCAAATAGACTGCTGTAAAATCAATCACAAAAGGTCAACACGCCCTAATAATGAATTAAAAGGTGAATTTAATATCCTTTATTTCTCTTACTTGATAGGCGCTAATAAAACTTGAGTCTGCAAGTTCTTTTGATATTGTGCCTTCTCTGTATCTATTTACGACAACATCTACCTCACAGTTTTTGTAACTGTTTTGCGCATTCGCATCTAAAATGTCTTTTTCACTTAAATTAAAGTCAAAGCTGGCAACATTTGCAATTGTGGTACTTGCAGATCCTGTAAACGTGCCGCCATTTGAATCATCACACCCGTAGTTTAAAACAAGCTCTGTTTTACTGGCCGGATCTAAGCCATCTAATTGAACAGTTACACGTTGATTGTACTTAATTGATATACCATTACTCGGTGCTAGGATGATAAAATTAAGTGGTAACTCAACCTCAGACTCCGCATTTTTCTCATCTTTTCTAACCAAATCGATACTAAATTTTGTATTCCCTTGCGTTATATCAAACTTCCCTTCGTAATCAATATCTAATAAGTCGGTGTCTTCTGTAAGCGTAATGCGTTTACCTGCGGCTTCAGCATATAACTTATCACCATTTGACAAGCGGATATTAGACCCAAATGAGTTACCTGTATTTAGCTCCGCGTTTATTTTAGTGCGCTCACCATCAGAGCTAATTCGATACTCAGCCTGAATTGCCTTTGTTTTTAAAAGATCAGATTCAGTTTCGCTTGTACAACCACTTACTAACAACCCTAAAAAAATTAAACTTACATTAAATTTCATCATTATAAATATACCAACAGTTAACATTTTTGCAGAGTTTACATTTAAACTTACCTTTAACAAGAACAAAAAAGTAAAAAAGTGTAACAATTATGTTTAAGATCAATTTTCATAATTAAACCAATAAAAAAGGATTAAAAAAACCCGTGAGCTTTATCGTTTTTATTAATTTTATGAACAAAAATCACCACTTATTTAAGCGGTGACTTGCCATTTTAAATTATTAAGAATATTAAAAGTCAAACCTATAACCTATTAAAATTTTATCTTCAGCTTCATAGACCTTTTCAGCTTCATCTCCCCATATACTATATTCAATATAAAAACTCCCCGCTTTATGATTATATATCACATCAAAGATGGCTTGATTTGTATCGACTGTTAAACCACTAACAGAGTCCATTGCTACATCGGCATACGTTGCTTGAAGCTGAAAATCCCCTAATTTATAACCCGAATATACTTCTATCACTTTTTCGTTAACAATTTCACCCGTTGCTTTTAAACCAGCGTAAAAACGAACATCACTGGAGTCCTGATAGCGGGCAGCTAGGCTCAACGACCCACGGTTGTAAGCAACTTGAACTGCATCTACTTTATTATCTCCTACCATACCTGTTAGGTCATAACGCGATGCTGAAACAGTGAAATCGCCTATAATATATTTAGCTGCTAAATTGTAACCAACGATACTTTCATCTTTATCACCTGCAAGGTTTGCCTTTACGTCACCATTATTAGTAACCACCATGAGTGCTGCTTGAAAGCCATTCATATCAGGTGTCATGTACGTAACAGCACGATCAGGGCGCAAATATTCGATATAATGCCCATTTCCAGCGGCATCTACGGCCCACAAACCATAGCGATGAGTATGACAAATAACGCCTGTTGATTCGTTTGTGCATCCTGCTGATTCGTCAATATCTGCAAAAACATCAATGGCATTATCTGTAAAATTCCAATGCGGTGAATATTGCTTACCTATTAAAATAGAACCAAACTTACCTTCTAAACCCACGTTAGCAAGACGAGCCCGTGTATCATTTCCAGCAAATGAACCATCATCTGTAAACAGCCTAAATTCAAAGTTGTACGTAGCCTTTATACCATCCATAATTTCAGCGCTACCAAACGCACCTAAACGAGAATAATTGTCTTTATATTCTACATTGCCTTTATTAGTGTCTTGTATTTGTACACGAATACTACCGTACCAATTAAATAGGTCACTATTTGCCTTTGCTACTGCGGGTGTTACAAGTGTTGCTACTAATAGAAGTTGTGTTACTAATTTCATAATATTTCCCCAGTGTTAGAATTATTTTCCAAACAAGACTTAGTCAAGCTGGTTTCAACCATTCATTTTTATTATTAATTACATTGATTATAATAAGAACAACAAGACAAATAGTGAAATCAATAAGTTTAATAAATTAATAAGTAATTCTTATTAATAACACCATAAATATAATATATTAGATTTAATTAAATAATTTATATTTAAATAAGAATCATTATTTTTATTTTATTTTTCCTCTACATAGTTAATCAGAAGATCAAAGTCAAAAATGGTTTAAATAGCAGCACATGTTTGGAATTTATACTGCGTTATCGCCTATTTATGGGGAGCAACCGCACACCATAGGCGCTGCCTTGGGTAAATACTGCAAATAAGAATACTCACAGCCCCTAATGCAACACATCCGGCAAACATACGAATGTGTCCCACACGGCGAATTAAATTAGTGCTGTAAATAGCGACCACTAACAACCCAACAAAATAAAGCGACAGCACCATACCAATTGTGTCTAAATCAACACCATCAAGCCCCATTCGAACAGGCAATAGCACATTGATCAAACCATTCCCTAATAACAAGATAAAGCAGCTAGTAAACAAAGCGAGAAAGATATAAACGTGGTTCGCATGCATTATCCTTTTAAAAAAGTTGCTGATTGAGCAAGTAAGACGGGGGAATACTGTACTTTGACGTTCTGTAGGTATTAGGCCTGTATGGGCAGGCCTAATTATGCGTTTTAAGGAACAGCTGCGTAGGCAACAATTTCACATAACATTTCTTCACGCGCTAAACCTGCCACAATCATTGCGGCGCGGTTTGGGTATGGCGCTTGGAAATACTCAGCGTAAACCGCATTAAACGCTGGCAGTTGTGAACGGTCAGTAACATAAATAAGTACTTGCGTTACATCATTCATCGTCAACTCTGCGGCTTCAATTGTATGCTTAAAGTTCTCCATTGTTTGGCGGGCTTGAGCTGTAATACCGCCATCGACAACGTTGCCTTGTGAATCAATCGGGATTTGCGCCGTCGATAATGTGCCATTTGCAATAATAGCCCACTCTAACGGCGCCTTTGATGCAAATAAATTAGTTTTAACAGGTGTTTTCATTTTAATTTCTGCTCTGGTTATTTAAGTAAGTAATTAACATTACAGTTGGTTGTGGTTGGTTATTTGCCCATGCTGTTGGGACAACATAGGACTTTGTAATTATTTAATTAATAAAAGAGGCCGTTATATTTGCCTCTTTTATTTGAGTTTATAAGCCTTGTTCATCCGCCATTTTTTTAGCAATTTGTGGCGCTGTCCAAAGTGACGGTAATAGTACAAACGACACTGGCACCGCCGTGACCACAATAAAAGACTGCAATGCAGAAATACCGCCTGAGCCAATTGAAATTAATAAGGCTGCCATTACCCCCATCATAATTCCCCAAAATACGCGAATTGAGGTTTGCGGGTGATCTGTGCCTGTCATAACCATTGACACCGAATACGTCATCGAATCGCCCGTTGTGGCAACAAAGATAGTGGTGAGTATTAAAAATAATACCGAGATAACAAAGCCCATGGGTAGCTGCTCTGTGATTGCTAATAAGGCGGCAGGTAGATTAAAACCAGTAAACGGCACAGAAATAACACCAGGGTTAGTCAGCTCAAAAAACAAGCCTGAACCACCCACTATAGTAAACCAAAAACACGTGATCACAGGGGCTACAACAGAAATCAATAAGATCATTTCACGAATCGTTCGGCCACGAGAGATCCGTGCAACAAACATCGCCATTAAAGGGCCATACCCTAAAAACCAACCCCAAAAGAACACTGTCCACCAGTCTAACCAGCCTTTATCAGCACGAAAGGTCGCCATAGGGATAAATTCATTTAGATACAGACCAAAAGAATGCAAGTAACTATCAACAATAAAAGCGGTTGGTCCCATCACAAGAATAAACACCATTAGCGCCACAGCTAGAATCACATTAAAACGGCTCAATAATTGAATACCTTTAGTAACACCACTGACTGCCGATAAAGTGTAAATACCGATTAAGCTAAATAAAATAGCAACTTGCGTTGTATAAGTGTTAGGTATTCCAAATAACTTTTCTAAACCAAAGCTCACCTGTAGACCAAGAAAGCCAATCGGCCCAACAGTGCCCGCAACAACCGCTAACACACAGCACGAATCAACAATAGCGCCAAAAGGACCTGTCATTACGCGATCACCAAACACCGGGTATAATAAAGTGCGTGGCTTTAGCGGTAAGCCTTTCTCATAATGTAAATGCATATAAACTATACCAGTCAAACTCCCTAGAATTGCCCACGCTAAAAACCCCCAATGCATAAAGCTTTGCGCTAACGCATTATAAGCAGCTTCTTTGGTGCCTGTTTCACCGCCAAAATGTGGTGGCGGCGAAGTAAAATGTGCCATGGGTTCGGCGGCAGCCCAAAATACACCGCCACCAGCCAAAAGTGTGCACATAATGATGCAAATCCATTTAAAAGTAGAAATTTCAGGCGCTTTTAATCCCCCTAAAACAACTGATCCCGTTCGACCTACGGCTAAGAAAATACCAATCACAAAAGTTAAAAGTAAAAGTACTTGCCAAAAAGCACCAAAGGTCTGAGTAGAAAAAGTAAAAGCCGCGTTGATCCAACCCGACATAAGCTGAATATCGTAAAGTGCTAACGCTGCAAACAGCACCAACACCCCGCCGCTAATTAAAAACACGGGCATATCGACACCCGCCAAAAACTTAATTTTGGTTTTATCTTCCTCACTCTGTTCTATTGCTGTTTTAGAGGTATTCATTATCGTCTCCTGATGGATCTCTTTTAGTTATAATTTATCAAGATGTTACGTTGATACTATGCTATTGCTCCTTACACCAAATCCGTTTTATACCTTTTGTGCCTGTAGCCCTTGGTCAAGGAAATTCAACCAATTCAAGCCCATTATTTTTGCTACTTCTTCATCATGAAAGCCACGCGCCAGTAAACCTTGAGTGATATTAGGAAAGTCGCGACTATCTTTAAACCAAGACAAAGGTTTTGGCCAATCAGCATCTGATTTAGACCCTTCCCCATAATCCATTTCTTTTGACCAGCGACCGTTGCGCATCCACTGCAAAATCGAGATCGGTTGTTCTTGGCATAAATCGGTGCCAATTCCAATATGATCAATCCCCATTAGATCAGCGGTATTAGCCACCATGTCGCAAAACTCATCGAGAGTGCAATCTGGGCCATTTTTTAAATGAAACGGATACAAACTAAAGCCCAGTAACCCACCAGACTCTCCCAATGCTTTTAATACCTCGTCTGATTTATTACGCTTTGCAGCATGAAAACTACTGGGGTTTGCATGCGAAATAACAATTGGTCGCTGCGATATTTCAATCGCATCAAGCGTACTACGCTCACCGCTGTGGCTCATATCAACAATCATCCCTACGCGGTTCATCTCTTTAATAACCTGCCGGCCAAAGCGCGTAACACCACTATCAACGGCTTCGTAACAACCACAAGCTAATAAACTTTGATTGTTGTAAGTTAACTGCATAATCATCAAGTTTAGCTCACGCATGATCTCAATCATTGCAATATCGTCTTCAATCGCAGAGCAGTTTTGTGCACCAAACATAATGCCTACTTTGCCTAGCTTTTTTGCTAAGTAGATATCAGCCGTGCTTTTAACCGGCATAATTAAATCGTGGTGCAGCTCAAAAAGACGGTTCCACTGCCCTATTCGAAGCAATGTTTCGCGAATTTGCTCGTGGTAAACAATGGTCACGTGGACCATTGTTACACCGCCACTTTTTAACTGTTCAAAGATAGCCCTATTCCAATTAGAATATTGCAAGCCATCAATAACTATTAGGTTGTCATGCATAGCACTTTCCTTGGTTATGAACGGATATAAGTGGTTTTAACCACAGTGTAAAATTCTTTAGCGTACGTGCCTTGCTCGCGTGCCCCAAAGCTAGATTCTTTACGGCCACCAAAGGGCACATGGTAATCAGTACCCGCAGTGGGTAAATTGATCATTACACATCCTGTTTGTGCGCGACGCTTAAAATCGGTCGCATATTTAAGAGACTGAGTGCAAATTCCACCGGTTAAGCCGTAGTTTGTATCGTTTAAGGTCGCAAGCGCTTCTTCATAGTCTTTAACCTTGATCACACAAGCAATAGGCGCAAATGCTTCTTCACGGTTGATGGTCATATCATTTGTAGTATTAATAAATAATGCCGGTTTTAGGTAGTAACCTTCGGTATCCTCTGTCACAACTTCACCGCCAATAGCCAAGGTAGCACCTTCATTTTTAGCAATGTCTAAATAGCGAAGGTTCTGCTCCATTTGGCGGGCATCGGCTACCGCGCCAATATGCACGCCCTCTTTAAGTGGGTGGCCAACAACCAACTGTTCCATTCTTTTGATAACAGCCGCTACAAAGCGGTCATGGATCCCTTCAGTTACAATTAATCGTGAAGACGCGGTGCACTTTTGCCCTGTACCAAAGAAAGCGCCGCCAACTGCACATTCCACAGCATTGTCTAAATCTGCATCATCCAATATTACTAATGCATTTTTACTGCCCATTTCGAGCTGACACTTGACTAAGTTGACTGCGGTTGCCGCTGCTACTTTTCGGCCAGTTTCCAAAGAGCCGGTAAATGTTAAAGCATTAATTTTTTTGGAATGAATAAGTAAATCACCCACCTCAGCACCTGGGCCCATTACTAAATTAAATGTACCTGATGGTAAACCTTGGCGAGAAATAATCTCAGTTAGCGCCCAGGCACTTGCAGGCACTTGATTTGCAGGTTTAAATATAATCGCATTACCAAATGCTAATGCAGGCGCAATTTTCCATGCTCCGGTTGCCGTTGGAAAGTTCCATGGTGTAATAATACCCACAACGCCCACGGGTTCACGGTGCGTTTGAATTTCAACACCAGGGCGAACCGAGTCAGCAGTTTCGCCCATTTGACGCAACACTTCTGCTGCATAGTAATGAAAAAACTGCCCTGAACGATAGGTTTCACCAACACCTTCAGCCAATGTTTTACCTTCTTCTCGTGCTAGTAACTTACCTAATTCATCTTTACGAGCGATTAACTCATCACCAATTGCCATTAATACGCGGTAGCGTTCTTCAAGGCCACTTTCTTGCCATTTAGGCTGAGCAGCGACTGCGGCATCAAGGGCAGCCTCGGTTTGGGCTTTATCGGCTTGGGCATAATGTCCAATCGTGTCGCTTAAATCTGCTGGGCTAACATTAGCAATAGAGCTTGCACCTTCAACCCATTGACCTGCGATGTAATTACAAAAAACTGAAACTGATGACATAAATACCTCCATTAATTAATTGGATTCAGTATAAGAAGCATGCTTTAATAACTAAAATTAATAATTAATATCTTTTGATAAGGAAAACTTATCGTGTTACCTGAATTTAAGATTGCTCAACTTCGTCACTTCGTCTGGGTTGCTGAATTAAAAGGGTTTCATTATGCTGCGCAAAAGGCGTGTCGTACGCAGCCTGCTATCTCCTTATCAATACGCGACCTTGAAAATAAATTAGGCGCCGACGTTTTTGAAAAGCGTAGCACTAAAAGTACGATGACGGAGTTAACCCCTTTTGGTAAACATTTTTTACCTAAAGCAAAGGAGCTAATTGCTCATCACGACAGCATTTCGCAAGACATGATGTTAATGCGAAACAATAAATCAGGGCATTTACGGCTCGCCTCTGTACCTTCTATTGCATGTCGGCTATTACCTAATTTATTGTCTAAATTTGTTGCTGATTCACCGGATCTTCATATCAGTTTTTACGATGACAACTCAGAAGCAGTACTAAGAAAAATTGAAAAGCAACAAGTGGATATTGGTATTGCCAGCCTCCCTCATGGTCACGAACATAATAATATTTTATTTACCCCAATTTGGCAGGACGAGATTGGCGTGGTATGCCACAACGAAAACCCACTTGCGAATAATAGCGAGCTGCACTGGCAGGATTTACATGATCAACGCTTAATTAGTAATGGCACATCGCGCTTGTTAGAAGAAACCGAAGCAGCTCCTTTACTTGACGGTTCACAATTTTATATTTCCAATATGCTCTCGTTAATCGCCATGCTCGAAGCAGGTATTGGTATTACAACATTGCCACGCTTTGCGTTTCCAGAGCACAATAAAACACTGTGTTTTATTCCCTTAAAAACACCTCATGTGATACGTCAAATTGGTATCGTGCAACTTAAAAACTCATCACTTTCACCAGCTGCTCAAGCATTCGCTGATTTCATTTTAAAACAGGGGGCGGCGCAACAATAAAGCAGGCCTATCAAATTCCATTTTATAGGCTATATGCTAGGACGTGTTGACCTTTGTGGATTGAAGTTTGTTCAATCTAGGGGCGATTTAATCGCGGCGCGAGGTTTGTAACCTAGCGGGCTAAGTAAAAATCGATCAACAAATAGTCAATCGCCCCTAGGAAGAACCCTTTGGGCAGCGCATGTTTGGCATTTATACTGCGTTATCGCCTATTTATGGGGAACAACCACACTACACAGGCTATACCTTGCCTAAATATCAAACATACGGCTGCAAAATCAATCACGAAAGATCAACACGCCCTAATGTGTTTTAGCAAGGCTTGAATTCAAGCAATAAGTTTTACTTATCAACAGATAGACTTTTTTGACTTGTAACAATGTAAATTTTGGTTCAAAAATGAAGAACCATTTATATAAAAACCAGTTTTGAACACACATTGCCTAAACATTTGAATAAATAAAAACGAAGGTGGTTAACAGCCATAACTGAGTTGCTATTATAAAAAGATTTTAGGTATTAAAACTGTATAAAAGAGATCATTAACATGACTAAACATGCAGATATCCGCGCCTCACTTTGGGGTGATAACGCACTACCACTTCGCCCCCCAAGCCAAGTAATGAACCTTGAACGATTGGGTTCTTTGCACCAAAGCCGGTTAAGTTTTATGCGTACTTTAGTACGTAGAATTTTTCGTGAACGGTGGAAGATTGAATTGGTCACTTTTGAGCTTAACAACGACGGGTTTGGTACTGTTGTTTATGAAGTGAACGCGCCTGATGGGCTGTTTAGTTTTGTATTATTCTCAGACTTATTATTACCTGAAGAGCGCAACGACCGCGTAATTGCAACAAAGTGGGATTTAACCATGGCGTTAGTTGAAGGCCGTGTTAATCCTGAGTACATTGCAAAGTTAAAAGAAAATGTACCAAAACAAGAGGCTGGACGCGTAGACTCCCGTGTATTTGTATTATCACGTGCAAACCGCAGCGCTCGCAATTTTGATTACGTAGTAAATCAATTGGCTACAGGACAACAACCCGATGTAAGTAAAATTGCCGAAGTGGGTTATCTCTATCGTACTACAGCCGTATACGGTAGTGGTAAGCTAGGTATGGCTGATTGGGAAAAAGTACAACAAAAACATCGCGATTTTGCACGTCCATTTGCCAGTGAAATGTTTGTTTGCTTTATGCTACGTAACTTTAGTTTGCTACAAGTGGAGCATATTGCACGTCACCGTAACGAACAAACATTCACACCAATGCGCGCCGATATTAAACGTTACTTTGGCATAGGTAACTCAACTGGCCTTGGCATGGCACCCTACTTAGTTAATCATCCTGTGTTAATTAACCAATGGATTGAAATGCGCGAATTAGCACTCGCCCGTATTCGCTCACTCGGTGCTATTACATCACAAATCAAAACAACACTGCTTGAACTACTAAAACGTTGTGCGCAACATACACATGAAACAATCACCGAAGATAAGCAGCAAACTCAACACAACATCATACTCGCCCAAGAAATGAATAAGCTAACTGAGCAGGTAGTCACTAATTTTACTAGCTGGAATGAATTAATTGCCTTTAGTGAGCAGCACTGCTCGCTGCAAAGCCAAGAAATCCTTGTCTCAGTTATGCTCGAACTTTACCCTGAACTGGTTGATGATCTAGAAGATTTTCACTGCGCTGATGAAAACCTTGATTTAGATCCACTGATGCCACTACACCAATTAAAAGCGGTAATTGAACGCCGTTATGACTGGGCGTTGGCGATTGACTTTGACGCAGAAGGCGCGCGCGAAACCTACTGGTATCGATCAGAAGAAAAAATGGAGCCGCGCCTAGGCAGTATTGCTGACGTAGAAGGTAAAAAGAAAGCCATGGCATTAGCCGTCGGTTACGCTGTACGAAAATGCTATAACATCTTGGTTGACTACATTACAGCAAACCCAAGTCAGATAACCGCCCGCTTCATGGTTGCTCACCCAAAATTACGCGGAATTGTTAGACGCATTCAAGGTATGGACCGTTGTGTGTATGGTGATATCCAGGCAAATTTACTTGATAAAAACGTACTGCCAATGCATTTACTGCGCTGCAAACTCGCTTTTTTTGGTGTAAGTAAGTTTGACCCTCGTTCACGATTATGGGTTAGAAACACTATGTTTCAAGGTGCACCATTACTTGAAGACATCGGTAAACCATTTAGTGATGATTGGTTTATGCCATTGATCCCAAAGCAATGAGGAAAATACTGTGAATATTTCAATGAATGAATTTAAAGCCTCCTTACGCAGGTGCTTTGAAGCAAGCGGCTACTTTGTTGGCAATTACGAAGACGCTGCAAACATGGTGCTATGGCTAGAAAAACATGGTTTAAATGGTTTAACTGAACTTAAACATGCGCTCCCCTACATTTGTAATGATTTTGACAAACCATTAAGCAATGTAATTTACGAAGATAGTACCTCAGCCATCATCGATGCTCATCACCGCAGTGCACTCAATTGCATTGCCGCCGCCGTTGATCTTGCTCATGCAAAAGCACTTGAGGTAGGAATTGCAACAGTCACAGTACATAACTGCCATAACCGGATGTTTGTTCTCAAAGCACTAACAGACCGAGGTCGTAGAGGGATCAGCGCAGCCGCTTATTGGAAAAATGGCAGCGATACCGTCACCGAGCACACCGCAGCTATTTGCTCAGGCAAACGCTACCCAAATTATAGTCAAGCAGTTACTAATCTCATAACCAATGGTGAAGATAAGCAAGCACTCACCATTATATGCAGCTCACGTGTTGACCTAACCTCGTCGTTGCAAAGCAGTGATAGCTTGATTATTACACCTAAGCAAATTGAAAAAAACAAAGAAAAATCAGTCGATTTTGGTATTGAGATAGATGAAAGTACATGGCAAAAAATAAATAAACTAGGGGCTGGTGTTTTAGTAGAAAATACCGAACGCTCAAGGTTAGATGCCGGCGGGCGCTAATTTAATAATACAAACCTCTCAGCCTAATTTCAGGTTAAGAGGTTTGCTTACCTGTGGAGTAAAAATATAAAAACTCACCCAACTACCCCCCCCACACCTACTTAGGCCTTTTTTAAATCTAAATACTGCTTTTCTTTTAAATATAAATACAAAGGAAAGCCAAAAGACACGCCAATAGATAACGTTCCAAGAATTGCCAACCAGCGGTATTTAACTTTGTTTCTTTTACCATCTACAGCGATAAATATTAATAATACCAAAGCAGCAACTAACACATCTAACCAAGCAAAAATGCTAATTGGGTTAATGACTGCAGCATAAAATAAAGCCGTAAAATCTAACCCATTATTTACCAACCAAGGAATAAATGCACCAAAAGGAATAGCAATGCCAAGCACCGTTAAAAATAAATATAATTTAGACAAAACTTGCTCCTACCTATGGAGTCTAATAATTACTATTGACTTAGACTACGCAGAGCCATTTTTTGTCGCTATAAAAAGTAGCATGAGATTTGGGCTTACGAACCCGAAAGCCCGAAGTACCAACTCCTTAAAAAACAAGGAGTATCATATACCCAAGCCGCCTCAAGATACAGACTTCAGCGTTTCACAGGTGTTTAATATCAAGGCGTTACTTTGCAACAATGGTCATCCCTTTTAAAAAGTAACAACGCTGAGAGTAAGCGCCTGTGAAACGCCCAACGGGTTGGTTTAAAAGCGATTTATACAGCGTTATTGATTTTAACAAGGGAACAACCATTATTTGCAATCAATGCCTTGCCTAAATCGCTTTTAACTCCAACTGAAACTGCATCTTGAGGTGGCTTGGGTATATTACTGAGTGACGACTAATCACCACCTCCCCCGCCGCCATCTGTACCGCCATCTCCGCCTCCAAAACTCCCCGAAGAATTTAACGCTGAATTTGATGATTCGGCTAAAAGTGTGGCGAATGAAAAATCAGATACTCCGTTAAATAAAGTATCAGATACATCACTACGCATAGCAATATAATCGCAAGACTCGCCAGCACTATCATAAATATTTTTAAATTCTGCTGGGGAACAATACATTGCATATGCATAGCAGTTATCGATCACATCCGTACTACTGTGATTACCAATTCTCTTTCGTTTGATAACACTATCTACCTGCGCTTGAGTATAATATTTTTTATATCCGTATTGTGCCTTCAAGACTAAAGGCAGGCTTCTAGCGTATTTTTTGATTTTACGTCTTTTGAAAAAACCTTGAAACATAGTCAACCTTCCTTGAGTTATTTAACGAGCCTACAGAGTTACTCATTTAAAATTTATTTTTATTGATGTATCAACCATAACTGATCACCAATTTTGACTCAATCTCTTAATGAAGCCATTAATTGGAAATCACTGTAATAAATTAATAATCAGATGTGACGTTGAGTTAATGCTTTTATTTACTCTAACAAGACAGTACTCCGCCATTTTGAATACTTGCCAAAGTAATCAAAATCTTGCTTGTGTAATAGTATTTGACTCACATTGAGTTAAGGCAACAACTATTTTATGCTATTTCTACACGGTTTCTTCCGTATGCTTTGGCTAAATATAATGCTTTATCCGCACGCTCAACAAAAGCCGGTGTAGTATTACCTTCTTCGAACAATGCAATGCCAAAACTGGCTGATATAGCTCGCTGTTTTTTATCACTTTTCTTACTTTTAACGCAGAGCTTTGCAATTGATTTACGAAGTCTTTCCGCAAAGTTTAATGCATTTGAAATACCTGAAAAATCACCTAAAATGCAAAATTCCTCACCGCCATAGCGATATCCTTTAAACGAATCACCGCATGCATTAAGTACTTTATTAGCAACGACTTTGAGTACATCGTCACCTTTTTGATGTCCAAAATCATCATTAAATTTTTTAAAGTGATCAATATCTATAAATATCAATGCATGGTTCATTCCTAATGGCGCTTCCTCATTACAAAAATGAGCGATATCAAGGTCAAATCGACCTCGGTTATACAACCCCGTTAACGAGTCAGTATTAGCAGCCTCTTGAGTACTTAAAAGTGTTTGTTTTAAATTTGATATCTCTGCGTAGGCACTTTCTAACTTTTTCTGAAATGAATACGCATTTTGTTGCATAAGCACTGATTCTTCCGTGAGTTGATCGACAATACCAAGCACTTCATCATATGACTCAACACTATTATTCTTAATGCCCTGCAGTCCCGAATTACACTGGTATAGAAATGCCGAAAACCCTTGAGAAGTTGCAAGTGTTTTATCAATGTCTTCTTTTACATCTTCAATAGTGTCTTGAAAGCTCGTAGAGATCTCATAAAACAAAGCGAGATCTTTATCTGATAAAAACTCATCAAATAATGCGCGAGCTTTATCTGCTGGGCAGGTTTTGTAGCTTTTTAATATATTATCAAGGCGTAAGTTAAACTCTAAGTTACGGCCTAATACATAACAATACCAAATCGCATAATTGACTGGGGTAAACGGTATTTTAAAGCTCGACATCATAGGAATAACTTTTTTCAAATGCTTGGCGGACTGCGAAAGTGAAGTATTAGTATCCATGGGCTTTGTTACTCATTGATTAGATATGCCAAATTGCTTTAGCTTACTTTTATTATTTTATGTAACACTTACCGGACCAATATAGATAATTGCATTAAATAAATCAATCTAAAATAAACCACCCTAACAGATTAACTTATGTAAATTTTTTTTTGCAATCAAATAATAAGCGTAAATATCATCCAATGGTGAGGTAACATTAGATGGGAGAGTCAACATGCTCTTTTTATATCGTTACTCTATTTTTTATAAACAATAAAAAAAGCGGAGGAGCTATAACTAGCTCCTCCGCATCCTTAGGTAATATGCACGCTATTCGCACGCAAAAAATGTACTTACCTTATGCTGTAGATACGTTTTCAGCACCTGCATTTTTAAGCGCGTCCTCAATATCACTCTTGTTCTCACTGGTATATTTAACACCTAATAGAACTGATCCCTTGGCAATGGCATCTTCATAATATTTGATTTCATGCTCAGGTATAAAAGCACCAATGATAGCACCTACTGTACCACCGGCAGCGGCACCAGCACCGCCAGCGGCAAGAGCCGCCACTACAGGACCAGTAACGATCAATCCAGTTCCGCCACTAGCCACAACACCAACAGCAGTCAAACCACCAACAATTGCCGCTAATACGCCGCCTGATGCAGCTCCAATTATGCCGCCTTCAGCAGCTTTTGTGCCTTCATCAACAGCAAAATCATCTTTTGTGTAAGAATCGTTGGCAACAATGCTAATTTCTGAATTTAAAACACCTAGCGCCTCTAATCTATAGATTGCTAATGTTGCTTTTGAAGCATTCTCAAATAAACCCGTTATAACATTACTCATAATAACTCCTTTTTAAGTTTAAACATTGTGTATGAACTTATTAGAAGCAAATGTTGAACCAGAAATGAAAAAACAGAACTAACATTATAAAATCAACAACTTAAAAATATAAACTAATATATCAGTATGTAAAACTGCACAGAAAAATCAATTAATTGCAACTTTTACGAATAACAGTGTAAATAATTCTCAGAGCTGGGTTTTTAGGTGTTAGTAGTAAATAGCCGTACGAAACTCATAATTGAAATAAACAGACAATAAACTAGACAGCCAGCACAATTTACCTGCCCACAATGTCAATTTAAAGAACGTCTGCGACAGAGAAAAGATGCGCTACTACTTTCCTGACCCCGTTGTACAACGCTCTATTAATTTAAACATGGCCATACACGATTGCTATCACAAGGAACTTAAGCCTTTAGAGCATTATATTGAACAAATGGCCAAACAGCACAACCCTGTTCACCTTAATATTTTGCAAACAATTAATGGTATAGGCCGCATTCTTGCAATCACCATTATTTACGAAATTGGTGACATCAATCGCTTTTCAAGCGTACAAAAGTTCGCTTCATATAGTCGGTTGGTCAAATGCAAAGCAGAGTCTGCCGGCAAAACCTACGGCACCCAAGGTAATAAAATTGGCAATGCACATCTCAAATGGGCTTTCTCGGAAGCTGCCGTATTACTGCTGCGTCACAATCACAACGCCAATAAATACCTTGAAAAACTACAAAAACGAATGAGTAAAGCCAAAGCACTGTCAGCGCTTGCGCATAAGCTTGGTCGCTGTGTTTATTATATGCTTAAAAAAGAGACGGTATTCGATGAAACAAAATTATTAAAGGGTTAGTCACGGTACTGAGTGAGCTGAACATCTAACTGGATATAAGGCTGAGCATCAATCAATTGGGTGAGTTAATAACCAACAAGGTTTAACCTGATTATATACCTACAGACCTAAGCCACTTGTCTTGATTAGACGCTCAGTATGCGTGCATTAATACAATAAACAAAGTCGCTTACACCTGGACTTGAGCCTGAAACTAACTGGATCATAATGATGAAACCAGCCGCCTTGAATAGTGCCATGATTAGGTTAACCGATGAATGTCTCGGCTCTGGCATCCTGCTTCGCTCTACCTTCTAAATCCATTTAGTCGTAGTGCCCCTACGAATCCACAAGGATATGGAAAAAAGTAGGCTGCGATGAGATCGCAATAAGAGAGCCTCTATATGTGTTTGCCGTAAGCAACTTGCTTAACAGCCGCATCGACAGACGAAGTAAACGAATTTGTTTATTGATTTTGAATTGACCGTCAATTTATAAAAACGGTCAAAAAGAACACTATTGCCTATTGACAGAGTTAAGGCTCATATGTGTTATAGCAACAATCGCCAAACCAAACCGAGTGAACAGATAAATACTCCTGACAATGAAAGCCACTGTTGGACTCTTGGATTCCCTATCGTTGGGATGCTTTCTGATTTTAAAATATTAGTTAATGGCGAGAAGAATAATTTCGGCATTAAGCCTGCGCTTAACAGCATAAGAAATACGCCAATAGTCATTACTAGATCCCTAGCTATGAATTCGACAATCAAAAAATCGTAAATACCAGTAATTAGGATTAAAGTAGCAAAACTAATACATAAAATGAATGCTAGCTTTTCTTTTAAAGGTAGATGATTCAATACAAAACTCTCCATGTTGCATATAACATTTTAGTATTTATGCAACACGCAGTTTGTGTTGCATAATCGCTTGTTGGACTGAGGCGCTACCTGCTCGGTGTATAGAGTTGGTGTTGTTTATGCTATGGACTTAACTTATAAAGAAAGGTTTTTTATGGCCTAAGCGATATCAAACCAATTTCATTGGCGTGTCTATCGTATCTAAGCTATCCCTGCATTGCTCAGCGTTTATTATCTATTCATTAAACCTAATGTTTAACCGTTAAGCAAGGATATTTTTCTCACGCACAGCCGCGACTAGCCTGAACAGTTAAGCAGGTTAACTCATTGATTTGATGCAGCAAGCAAGGCTGCTAACTCGTTCGCGCTATTTTATTTGTCGCCATATCTAAATTCATCACACCAATAAATCGTAAGATACCCGCCTTGCATGACTGGCAAGGCCAATGCGGTATTAATCGTTCTTGCTCTGCCTTCGGCTTCACCGCTTTGAATGGGGTTATTGATGCTTGAGCCTTTATTAACCCTAACTTTCGCTTGCGACACGCATTAGCTAAAAAGCCATAGTGGCGAATGCGCATAAACCCTTTCGGCAATACATGTTGTAAATAACGCCGTAAAAATTCATCACAACTCAGTGTCATGACTTTATCGCAGTTGTTATCTGCATAATCGCGATATTTAAAGCTCACTGACTGCTCATTCGCTGACACTAATCGCGATTCTGACATCACGCCTTTTCGGGTATAACGCGCAAGGTAGCTAACTAGCTTTTCACTGTATGTTAAACAGGCTTTGCTATACACGCACCATTTTGTTGGCGTGTTTATCTTCGCGAATGAACTATCGCATTCATTGAGCGCCGCCAGCATTTTACCTCTAAAGACTGTTGATAACGCTTTAACTGGGTATAAATAGCCTTTTTCTATTTCATGCCAGTGCGCTTTATTAAGCGCCCCTGCGGGTATCAAAGAGTAAAAAAGAGAAAGTAAAAAAGAATAAAAAAAAAGAATAAAAAAGGACAGGCATATATTTTGCCAGAAAATTTTGCACCTCTACCATCGTAGGTAACCGTATCATTATTTCTTGCGCACTGTTAGTGTTAGTTACAGCACTTAGAATTCAGTTGCTTGGCAGGAATTTTAGGTATAAAAGGCAAATCGAGGTCGATACTTTGTTTAATAACGTGTTTTTTAAACAAACCAATGAAGATGCAACTGTTCAACCTGCGCCTTTGTACCATTTTACATCGTTGCTGGCGGCTTGCCGCTTTAACCGTTGTTTGCTGCCTGCAAAATTTGAGTACTGCTGCCTGAAACGTTGAATTGATTCAAGCCATTGCGCTTCTTCTATATTCAACGTCAGGAGCACTTTTGGCACTGCGTTGTTGATATGCCCTTTTTTCTTTGGAGCTATGTGGCGGCCACTCCAGTCGACTAATTCAATGTAATCCAGTAATGCAAAGGGGATCGTGCCTTTAATATGATTACCACCAAATAGCTTTAGCTGTGCTGGTTGACTTTCATGTTGAACAGTATCTTTTTGTTTGAGAGGCTTATTCGCTTTAACCGTGTCTATGGTAAAGGCTTTAAAATGCGCTATACGCTCTTGAATTGAGGTAAAATCACTGTCTTCAAGCGTATCGGCTATATTTGCTCTTATGGGGTTCAAATCAACGTAGGCCATGCAACTGAGTACTGCGGTTTGATCTAATAATGCCTGTGACTTATAGCGCCCTTCCCAGTACTTGCCCGTGCAGTTATCTTCTTTATTGGCTTCGCGGGCAATGTACTCATTGAGGTTTTTCATATACCAACTGATGTCATACAATCTTTCTCGCCATTTAGCGATGATCTCATTGAAAAAGAGCAAACTTGGCTTATCTAACTGCTCACCTTTTAAGTGGCGGTCGACTAAAACATGGCCATTATAAAGTAGATACCAGCGTTCAATTACTTCATCATCTGACCAATCAAGTGCTTGACGTCTATTAACGTTCACAACAAGGTGGTAGTGATTGCTCATAATCGCGTAGGCGGCAATTTCAATAGCGAACACGCTACTTAATAACTTAATTCGCTCTACCAACCACGCCCTACGGTGATCAAAGTTTTTACCTGTGTATTTATCATCACCACACAAGAATGCACGTCTCACGCATCGTGAGATTAAGTGATAATAAGATGTCGATGCTAAATCAATCAGCTTTTTTCTTGCGCGAGTCATAAAATATCAACCTTAGTTGAACTGTATGTAATAACAGTAGTTGATACTATGATTTTTGCAAAAAAATTGTGCCTGTCCTATTTATTGCACGCAGTATTTACGCAGCTGGGGACACTATTACCTAATAGCCAACGCTTATCAACTAACAGTGGATTTAGATCATTGGATCCGTCGTAGGATAAGAATGTGCTACTGGCGGCAATGGCGTAAACCTCGCACCAAAGTACGCAGTTTAATGAAATTGGGTGTTAGCGAGCGACTCGCCATAGCCTGTGGTATCACCAGTAAAGGCCCTTGTAGAAGCTCAAAAACAAAAGGAATTAACATTGCGCTAGGCAATAACTACTTAGCGTCACAAGGGTTAGTGTCATTGAGAGATATTTGGATCAATATTCATTACGGGAGATGAACCGCCCATTGCGGACCCGCATGATGGGTGGTGTGGGGGCTGGAGGTTAGAGACCTCCGGCTACCCGATTAGCAGTACTTTGCCATATGACTATCAAATTGCTCTGCTAGTTTTAAATACTCATCAACCCAGCCATTTTCCATTGCTATTTCTTGTAATGGTGCTGTTGGTAAGAACAAGTAATTGAGTTTACTCACATTCACTTTGCCTGAACTCTTTAGCAAATGTAATTGCTTATTTATTATTTGTACTGTTTCTTCGACTTCCATATCTGACCATATAGAGTCTTCTGACTTTGCGAGGTACGATAAAATTTGTTCCAATATTTGAGTTAATGGAACCCTAGCATCTCGTCTAATTTTTCGTTTAAATATCAGATTCCAGAGAAAATTCATCTTGTACTGCTAACGCCTCAATCAGCCGACGCGTTAGCGGTCGGTTGGATTGACTTGTTAACTGAAAATTGATGTAAAATTAGCATGTGAGCTGCAACACCAAACCAACCCATTGTCGGGACTGCCCATAAGCGTTGAATTAAACCGTTAAACTCCTGCGGTACAAACCCTGCGTAAATAAGCCAAAACATAAAAACGTGTAACACTGTTACCGCTACAGAAAAGCTTTCAAACGAGCTGGATTTCACAACATTCTTAAAATCTAAGGCAAAGGCTATTGGAACAATTATCATGAAAATCGATAAGTTGTAAAGAAGATGAAGTGGAGTTTCTAGTGTCCAAATACCCGCACTTATCATACTTATACCAAGTAAAAAAACCGACAAGGTGGCCGCAGAAAAACGACTTTGAGAAGTTTGATGTATACCAAAAGCAAACCCACACATTGACAAGCCAATAATGACGTCTGCTGCCCGATGAATATAAGCGAATACTGGAGCCTCCAGCGCAACATGGCTAATGCTTTTTGAAAAAAAATCGAAGTCAGGAATGATAATACCCAACCCAATATTAATTATTGAAGCCAGCCAAACTATATGTGCTTGCTTAATCATCCAGTAATTTAAATTTCGCACTAACTTTCCTTTTCAGTTAACGAGGCTGTAGAATAACTCTAACAGCCAAATTCAATTAAAAAACGAGCTCCTGTAATTAACTCTAAGCGCTTTTAAAGCATTAGGTAATGCATTTGGAACCCATAAAACAGGCTGTTTTTCTTAAAAAAGAGTAATTCTACAGTCACAACGAGCCTGTAGAATAACTCGTTTTTAATTTATTTTTATTGATGCTTCAACCATAGCTGAGTTCCTATTTTGATTCAATCGACAACTGACTTTCACGTGAAAATATAAAAAGAGGATTTGGTGTTGTTTTAATGGGCGTTTTGGAAGGGATTGCAGGTGTTTAAGTGGCTTATTTAAGGTGATAAGGAGTTTCCCCTTATTAATGTATCGTGTTTCTCAGCTTTTCTAGATTATGAACAAGGCAATACAGTTGCCATTGCGCATTCACTTTCGTTTGTCCGCGTAAGGTCAATTTGTTCATGCCTTTACTGACTGTAATATTCCGCTGTTTATTTAGAGGAAAGCAGGCTCTATACAGCCTAGTCGTTTGCCATTCCTTCAATAAAAAGCTGCCGTCGCCCCATTGGACTGTCTATTTTAACTTTCATTTTGTCGATATAGCTTAGCTTTTTACGTGATTCATCATTTTTAAACTGTACTTGCCGCCCTGTTTTTATTGGTGACTTTCGCATGCATTGCTGTTGCAGTGGGCATACTTTGCAATCTTTTAAGTAACCGCAGAAGCCCTAATTCAGGTAACCAGTGTAAGTAACTTTGCGTGGTTCTAATGTCACTGTGACCAAGCTGGTGTTGCAGTTGATGAAGTGGCATACCTGATTCAAGTTGATGTGTTGCATAAGCATGGCGTAATACATGTGGATTACAGTGCTTTAAACCACACATTTGTGCATTTTTTTTCAATGCCTTTCTGAAGCTTGAGGGTGACATGGGTTTATCCATTAACCATCGTGAATAAAACATCCAGCCCGTTGGGTGATACATTTTCAAATAACAACGTAATTGATTTAGCACGCTATCTGATACAACAACATAGCGTGACTTATCTCCTTTACCATGTTCAATTAAAATGGTTTTACGCTGTCCATCGATGTCTTGCACTTTGATGCGCAGCAGTTCGCCAATACGCAAACCACATCCATAACACACCACTATCAATGTTTTTAAACGCATATCCGTGCAACTTTCTATAAGTCGACGAATATCATCACGCGATAAATAAGTAGGTGCCCGAGGTTTCGCTTTAGGCAAGGCTATGTCTAAGTTCAGTGGGCGATGTAAAATATTCTTAAACAAGAACCAAATGCTGTTTATTTGTATTTTTTGACTCGCTCTGGAGAGCTTGCGAATGGCGGGATCTTTAAAAAAGATATTCAGCTCATCATCAGTAATTAAATCGAGTGGTTTATTAAAATAATGGCTGAGTTTAAGTAAATGCTCGCAGTAACTTTTACAGGTACTTTGTGAATAACCACGGTAGGCTATTTCAGTTTTGACTTGTTCAATGAGTGTATTCATGACTTACCTCCAAGTTATGGGATAACCCCAAGGTAAGTGTGGCTCAAATGATAAGAATAGGATCTCCGCGTAGCGGCTTAGTTCAACAATTTTATAGTGCGCGCGTCGCGCATATTTCTGCCGAAGTCACGCTCATGTATTTAATAAGTCTTTTTTAACAAATAACTTAACCCATTGCTAGCTATAATTATTTCTTGGTACTAAATATAATCAGAAAAAGAAAATACGCTCGACGCTCTTTTTCTTGAATATGGGAGTCAAACAACTGCACTGTATATATATATACAGAACAACTAGTGGTGATGACATGAAAACGCGCTCTCCATTTTTAAATTATATCGCTGATTATATGTTGGTACGTCAGTATTCATTACGTACCGTGGACACGTACCTGAGATGGATTGCATCTTATATCCATTTTCATGATAAGCGCCACCCCGCCTCAATGGGAGACAATGAAGTCGAGCGCTATCTAGAGTACTTAGTGTTAAAACAAAACGTTGCACCACGAACGCAAGCCACGGCACTCAATTCATTGTCATTTCTATACAAGCACATAATAAAAAAAGAGCTGTCGTTAAACTTAAATTTTGCTCGCAGTAAAAAACAAGCAAAACTACCTGTAGTTATGACGCCAGAAGAAGTTAAGCTGCTTATGACTCATTTAAATAAGCGTTATTACCTTATTGCAAGCCTTATGTACGGGAGTGGTTTAAGAGTAATGGAAGCGGTACAATTAAGAGTGAAAGATATTGATTTTGATTACAAGTGTATTCAAGTATGGAATGGCAAAGGTAATAAACACCGTATTGTAACATTGGCCACCGAGCTAATTCCTATGCTGAGAAATCAAATTCTGCAGGTTGATGACTATCTAAAACTTGATTTAAATAATACGGAATATACTGGCGTATGGATGCCTTATGCCTTAACAAAAAAATATCCTTCTGCCTCAAAATCACTTGCGTGGCAGTATTTATTTCCCTCACATATATTAAGCACAGATCCTCAAAGTGGTGAAATAAGACGACATCATTTTCATCATTCGTGTATAAGAAAAGAAATAAAAAAAGCCGTTCAAAAATCGGGATTAACAAAAATAATAACACCGCATACCTTACGCCATTCATTTGCAACGCATCTATTGCAAAGTGGTGCCGATATCAGAACAGTTCAAGCTCAGCTTGGCTATTCAGATGTCAAAACAACGCAAATATATACCCATGTTTTACAGCAAGGAGCGAACGGTGTAATTAGTCCATTAAGTAAAATATTTTAAACTTTATCAATGTTCACTTCACGGCAAAGGTATGATGAAAAAGCACGCCTATTTGATTAAAAATGATGCCATTACAATTTTGACGAGGATTTACCAAAAGCGCAATATGAGAAAATAGTATTGGTAATTTTAGATAGTATGAAAAAGGAAATTTACAACACCCAAATGAGGAATTTGGGTGGCAGTCTTACCAGCCACATCTCGGCACACACGTCACAAACTGTGGCTGCTCCCTTCCGGGCCTGACCAGGTTCGCCTGCTAGTGTTGCGAGAGGACCAATAAGACTACCATTGAGGGCCTTGGTTGGCGCGGGAGAGATTATCGCTACTTTTGCTGTGTTATTCAAGGGTAAACACAAAAAGAAAGTGCGATTGCGTGTTAAACATACAATCGCACTGTTTTTTAAGCTACTTTATCAAGCTTACTGGTTATCTAGCTCTTTTTGAACGTTACGTAATACTGCTTTTACCTTTTTCATGTTTTCAGGGCCCATGCGCAATAATTGCTTTTGCGCTGCGGGTAAACGTTCCCATTCAGAGTAAGCGTACTGGTACGTTACTGAATTTCTCAGTAACGGCATGTCACCTTTTGGCTCTGGTGTATCTAGTAATAAATCAATGGCTTCTTGAAGTGTTTGATTAAATGCATCACCTGAATAGCCAATTTCGGTGTACGCGTCATTAATGAGTGGTTTATATTCATCATACAAACGCACAATTTGTGCCGCGCTCATACTGGTAAATACTTTTACATACGGCGTGTATCGCTCGTAACTGTTTGGGTCGATAGTGAGAATGTCACCTTCCATCACGCTAAAACCATCTTGTGGACGCTCTACTGGCGCATGTTTAACCGCTACTTTGCCTTTTGCTAAGTTATCTATAAATACAACAGCACGACGTATTACATCGTCTGTTAGTAGTAAGCCCATTGCTTGATCACTTAAGTAATCATCTATGCGCGCAACCACTACAGCGTCACTTTCATTTAATGATGGAAGAGGTGCTACTACTGGCGCGGGTTCAACATTACGTGTTGGTGGACGCTCTACCTGCGGCTGAGCTGCTGGCGGTTCAATTTGTTCAATTTGAGGCTGTGGTTCCTCAACTGTTTGATATTCTTGTATAGGCTGTGCTGTGGGAGTGACTTCTACAATGGGTTGAGGCTGCTCATCAGAGCTCAATAATACAAATGCTCCGGCGCATAAAATAATAACCAGTATTACAGCAGCAAAGAGTAAGTTGTTGTTTGGTGGACGTTTTTCGATATCTGGCGGTGTTGATTGATCTGACATACGAACTCCATAAAAATTAAAATGCACGTTTATCTCACTTAGAGTTACCTAAGTGATTATAATTCACAACTTAATGATAAAAAATTTACTATCACTAAGGTATCCTTTGATTCTTCTAGCTTAAAGACTTACAGTTAATAAATAAAGTAAAGACGGTCAACAGTTTAATTGCAATTATGAGAATCAAGCAAGTCAATAAAGATAAACCTAAAATCGCACTATTATTAACCGGTGGTGGCGCACGCGCAGCGTACCAAGTGGGCGTGCTTAAAGCGCTCGCGCAAAGCATGCCTCGTACAGCGCCTTTACCTTTTACGATTATAAATGGCACCTCCGCAGGGGCTATTAATTCTGCAGCTTTAGCTAGTTATGCTTCATGTGCACACTTGGCGGTACGAAAGCTTGATTCTGTATGGAAAAACTTTTCTACTTCTATGGTGTATAAAAGTGACTTTATCAGTGTTTTTGGGCATATAACACGCAACATGCTCACTAGTTTTCAGTCTGAGCATATAAATCATCCCCCTGCGAGCTTATTAAACAGTCAGCCTTTACGTAATTTACTTAACGATATTTTAGATTTAAACCGTATTGAACGTAACTTACACCGCAATTATTTAGATGCTTTATCTATTACAGCATCAAGTTATACAACGGGCGATTCTGTTGCATTTTTTCAATCTAATACGCAATTACCTTGGCAACGTGCTAAGCGTGAAGGTAAAGCTACGCGTATTAATGTTGAGCATTTAATGGCGTCGAGTGCTATACCTATGGTGTTCCCGAGTGTAAATGTACAAAACCATTACTTTGGTGATGGCTCTATCCACCAGCTTTCACCTCTGAGTCCATGCGTACACCTTGGCGCTGAAAAAATATTTATTATTGGTGTTGATCAACCGAAAGAGTTGCACCCTCCGGGTTATTTACCACACTATCCGGGGTTGTCGTCTATTGCTGGCCACTTACTCGATAGTGTATTTACCGATACATTGCAATCGGACCTTGAGCGACTTGAACGGATCAATCGTACTTTGGGGCTTTTACCCGGGCGTGATAAACATCAAGAACTAAAACAAATTGATTCTTACGTGATCAATCCATCAGAAAACTTTAATGCGATTGCAGCGCAATATTATGACGATATGCCACTGCCTATTAAGATTTTATTGCGTATGATCGGGGTTAAAAAACGTTCACAATCGAGTTTAACCAGCTACTTACTTTTTGAAAAACGCTATACCCAACACTTAATTGATATTGGTTATAAAGACGGTTTAGAAAAGTTACCACAAATACGTGAGTTTTTAGAATTAGATTAGCCCACGACTCTCTATTCAGGCTACAACTTATACCCAAGTCACCTCATGATGCAGGACTCAGCGTTCGCGGGGCTTAATATTTGGGTATTATAGCTGCTCTATACGCTTAGCTACTCACTGCCGTCTAGAATATAACGTTCAACTCGTTCTACCCTGCGTGGTTTGCCTTGTAACACTAATATATCGCCTGCGAGTAAAATCGTTTTTACTGACGGCGTGTCTATTTCTCGGTCTTGACGGCGTAATGCACGTACCGACACTTTGCGCTTTTCGAGATTAAGTTCGCTGATGTTTTTATCTACCGCAAAGGCGTTTTCAGGTAACGCAATAACATGTAGGTATTCTAAGCGATCTGCATTAGTTTCTTCGCTATCAAATTTATCACCTGCAAAAAAACCATGTAAAAACTGATAACGATTACGTCGTTCTTTACTCACTCGGCGCACAATTCGTGTCATCGGCACACCTGACATGTACAAAACATGCGATACTAACATTAAGCTGGCTTCGAGCGTTTCGGGCACAACTTCTGTTACACCTAGCTCTTTAAGTGCCTCTAGCTGGCTGTCATCTCGCATGCGGACTAAAATTTTTACCGTAGGCGCTATTTGTTTAATCGCATCAATAACCACTTGGGTTTGTTCAAAATCAGTGAATGTTATAATCACTAAACGTGCATGCTCTACTCCTGCTGATTTTAAAATATCTTTTTGTTTTACATGGCCAAATATAATTGGTTCGCCTGCTACTTTAGTTTCTTGTACGAGTATTGGGTTGCGTTCGATGGCAACATATTCGATCGCTTCAGGCTTTAAAAATCGTGCTATTGTTTGGCCAACCCGAGAAAACCCGCAAATAACTACGTGATTACGATATAAAATACTACTCGTCGGCTCTTGCTGCCATTTATTACGAGGCATTTTTAAGAAACCAAATTGCTTTAATAACCATGGTGTACGTTCTATTAAATACGGGGTTAAACCCATCGACATCACTGCTATTGCGATTAAAAATGAGGCATGCTCCAAAGCTAATAATTGATGCTTAGTAGCCAGTGCAATTAATACAAAGCCAAACTCCCCCATTTGCCAAAGCATAATGCCAGCGGCTATTGCATCTTGTTTGCGCTCCCCCATTAGTTGGGCAAGTAATGTGATCACCCCTATTTTTAGCACTAACATTAAAGCCAATGCTGCAATGATCCAATACCACACGCCAAGCACAAATAAAATATCAAGCTGCATGCCCACGGTAACAAAAAACAATCCCATTAAAATATCGCGAAATGGTCGAATATCGGCTTCTAATTGATGTCGATATTGGCTTTCACCCAGCATCATACCTGCTAAAAATGCTCCTAAAGCCATCGATAAACCAAATAGGTAGGTTAGCCCTGCAGCAAATAAAGCGACCACGAGTGTGGTTAATACAAATAGCTCGTCCGTACGCATTAAAGCGACTTCATTAAATACCTTAGGTAATATCCATTTGCCTATGGCCCATAATAATGCACATACAAAAGCTCCTTTAGTAAGTGCGATGATCAGCGCAAATGCAATGCCTTCTGAGCCGCTGCTTTGCGCCAAAAGAGGTAAAATAATTAAAAGGGGGACTACGGCTATGTCTTGAAACAATAACATACCGATTGCAAGCTGCCCGCGCCGCTCTTTTAAATCGCCAGATTCTTTTAATAACTTAACAACAACAGCTGTTGATGAAAGCGCCATTAATGTCGCGATGGTAAAACTGGTGAGTAGCGAAAGATTCAGTAAGAGTAAAATAAGCATCAGAACAATGCTTGTCACAATAACTTGTAAGGTCCCTAGACCAAATACAATATTACGCATTGCCATTAATCGGCCCAGTGAAAATTCTAGACCTAAACTAAATAATAAAAAAACAATACCAAGCTCTGCAATAAAGTGGATCTCATGGCTTTGTGCCATCCAGCCAATGCCATGACTGCCTGCAAGCACGCCCGTAGCGAGATAAGCTAATATTGGCGGTAAACCTACGCGTTTAAATAGCCAAACCAGCACCACAGCGCCAAGGAGCAAACCAAATATTTGGGCTAATACTGTTTGCAATGAGGCCTCCTCGCGATGTTGCTGTCAAAAATCCATCAGTTCTTATTCTAACTATAGCAACTATCTGTTTTTCAGCCAGTTTGAAATTGTGGCACAAAAATAGCTTAGTTAAGTGAGTAACTAACTCCTGGGGGGAGAATTCAATGGAAAACGTCCATATTTTGACACAACGAGTCTCAGCGCGGGGCGAGTTTTTGCCGTTTTCGGCAGAGCACTACCGTAAAAATGAACCCGCGGCTCTACACAGTTTACTAGAGAAATTACAAACGACTCTAAATGTAGAAGAGCTTTTGACGATTTATGCAAACTACGCTAAGCAAATTATCAATTTTTCGGGCTTACAGTTTCAATCCTCTCTTGGGGTTGCTCAAATCGCTAGCAGTGATAATAGCAAACCGCCTTATTCGTTTGATTTAGATATTAACAACGAACATTTAGGCCAGTTAATTTACTTTTGCCAATATCCACTCACTGGCAATATTGAAAAAAAACTCGCAGGCTTACACAGCGTATTAATTTATCCTTTACGTAATGCATTGATGTATAACCGCGTACTAAAGCTAGCAACAAAAGATGCATTGACAGGGTTAAATAATCGCAGCCAATTTAATGATGTTTTGGCGCAAAAGTTAGAGCGTTGTCGCCGTCACCATCGCCCATTTAGTTTAATGTTGCTTGATTTAGATAACTTTAAACAAGTAAATGATAATTTTGGTCATAAAACCGGTGACGATGTGCTACAAGAATTTTCTAGCGTGTTATGCAGTAGTATTCGTGGTACTGATTGCGTATTTCGTTTTGGCGGCGATGAATTTGCAGTTTTAATTGATGACCCTGAGTTTACGACCAACAAAGTCATTGCCCAGCGAGTAATGCGCCTAGTCACTGAATCAAATTTAATGAAGCAATATGAAGTAACAACCAGTATTGGTTTCACTTTAGCCAATAGCCAAGACTGCGAAAATGAAATTTTTGCACGCGCAGATAAGGGCTTATACAAAGCGAAAGCATCTGGTCGAAATTGCGCTAAAGCCTATTAACTAACCAAAAGCCTAGCTTCCCCCTCTAGGCTTTAATTTACTATTTAGTGAATATTTTGTAGCCTAATAACGCTAAGCAAAAACCAAAAAAGAAACCACTAATTAAATATAATAGTGCGGCCATCGTTGTCAGTGGTATAACTATCACCATTAACAAAGGTATACTCACTCCCGCAATAAAGAATAACCCGCCTTTCCCCAACCAATAGGCAATTAAAATCATTGCGCAGATCAAGCCACCAGCAATAGAGTAAGCCAACGTTATGATGTCTAGTTCAAACATAACTGTAGCAATAATTGCAATCACTGCTGTTACTATAAGTCCTAACGGCGCTTTATTTACTAACGATAAGCCAACGTGTGGCTGTTGTGTCGTCATATTTTTATCTTCCAAAATATACCTTCTTGTTCATAGTGTTCTGCACTTACAAAGTGCCCTACTACAAAAACTAATTGTTCATTATAAAAAATAAGCGGTATATTTGCACGTAACCAAGGGGCAACTTTAGCATCTTTAAACCAATGCTTAAGCGTATTATGGCCCGGTTTTTTTAATGGCTTAATACGCGCTTGCGGACAATTAAAACGTACAGTTACTTGCTCATCTGCAAATGGTGATCTCACTCCCTCTCCGCGAAATGACATTAAATAACACCCGTCAGACAACTTTTGATTATCACTCGTGACTGACTGTTCTTTTTGGGCCGTTACACTTTCATTAACAAAGTACAAATAGCCTTGATGACGACGTACTTGACCTTCTGCAAGTTGAATCAATAGCTGCGCATCGCGTTGCGCCGTTAAACCTTGTAATAATATTTGCTGGGTTTGTTTTTGCGAAGGCATTAAACGGGTGAACTGCCCAAGCCAACACCGTAATACGTTCGCTTGACGAGGCAGGCTAAATACACCCATCTTTTCACAGCTTAATCCTCGATGCTCATTTTGAGATTGTGCTAAATCTAATTGGGTATATTCATCTAACACATCTTGCTGTTGCTGCAAAAGCGAAATACTACGAGATGCGCTTTTTTCAAATCCTGTAAATTTTTCCGATAAAACGGGTACAACTTTCCCTCTTAAAAAATTTCGATCGAAGCGTTCATCTGAATTTGAGTCATCTGTAATGTGTGATAGGTTAAAATCATCTGCAAATTGCTCAATATTCTGGCGCGTAACATTTAACAAGGGTCGTAAGCACATGCGACCAGAATTAAGCGTTCTAGTTTGTCGCATAGAGGCTAAACCTTGTAACCCTGAGCCGCGTTTTAATCTTAGTAAGAACGTCTCTAGTTGATCATTTAAATGTTGCCCAAGTAAAATAATACTGCCTGTGGGACTATGGTGATCAAGTGCTTTATAGCGAGCATCACGCGCGAGCTCTTCTAAACTAGTGCGGGCTTTGTTTTCGATATTTACTTGCGCTGGATAAAAAGTAATATTCAGTGTTGCACATAATTTTTTACAGAAAGACTGCCAGTTATTAGCATACTCACTTAAACCATGATTTACATATACGGCATTTAATTGCAATTGCGGTACTTCAGTTTTCAGCGCATTCATCACATGCAGTAATACCACTGAATCCACGCCACCAGAAAGTGCCACCGTAAATGAGATTTTATGCTCAACTACATAAGGTGTTATGACGTTTTTTACTTGTTGATATAAAGACGTTGAATGCATGAATTAAACCGCTGCCTAAGTGAATGATTACTTTGCTACTGATAGCTGATAGCTGATAGCTGATAGCTGATAGCTGATAGCTGATAAACATTTTAAAACAAAAAAGCCGCAAAAGCGGCTTTTTTCAGTAATTTGGTATTAATTAACAATAACCAAATGACATTAAACGTTTGTAACGTTGATCAAGCATTTCATCAAGGCTCAATGCCTGTAAATCACTTAAATCACGCTTAAGCTGAGCTTTAAGGTTACGAGCCATCGCTTCATAGTTACGATGTGCACCACCAAGAGGTTCATCTACCACACTATTAATTAAATCAAGCTCTTTAACACGTGCAGCGGTTACGCCCATCGCTTCTGCAGCAAGAGGTGCTTTATCGGCACTTTTCCATAGAATTGATGCGCAGCCCTCTGGTGAAATAACCGAGTAAGTGCTGTACTGCAACATGTTAACACGATCGCCAACACCAATTGCCAGTGCACCACCTGAGCCGCCTTCACCTATAACCGTACAAATAGTAGGCACTTTTAATGCTGCCATTACTTTAAGGTTACGTGCAATTGCTTCTGATTGACCACGCTCTTCAGCGCCTACACCTGGGTATGCGCCTGGCGTATCAATGAAAGTCATGATTGGCATTTTAAAACGCTCAGCCATTTCCATTAAGCGTAATGCTTTACGGTAACCTTCAGGCTTTGGCATGCCAAAGTTGCGCTTTATTTTCTCTGCAGTATCTCGTCCTTTTTGTTGACCAATAACCATGACTGGTTGGCCTTCAAAACGCGCAATACCACCAAGAATAGCGGGATCATTAGCAAAAGTGCGATCGCCAGAAAACTCATCAAATTCCGTGAAAATACGCTCGATATAATCACGAGTATAAGGACGCAACGGATGACGGGCTAACTGAGAAACCTGCCAAGCACCTAACTTAGAGAATATTTCCTCTTTTTGCTGGGCACTTTTCTCTTTTAATCGGCTGACTTCCTCTTCTAACTCAAGGTTTAATTCGCCAGCGCGGCTTATATTTTGTAACTCTTCAATTTTTGCTTCTAATTCTGCAATTGGAAGCTCAAAATCAAGATAATTGAGGCTCATGCTCTAAACTACCTAATTAGTTAAATTCTAGTTCTACATCTTGCGCCGCCATTAACGATAACTTATGAATTAAGTCATCACTTGGCGTAACACACCATTCTGTCCCGAGGGTTAACTGGGCCAACGCATCTGGACGCTGATAGAAAACCTTAATCGGACAAGTACCAAACTTATAAGGTTCGAGTACTTTTTGTAACTTATCGAAAAAGTTTGCGTCGATTTGCACCATATTCAGCGTCATTTTAATCGCTTTTATACGTTTTTCTCGCGCTTGCGCTATCGTGCATATATCTCTGGCGGTCATTGTAATGCCACCGGAGAAGTTATCAAAGCTGACCTGTCCGGATATTACCAAGATATTGTTGATTTGCAGCATATCTTGGTACATTTCAAACTGTTCTGGGAATAAGCGTACATCAATACGGGCACTCTTGTCATCTAAAGTTATAAGTCCCCAGCGATTTCCCTTTTTATTTACCAGTACTCTTGCTGCAATCACTAGGCCTGCGGCGGTTGATTGCACGTCTCGATTTGTTGGTTGTAAGTCTACTAATCGCCCACTGGTGTAGTATTTTAGCTCTTTACGGTACTGATTAATCGGATGACCCGTTAAATAAAGCCCTAGAGTTTCCTTTTCTCCATCAAGCCACTGATTATCAGTCAGTGGTATCGCTTTTATAAACGCTTGTTCCACTTCATCAGGCTCTGTGGCTAGCAGGCCAAATAAATCAGTTTGCCCTAACGACTCCGCTTTATTGTGCTGATCAGCAGCGCGCATAGCGTCTTTTAAGCTGGCTAATAAAGTGGCGCGTGCTGGCTGCGTTTTTTCAGGGCCAAGTTGATCCAAAGCGCCAGCATAAATAAGTTTTTCAGTAACACGCTTATTTATACGCTTTAAATCTACACGTGCGCAAAAATCAAAAAGATCTTTAAATGGACCGCCTTCAGCGCGCGCTTCTAATATCGCATCAACTGGCGCCTCGCCCACTCCTTTAATCGCACCGATACCATAAACAATTTCCCCTTTGAGGTTAACCGTAAATTTGTATTCGCCTGCATTAACATCTGGCGGTAATAAAGTGAGTTTCATGTTCTCACACTCATCCACCAAGGTGACAATTTTTTCAGTGTTGTCCATATCCGCTGACATAACCGCTGCCATAAATTCAGCTGGGAAATGGGTTTTCATCCAAAGCGTTTGATACGACACGAGTGCATAAGCTGCAGAGTGAGATTTATTGAAGCCATAACCTGCGAATTTTTCTACCAGATCGAAGATTTTAATCGCTAGTTCGCCGTCAATGCCGTTATTTCGTGCACCATCTTCAAAGGTTGAACGCTGCTTGGCCATCTCTTCGGGTTTTTTCTTACCCATTGCACGACGTAGCATATCGGCGCCACCAAGGGTGTAACCTGCCAATACCTGTGCAATTTGCATAACTTGTTCTTGATACAAGATAATGCCGTAAGTTGGCTCCAAAATAGGCTTTAAACTTTCGTGCTGATATTGCGCATCAGGGTAAGATATTTCTTCGCGTCCGAGCTTTCGGTCGATAAAGTTATCTACCATGCCCGATTGCAATGGCCCTGGGCGGAATAAAGCCACCAAGGCTATCATATCTTCAAAGCAATCTGGTTTTAAACGCCTAACTAAGTCTTTCATACCGCGCGATTCAAGCTGGAATACTGCGGTCGTTTCAGCTCTTAGCAATAACTCAATGCTCTTTTTATCATTGAGTTCTATGGTGTTGATATCTATTGGCTCTTTGCCCTCTCGGGCTAAGCGCACATTGGTCATATCAACCGCCCATTGCAAAATGGTGAGCGTACGAAGGCCTAAGAAGTCAAATTTTACCAAGCCTGCGGTTTCTACGTCATTTTTATCAAACTGAGTAACCGGAAACTTACCTTCGTCATCACAATACAGTGCAGCAAAGTCGGTAATGGTGGTTGGTGATATAACAACACCACCGGCATGCTTACCGGCGTTACGTGTACAGCCTTCAAGGATGCGACACATATCAATGAGATCTTTTACCTCAGAGTCACCATCGTAGGCTTCTTGTAAACGTGGCTCGACATCAAACGCTTTAGCGAGCGTCATCCCTGGATCACCTGGGATCATTTTCGATATACGGTCAACAAAACCATATGGATGACCGAGCACACGTCCAACGTCGCGTATAACCGCTTTGGCCGCCATGGTGCCAAAAGTAATAATTTGCGATACCGCATCGCGCCCATATAAGGCTGATACGTGATCGATTACTTCATCTCGTCTATCCATACAGAAATCGACGTCGAAATCCGGCATTGAAATACGTTCTGGATTTAAGAATCGCTCGAACAGTAAGTCAAATTCGAGTGGATCAAGATCGGTGATTTTTAGTGCGTAGGCCACTAATGAACCGGCACCTGAACCACGCCCTGGGCCTACAGGGATGTTATTATCTTTACTCCACTGGATGAATTCCATTACGATCAAGAAGTAGCCTGGGAACCCCATTTGGTTGATTACATCAAGTTCGATTTGCAAACGTTCGTCGTATTCAACGCGTTTTTCTACGCGCTCTGCTTCATCAGGAAATAAAAACAGTAGCCGTTCTTCTAGGCCATCTTGCGATACTTTAACTAAGAACTCGTCAATTTTCAGTGAACCTGTTGGGTAATCAGGTAAGAAATACGTGCCTAGTTGTACTGTTACATTGCAACGTTTTGCAATTTCTACCGTATTTTGTAGTGCTTCTGGAATATCGCTAAAAATCTCAGCCATTTGTTCAGGCGTTTTTAAATACTGCTCTTCGGAGAAGCGCTTTGGCCTGCGTTTATCATCCAGCGTATAGCCATCAAAAATGGCCACGCGTATTTCGTGCGCTTCAAAGTTTTCAGGCTTTAGAAAGACCACCTCGTTAGTAGCAACAACAGGTAATTGCTCAATGCTGGCAAGCTCAACCGCTAAATGGAGGTACTCTTCCTCTTGTGCGCGCTTAGTGCGCACTAATTCAATGTAATAGTTATCACTAAAATGCTGCTTATAAAAGCTCACCACCGATTCTACAATCGCGGGGTTGCCCTTTAATAGCGCCTTACCTAAATCGCCATCTTTAGCACCTGAAAGTAATATAAGCCCTTCTTTGTGTTCAATAAGCCAGTCACGGTCAATCACTGGACGGTGAAATAAATGCCCGCGCTGATACGCTTTAGATATTAATAAGGTTAAGTTTTTATAGCCGGTATTATCTTTCGCTAAGATAACCAACCGACATGGTCCTTCAGGGAACTCTGGGCTATGTAGCCAAAAATCAGCACCGACGATGGGCTTAATGCCTGCGTTGTGCGATGTTTCATAAAAACGCACTAAGCCACACAAGTTCATTTGATCAGTTATTGCCAATGCGGGTAGTTGCAACTCTTGCGCTTTGGCGACAATTGGTTTGGTTTTGGCTAAACCATCAACCATCGAAAAGTCTGAGTGAACCCGTAAATGCACAAAATCTGGAGCGGCCATTATTTCTCCTGCATTGCCAGTACACGTTGCACTGGTTTAAAACTTTTTCGGTGCTCTTCAATTGCACCGTATTGCTCAAGCGCGGCAAAGTGTGCCTTGGTTGGATAGCCTTTATGCCCCGCAAAACCATACTCTGGGTGGCGCTTATCGAGCGCTATCATTTCGTCATCGCGCGCTACTTTAGCGATAATAGACGCCGCGGAAATCTCGGCAACTAAACTATCTCCTTTGACAACCGCTTGCGCTGGCATAGCCAATGCTGGCAGGCGATTACCATCAACAAACACAAATTCAGGTGCGGTGCTTAACCCCTCTACCGCACGCGTCATGGCAAGCATCGTGGCTTGGAGAATATTCAATTCGTCAATCTCTGTGGGACTGCAACGGCCAATTGACCAACACAACGCTTTTTCTTTAATCTCAATAGCAAGCGCTTGGCGTTTTTTATCCGTTAATTTTTTTGAATCAGCTAAACCTGCAATCGGTTTAGTGGGATCGAGGATCACCGCTGCAGTGACTACATCTCCTACCAATGGGCCGCGCCCTACTTCATCAACGCCCGCGATAAGCGCTAGGTTTGGTCGTTCAATTTGCATTTATAATCTCCGCAACAGCCGTGGCAGCTTGCTCACTGGCGTTTAAGCGTATTTGTTGATGAATGGCTAAAAAGCGTGCTTTGAGTTCGCTATTGTCACTGTTTAGCATCGGCTCTAACGCGTTAGTTAAGTTTTCAATGGTGCAGTCTTGTTGCATAAACTCAGGCACAAGTGCTTCATCAGCGAGTAAATTTGGTAAGGAAAAATATTTGATATTGAAGGTAAACAGCGTTTTAAAAATCCAGTAACTCATCGCTTTTATTTTATACCCAACAACCATCGGCTTTTTATACAACATGCCCTCAAGGGTTGCTGTACCAGAGGCTATAAGTATTACATCAGCTGCCTGCATAGCAAGATCAGATTGACCATCGAGCATTTGTACGTTTAAGTTAGGTGCTGTGGCGGCTAAAATAGTAGAAAACTGCGCTTTACGTTGCGGGTTCACTAATGGCACTACAACTTTTAAAAGCGGTTTTTTTGCTTGTAGCCCTGCAGCTGTTTTTATATACGTTTCGCTAAGCAAGCCCACTTCTGAGCCTCGACTACCGGGCAATAATGCCAATACTTTATCATCGAGGTTTAAACCTAACTGCTGACGTGCTGCGCTATCATCATGCTCAAGAGCGATATCATCAGCAAGTGTATGCCCAACAAAAGTACAAGGGACGTTATGTTTATCATAAAACGCTTTTTCAAACGGTAATAAAGCCAACACCATGTTAGTTGCTGCGCTAATTTTATGAATGCGTTTTTCACGCCACGCCCATACCGATGGGCTCACATATTGAATTGTTTTAATGCCGGCGTCTTTAAGCGGTTTTTCAACTCGAAGGTTAAAGTCAGGAGCATCAATACCAATATAAACATCCGGTTTATTATCAATGAAATGCTGTACCAGTTGCTTACGAATTTTTAATAACCGCGGTAATCTACCTAGCACTTCAACTAAGCCCATAACGGCTAATTCTTCCATATCAAATAAGCTTTTGCAGCCTTGCGCCTGCATTTTAGGCCCTGCTATGCCTTCAAAAGTGGCATTAGGGTAGCGCTTTTTAAGTGCTTTAATTAAGCCTTCGCCTAAAATATCACCAGAGAGTTCCCCAACGACAATCGCTATACGCAGTGGCTGTTTATGTTTATTCATATGAATTTATTTCGCAAATAACTCGAGTGTATAAAAAGAGTAGTTTACCGTGTTTTAAGGTTTCTATAAACGTTTAAGAGATCTCATTTTTTATAATATAAATAGCCCACCTGATTTGCATCTTCATAATTCTAATGTAGCATTTATTATATATATTATGTTTTTCTAATATATATTGACAATATTTCATCAAAAGTAAATAATGCACAAAGTTTCAGTAATTACTGAAACTTTGCGCGTTAAATGTTTGCTACTTTAATCTGTTGTGTGATTCGTCATCACATACTAGGAGCTATAAAAAATGATAGATGAAACCTTTGTGGATCTATCGCGATTACAGTTTGCTGTCACCGCCCTATTTCACTTTTTATTTGTACCACTGACCCTAGGTATGACTTGGATTTTGGTGATCATGGAATCGGTCTACGTTATGACTGGTCGTGAGATATACCGAGATATGACCAAGTTTTGGGGAAAATTATTTGGTATCAACTTCGCTATTGGTGTGGCTACAGGCCTGACCATGGAGTTTGAATTTGGTACTAACTGGTCTTATTACTCTCATTATGTGGGCGATGTGTTTGGCGCTCCCCTTGCTATTGAAGGCTTAATGGCATTCTTTTTAGAGTCTACCTTTGTGGGTATGTTCTTTTTAGGGTGGGAACGACTAACCAAACGCCAACACTTAGCCGTTACTTTTCTAATGGCCTTTGGTACTAGCATGTCTGCATTATGGATTTTGATTGCTAACGCGTGGATGCAAAATCCTGTTGGCGCTGAATTTAACTACCAAACAATGCGTATGGAAATGACCAGTTTTGCCGAGCTGGTATTTAATCCTGTTGCGCAGGTTAAATTTATTCATACCGTCTCTGCCGGTTATGTAGCCGCATCGATGTTCGTACTGGGGATCAGCAGTTGGTACATTCTAAAAGGCCGCGATTTAGCCTTTGCTAAACGATCTTTCTCTGTTGCCAGTGGCTTTGGTTTAGCGTCAATACTGTGTGTTATTTTGCTAGGTGATGAATCAGGGTATGAAGTGGGTGAAGTACAAAAAGTAAAACTCGCCACCATTGAAGCTGAATGGCATACCGAAGAAGCACCTGCTGCATTTACGTTAGTCGGCATACCTGACTCACAGAAGCAAGTTACCTACGGCGCAGTTAAGATCCCTTACGCTTTAGGCTTAATTGCTACTCGTTCTATTGATGAGCAAGTTACAGGTATTAATGATTTAGAAAAACAGCATGAAGTGCGAATTCGTAACGGTATGATTGCTTACCAATACCTAGAAAAACTAAGAAATGGTCAGGACACACCCGAAAACATAGCAAAATTTGATACCTTAAAAGACGATTTAGGCTATGGCTTATTACTAAAACGTTACACCCCAAATGTGGTGGATGCGACTGAGGAGCAAATTCAAAAAGCAGTAAAAGACTCATTTCCCAAAGTGGGCCCGATGTTTTGGTCATTTAGGATTATGGTTGGCTGCGGCATGATCATGCTTATCGTGTTTATATTAGCCTTTTACTACAATGCACAGCGTGTAATTGAGCAAAAACGCTGGCTGTTATGGGCTGCCGTATGGAGTATTCCTCTACCATGGATTGCTATTGAATTTGGCTGGATTGTTGCAGAATATGGCCGCCAACCTTGGGCTATATCAGAAATATTGCCGACTTTTTTAGCTACCTCGTCACTGACTGTGAATGATATTTTAATAAGTTTAACTGGGTTTATCTTGTTCTATATTGGCTTAGCTATTGTAGAGGGCTGGTTATTGCTCCGATTTATTAAAATTGGTCCAAGCTCATTACACACAGGTAAATATCATTTTGAACACCAAAATGACAACTCGCATAATGAACAATTAAGTGATGACCGAGGAGCAAACTGATGATTTTTGATTATGAAACATTAAAGCTATTGTGGTGGGTGATCATCGGTGTGTTATTTATCGGCTTTGCAATCACTGACGGCATGGACATGGGCGTAGCGATATTATTACGCCTTGTTGGTAAAACAGATTCTGAACGCCGCGTTGTAATTAATACTGTAGGCCCGCATTGGGATGGCAATCAAGTGTGGTTTATTACTGCTGGTGGCGCTTTATTTGCAGCATGGCCGATGGTGTATGCAGCTGCGTTTTCAGGCTTTTATTTCGCTATGATGCTCGTGTTATTCGCCTTGTTTTTTAGGCCGCTTGGTTTTGATTATCGTTCTAAGATTGATTCTAAGCGCTGGCGTAACAATTGGGATTGGGCATTATTTGGTGGCAGTGTGATCCCCGCATTGGTGTTTGGTGTGGCATTTGGTAACTTATTCTTAGGTGTGCCTTTTAATTTAGATGAGTATTTAAGAGCGAGCTATCAAGGTTCATTTTTTGCCCTACTCAACCCATTTGCATTATTAACAGGTTTGATAAGTGTCATTATGCTGATCGCACATGCTGGCATGTGGCTGCAACTTAGAACCGATAGCCATGTTGCTCGAAGATCAGCGCAGTATGGCCGCTACGCATTATTAGTTTTTATTGTGCTATTTGCTATAGCTGGGTTTTGGGTTGCTAATATTGATGGCTACCAAATTGTGTCGATGCCTGACAAACAAAGTTTTGCTAACCCTCTTGGTAAAGTAGTGACAACCTCAGCTGGCGCATGGCTGAATAACTATACGTTAATGCCATGGACCGTTATTTTTCCTACTTTAGCGTTTGTTATGGCTGCGCTTGCATGGGTGCTATCAAAAGTGAATAAATCAGGCCTTGCTTTAATATGCACAAGCTTGATGTTAATTGGCGTAATAATGACCGCAGGTATTTCACTGTTTCCATTTGTGATGCCATCGAGTAATAACATGAACATTAGCCTCACATTATGGGATGCAGTATCAAGTCATATGACGCTAAATGTCATGTTTATTGCGGTTGTTATTTTTGTACCACTTATTTTAACTTACACAACATGGTGTTATGTGAAAATGTGGCGCAAGGTAACCGTTGAAGAAATTGAAAATAACAGCCATGGCAGCTACTAAGGAGACATAAACTATGTGGTATTTTGCTTGGATACTCGGTGTGCTTTTAGCCTGTACGCTAGGAGTTATCAACGTTATGTGGTACGAATTTCAACAAAATAAAGACAGTATTGCTGACGACGAAAAAGATCTTCACGATAGGCTTAATCGCCAAAATGACGACTAACCCCCGACCAGATCGCGCGCAGCAAACTACCCTGCGCGCGTTCTTAAAAATACACTCCAACCACGCTGGTAGTCTGCTAAAACTGAGTATTGCGTTAGGTACTTTAAATGCAATACTCATGATTGCTAGTGCTTATTTGGTAGCACGTTCAATTCATCTAGTAATGTTTGAACATGCTGATTTAGCAACAGTTACTCCTTTACTTTGGCCATTATCTATATTGATTTTAGGGCGCGGCCTATTACTGAGTTTATCTGAACGTATTAGCGCGCAAGCGGCACTAAAAATTAAAACTGCGATGCGCCACACTTTACTTGAAAAACTGACACACCTTGGCCCAAGTTATATTGAACAACAAGGCCATGGTGCAACTTTAAATACCTTGCATAATGGTGTTGAAGCACTGCACGACTATTATGCTAATTACTTACCCAGTGTGGCGTATAGCGCACTTATCCCTTTAGCGATTCTGATGGTGATTTTTCCTACTGACTGGAAAGCGGGATTGATTTTTTTATTTACAGCGCCTTTAATTCCTTTATTTATGATTTTAGTTGGTCACAAAGCCGAACGGCTAAACCAGCAACGCTGGCAACAATTAGCAGTGTTAGGTAATTACTTTTTTGACCGTTTACAAGGACTCACTCAACTTAAATTGTTTAACGCCACAGCACGTGAGTTAAAACAAATTGCCAAAATTTCAGATGATTTTCGCCATGCCACTTTAAGCGTATTAAAAATAGCATTTTTATCCTCTTTTGCATTAGAGTTTTTTGCAACTCTTAGCGTCGCATTAGTCGCCGTAATAATCGGTTTTCGGTTATTTTTTGGTACCTTAGATTTCTCGACCGGCTTTGTAGTGTTATTACTCGCACCAGAGTTTTATTTACCGCTGCGTCAACTTGGTAGTCATTATCATGCACGATTAGAAGGCATAAGTGCTGCTGCTGATATGCTCAAGATATTAAATGAACCATTACCAGATGAGAGCCTTATAAGCACAAAAACAAGTATTCAAAGTAGATTAGACGTGCCGAGAATAAAGCAGCTCAGTATTGGTAATTTAAGTTTTCACTATCCAAATAGTAATGAAGGCGTTAGCAATATAAACCTGACATTTTCAAGCTCTGGTATGTATGCCATTGTTGGCCAAAGTGGCGCGGGAAAAAGTACCCTACTTGACTGTCTATTGGGCTTTCATCCACAAGTGATAAACTCCATCGCGGTCAATCAACGCTCATTATCAGTCTCGCAAATTAAACAGTGGCAACAACATATTGCTTGGATCCCACAGCAACCCACCTTGCTATTTAATAGCATAAAAGCCAATTTACTATTAGCAAAACCAGATGCCAGTATGCAAGAACTCGAAAATGCTGCAGCGCAAGCGGGTGCGCTTGAGTTTATTCTTGCTTTACCTCAAGGTTTTGACACCCCTATTGGCGAGCAAGGCGAAGGACTTTCCGGCGGACAAAAACAGCGCATCGCGTTAGCACGGGCTTTTTTAAAAGAAGCTCCCATTTTAGTTCTTGATGAGCCAACCGCTCACCTTGATAGTCAAACCGAGCAACTTGTCCAAACAGCTATTAATGATTATGCAAAAAAGCATTTAGTTATAGTGATCGCCCATCGCTTAAATACCATTGAACACGCTAAGCAAGTTATTGTAATGAAAGACGGTGCTGTTATTGAGCTGGGTAACTTTAACACCCTCATAGCTGCTAAAGGCGCGCTATTTGATTTAGTGCATGCAAGGAGTCAACAGCATGACTAACTTTTTACGCTTATTAAAGCTGTGCAAGCCACACCTTGGGGCAATGTTACTAGGGGCATTTTTAGCTACATTAACGGTACTTGCAAATGTAGGCTTGTTGGCTGTTTCTGGCTGGTTTTTAGCCGCAATGGCTGCTGCAGGTCTAGCTAATACACAAATGAACTACTTTACGCCCGCTGGCGTCATACGCTTTTTAGCAATAGTGAGAACAGCGTCTCGTTATGGTGAACGTCTAGTCACTCACAACGCCACATTTTTACTGTTAAGTGAAATTCGCGTCAGTGTTTTTAATACGCTAAGCCAATTGAGTAATGTTGATTTGGCCATGAGCCGCAGTGCCGATCTATTCAATCGTATGCAAAATGATGTTGAAGCCCTCGATAAATTCTACTTAAATGTATTATTACCCATGATTGTTGCGATAATAAGTGTGCCAATTGTGATTGCGATTATGGCTGCATACAACGCTGATGTGGCACTGCTGTGCTTTATTGCGCTGTTATTCGTGGGTGTTGCCCTACCTTTAATACTGAGCAGGCAACTACAGAACACTGCAGACCTCGAAACGCAGTACTCTGCCACTTTACGCGCTGAATTATCTGATACCCTAAATGGCTTGAGAGAGCTGGCTATTTATCAAGCTACCGAGCAACAAGTTAAACAATGCCGTGATGCCAGCGAACATTATAATCAGCAGCTGTTTGTACGCCATAGTGCACAGGCACGTAGTAATGGCTTATCACTGCTGGTAGTACAACTAAGTATGTTAGGTGCCATTATAGTTATCACCCCATTGGTTTATAACGGTACAATGGCTAATGTTGAATTGGCCATGCTCAGTTTATTCTTACTTGCCAGTTTTGAAACGGTACTCACGCTACCCAATGCATTTATCCAACTACCGGTCGCATTAAGCGCTGCAAACCGTATTTTCGATTTAGAAGACAAACTCCGCCCTGTCGCTAAAAATGCTCACGAGTCAGTGCCTGTACAGCCTTTAGGACTTGAATTTAAAGACGTTAGCTACTGTTATCTCAGCGATACTTTTGCGCTTAACAACTTAAGCTTTGTAATTGAGCCACTACAAAAAGTAGCCATTGTGGGCCAAAGTGGCAGTGGAAAAAGTACCCTGGTTAATTTACTCAGTGGCTTATGGCCACAGCAAAGCGGTGAAATAAACTTAACATTTGCACACAAAACGATGCCAATTAATATGACCAGCCAACAAAACCGCTGCGAACTTATAAGTATCGTCGCACAACAACATCATATTTTTGATGGCACAATTGCGGAAAACTTACGCTACGCAGCACCTGCGGCGACGAAAGAGCAAATGATCAACGCTTGCCAACAAGTGCAATTAGCAGACTGGCTCTGTGAGTTAAAGTTAGGGTTAAATACTCGCTTAGGCACAGGTGGTAGAAGTTTATCTCGCGGGCAATCTCGACGTTTAGCTTTGGCACAAGCATTACTGCGCGCACCGGCTATTTTAATCCTTGATGAACCTACAGAAGGTCTAGACAATCAATCTAAGCATCACGTGATGGATGCAATATTGACCAGCATGCAGCAATGTACCGTGCTGAGTATTACTCACGATCCTGCTTTGCTATCCAATATGGATCAGGTAATTTGGTTAGAGCAAGGCTGTGTAAAAGCGATTGCAACTCATCAGCAACTATTAATAGCGCAACCAGAGTACGTAAACTTGATCACACGGTTTTAATCATTTTCACTAATTGAAACAGCTTGAACTCAAGGTAAGTTAATACGAAAAAGCCACCGACTATTACTCATAATCGGTGGCTTTTTTTATAAAGCGAACTATTAACGAACAATACCACGCTCTGAATTTTTAACAAAATCAACCATCAACTGTACTGCAGGGTACTTAGCAGCGTCATCTGCAAGTGCAACAAGCGCTTCATCAACACCTAAACTCTTACGATACAGTGTTTTATAGGCACGGCGCGTTGCCATTACTTCATCACTTTCAAAGCCACGGCGTTTCATACCTTCGGTATTAATCGCTACAGGGCCTGCAGGGGTGCCAATCGTTGTTACAAACGGTGGAACATCTTTATTTACACCTGAATACATGCCAACAAACGCATGTGCACCTACTTTACAAAACTGATGAATACCTGAATTGCCTGCTAAGATAACCCAATCACCAATGTGTACATGCCCTGCAACCGATGCATTATTAGCAAAAATAACGTTGTCGCCAATTACTGCATCATGGGCAACATGAGTGTAAGCCATAAATAAGTTATTGCTACCAATCTTAGTCACGCCTTGATCTTGAATCGTACCGCGGTGAATAGTGGCACATTCACGAATAATGTTGTTATCACCAATAATTAGCGTGGTTGGCTCATTATTATATTTTTTGTCTTGGCAGGCTTCACCTACTGACGCAAACTGAAATATATGATTGCCAGAACCTATTGTTGATGGCCCTTTGACCACAACGTGAGATTCAATAATACAATCATCACCAATAACCACATTGTCACCAATGTAGCTATATGGACCAACCGATACATTATTACCTAGCTTTGCACCTGATTCGATTATCGCTGTAGGATGGATCACAATTAAAGCTCTCTTCTCGCACACATGATTTCGGCAGCACAAACAACTTTGCCATCAACTTTAGCTTCTGCTGCAAACTTCCATATATTGCGGCGCTCTTTTAAAAACTGTACATGCAAATGCATAGTATCACCAGGTACCACAGGCTGCTTAAAACGTGCGTTATCAACGGCTGCAAACAAATACAGTTCATTCTCACTGCGGTTTTCAACAGTTTTGAAACCTAATAAACCCGTTGCCTGTGCCATAGCTTCTAAAATAAGCACACCAGGAAAAATTGGCTGATTAGGAAAGTGGCCTGTAAAAATAGGTTCATTAAATGTTACATTCTTAATTGCATGTAATGATTCACCTGGCGTGTAATCAAGTACACGGTCAACCAGTAACATTGGGTAACGGTGTGGTAGTAAGCTTAAAATTTCTTGTATATCAAGGCTATTTAATTCGTTTGCCAAAATAGCATCCTTATTCATTATCAAGGTTTAATGACTTAGTCAGAGTCTCTAGCGCTTTTAGGCGATCTTTCATCTCTGGCAAATTACGCAAATGGGCAATATTGCGACGCCACTCTTTATTTGAAGAGTGTGGGAGCCCTGATGAATAAACACCGGCTTCCTTAATCGCTTTTGTCACCATACTCATGCCCGTTAGTATAACACCATCACATATTTCTATGTGACCATTTATACCAACAAGTCCAGCAATCTGACAATTCCTACCTATGGTTGTGCTACCTGCAATTACCGTACAGCCTGCGATAGCAGTACCAGAACCAATCTCAACATTATGGGCAATATGAACTTGGTTATCGATAATTACATTGCTGTGAATAATCGTGTCGTCAATTGCACCACGGTCAATAGTTGCACCTGCCCCAATTTCAACTTTATCGCCAATGATCACTGAGCCTAATTGTGGAATTTTAATCCACTGGCCTTTATCATTTGCGTAACCAAACCCGTCGCTGCCGATAATAGCGTTAGCTTGAATTAAACAATCACACCCAATTTCAACACTGTGATACACACTAACATTAGACCAAAGCTTAGTATTATCACCAATGCTAGCATTTTGACCAACAAAGCAATTTGCACCAATTTGTGTGTTTTCACCAATTGTAGCGCCCGCTTCAATAACTGCATTAGCTGCAATAGAGGCCGTCTTAGCAATACAAGCTTCAGGGTGAACAACAGCACTTACGTGGATACCTTTAGCAGCAGATGCCGGTGTGGTGTCCATTATTTGTGCTAATTGTGCATAACTATTATAAGGGTTAGCTGCAATCAACTTGTTACCCGAATAATACTGTGCGTCTGCGGCAGATAAAATTACAGCACTGGCGTTTGTATTATCAAGTTGTGGGCGATATTTCTTATTCGCTAAAAATGCAATATGCCCAGAGCGGGCATTTGCAAGTGTAGCAATTTTTGATATTTCTAAGGCGCCATCACCATGAAGCTCAGCGCCTAGAAGTTCCGCTATCTGCGAAAGCGTATAATTTTGCATATATTCGTTCTATTGCTTACTTACTTTATCAACAACTTTGCTTGATAAGTCAGATACTTTTTTAGGGTTAAAGTAAATTGTAGTATCTTTTACTTTAACTTCATCAAAATTACCATCTTTAGCAACGTCTTCAATTGCTTTTATGATCAGTGCTTGTACTTTAGCTAGCTCTTGATTTTGACGAGTTTTAATTTCTTGCTCTAAAGGACGACCCTTTTCAGCAAGTGTTTTTTGCATACCTTCAACTTTTGTACGCAGCGCATCTTTTTGAGCTTGGCTCATTGTTGTGCTTTCACGTTTAAATTTTTCAGCTTCAAAACGAATGTCACCTTGAAGCTTTTCAAGCTCTTGGCGGCGCTCAGCAAACTCTGTTTGCAATGCTAATTCAACAGATGCCATTTGTGGGATTTGTTTGTAGATTTCTTGCATGTCTACAATACCGACTTTATGTGCAAAAGCACTCGCAGATGTACCCATCATAAGTGTTGCTAAAATGGCAATCGCCGATGATTTAATTGATTTTTTCACAAAAAACTCCTTTAGAAAGTATTACTAATATTAAAGCTGATAGTCTTCGTATCGTCATTTTCTTCTTGTTGCAATGGATACGCAAAACTAATCAACATTGGACCCATTGGAGAGATCCATTGTAATGATAAACCCGTTGAGACTCTAAAACGCATCGGATCTGAATAATCGTCAAGTAATGCACGATCGTTATCACTTAAGCTTTGATAGCGCTCTACGTTAAACTCAGTATCCCACACGTTTGCTGCATCAACAAAAAAGCTGGTACGCACAGAACTGGTATTATCTTCATCTAAAAACGGTGTAGGAACGATTAATTCCATACCTGCAACCGCTTTTGCATTACCACCAATGCGCCCAGCAGGAATTAACTGATCAAAGACTGGATCACCGCCAATAACACCGTTGATCTTTCCGTCTTTTTCTGGAGTACCACCTACATTTGAAGAGTTACGTGAAATAGCATTCGGCAAAATAGTGTTACGATCAAAACCACGCAGTTCCATTTCAGTTATCCGAAAATACTCTTGAAATGGGAGGGTTTGATCATATCCATTTGTATTACCATAACCATTACCGTACCCCAATGCTGCACGCGTTGAAAATACCCAACGATGATCATCACTAATTGGCCAGTAAAAACGCGAGTCATAATTTAACTTAAAGTAAGTCAAATCTGAATTTGGCGTAGTACCAGTTAAGTTTAACGTTTGACGAGAACCTGCTGTTGGGAATAAACCTCGGTTTACAGTAACACGTGACCAACCAACGCTTAGTTCATATTTAGTAAAGTTATAACCTGCATCTGGATGAGCAGGATCTAAAAATGTCTCACGTAATACACGTGTTTGTTCGTAAACAGCGATATCAGATAGTTCTTCTTCAATCCAACGTGCCCCAAAATTAATACGGTTCACTGCATCGATTGGGAAGCCTATGTTAGTGCCTATACCATAGCTTTTTGATTTATAATCAATAAGGCTAAATTTACTGGCATCGTAATTACTGTAAAAAATACTGCTACCTTGTGATACACCATCCGGCGTAAAGTAAGGGTCAGTGTAAGATAAACTAACACGCTCTGAACCACGTGAAGTATTGATATTCAGACCAATCTGATTACCAGTACCCAAAAAGTTAGATTCAGTTACACCAATGTTAAACTGTAAACCTAGGTACGAACCATAAGCAAGGCCTGCGTTAAAGCTACCAGCTGACTGTTCTTTAACTGTAAAATCTACATCAACCTGATCATCAACGCCTGGTACAGGTATAACGTTAAAATCCACTTTTTCCATATATGGTAAGCGTTGGATTTGTAATTTTGAACGTTCAAGATTTTGATTTGATAACCATGCACCTTCAAGCTGTGTCATTTCACGGCGCAGTACTTCATCTGCCGTATTTTGGTTGCCACCAACAATAATACGACGAACATAGACACGTTGCCCAGGTTTAACTGATAGCGTTAACTGTACTTCTTTGGTTTCATCATCAATCTCAGGGATTGTACGCACTTCAGCGTTTGCATAACCAAAACGCGCTAAATAGCTTTTAATAAACTCTTCTGATGAAGTAACCACTGAACCGTTATAAAGTTCACCAGCACGCAGCGGTATCACACTTTTAATTAATTCTTCGCGACCGAGTAAATCACCAATAAAGTCAAAGCCTTTAACTTTGTATTTAACACCTTCATTGATGTTCGCTGTTACATACACAGATTCACGTTCTGGGCTCACTGATACTTGAGTTGAATCAATATTAAAGCGTAAGTAACCACGATCTAAATAAAAACTACGAATTTTCTCAAGGTCACCTTCAATGGTTTGTTTCTGATAGCGATCGCTACCCATAAACTGCCACCAAGATAAATCTTGTTGTGATTCTGCAAGCGCTAACAGCTCTTCATCTGAATATAATTCGTTACCAACTAAGTTGATTTGACGAATAGATGCTGCATCACCTTCATCAAATTCAAGTTTTAACTTAACGCGGTTACGCGGTAATTTAGTGATGCTAACATCGATTTTTGCATTGTATTTACCAATACTATGAAAAAACTCAATTAAGCCTTTTTCAATGTTATCAATCACGGTTTTATCAAGCGGCTCGCCTTGGCGAATATCTTGTTGATCAAGTGACTGCGTTAGCTGCTCATCTTTAATGTCTTTGTTACCATCAAATTCGATAAAACTAATCGTCGGGCGCTCAGTTACTTTAAAAATAACGTTGTTACCATCGCGTAATGCTTTGATATTGTCAAAGTGACCTGAGCTGTACAGTGACTTAATTGTTTTTGAAATTGTATATTCATCAACATCGTCACCCACATTTATTGGGATGTGTGTGAGCGCAGCACCTAGTGCAACTCGCTGTAAGCCTTCAACTTTTAAATCTTCAACAATAAAGGAGGTTTGGCCTAGGGCTGCAAAGCTGGCGCCTAATAAACTTGTTACTGCCAAATGTTTTTTTATAGCCATTTTATTATCTTTATCCTTTACAACTGTATTACCGCTCAACACCATAAAATTATAATTTAGCAGTGTCTTACAATCGTGTTTTTAATTCGAGACTGTCGGGATTGTTATAATCGCGATACATCATTGAACAAAGCGAAACATGTTAGAAAAATGAGTAGCAGAGCTCCCACTTTAAAACCAAACTCTTGTGTCTTTTCAGAGACCGGCTTTTTACGAAAAAGTTCAATTATGTAATACATTAAGTGACCGCCATCAAGCACTGGCAAGGGTAATAAGTTAAATACACCCAAGTTCACACTGATCAAAGCCAAAAAGCCTAAAAAGGCGACTAAGCCATAGCTTACGCTAGTTCCTGCCCCAACGGCAATGCCTACTGGACCACTTAAATTCTTTACTGACACTTGGCCTGTAATTAAATTACCGATCATATCGAAACTTAAGGCAATCAAGCGCCATGTTTCATTTACGCCACGCACAATACTATCGAGTGGGCCATAATGTCTAGTTTCAATATAACCATCGGGCCATTTTTCAACAACCGGTGCAACACCTAAAAACCCTTGAAGCTGCCCTTCGTTGCCAGCACGCCCTTTAGGAGTCACTGTTAGCAACTCCATACTATCTTGTCTTTTTACACTAAATTGTAATGATTTGTTAGCGGATTGCTCAATAACATTAACTAATTGCTGCCAACTGCTTATTGTTTCACCATTTACTGCGAAGATTGTATCTCCAACTTGTAATTTAGCCTCAGCCGCAGCTGAGTTTACGGTAATTGCTGCGATAGTTAATGTCGCTTGTGGACGAAAAGGCACAATGCCTAAAGATGCTAAAGGCGGTACATCTTGTTGATCTAGTTTCCAGCCATCAATATTTATGGTTTTAATTTGTTCTTGGTATTGCTCATTACGCACAGTAACAGCGACGCTTTTATTACCAAGGTTTGCCATTAATGCAAATGTAGCATCTTGCCATGTACCTATATCTTCATCGCCAATTTTGAGTATATGTTGATTGGGCAATATACCGGCTTGTTCAGCGCGACTCCCCTCATTGATAGTGCCAACAACTGGCTTAACTGATTGCACACCAATCATATACATTGCAGCTAGTGCAAAAATAGCAAAAATGAAATTTGCCATAGGTCCTGCAGCTACAATCGCAATACGCGCTTGCACTGACTTGGCATTAAACGACAAATGACGTTGTTCTGACGGCACATCATCGACACGCTCATCGAGCATCTTTACATAACCGCCAAGTGGAATAGCAGCTATTACATATTCTGTATCGAGCTTATCGCGCCATGTTAACAATGGCTTACCAAAACCAATTGAAAAACGCAGAACTTTAACGCCTGCTTTGCGAGCTACCCAAAAATGCCCATATTCATGCACTGTAACTAAAATACCCAGCGCTAAAATAAAAGACCCTAAATTCCACAGAAAATCGAACATATTAGCGTACTACCTTTGCAATGAGTTGCGTCGCTTGAAGTCGAGCTAAACGGTCACATTCAAGAATTTCATCCAATGTATGCACGTTTACATCAACCGTTGCTTCTAATGTTTGTGCATTAATACGGTAAATATCCGTAAAGCCAATCATCCCTTGCAAAAATGCATTAACGGCAACTTCATTGGCTGCATTAACCGTAGTGGTTGCCCCCTGCCCTGTATTACAAGCGGCAATTGCTAACTGTAAATTTGGGTAACGAGTAAAATCAGGTTTAGTGAAAGTAAAATCGGCGAGTTGTGAAAAATCAAGTGGCGTAACCCCCGCATCAATGCGCTGCGGGTATGCTAAAGCATGCGCAATGGGTGTGCGCATATCGGGATTACCCATTTGTGCTAGTACTGAGCCATCTTGATACTGCACCATTGAATGAATAATACTTTGCGGATGAATAACCACTTCAATATCTGTTGCCTGGCAGTTGAATAGCCATTTAGCCTCAATAAACTCTAAGCCTTTATTCATCATCGTAGCCGAATCGACTGAAATCTTTTGCCCCATTGACCAATTAGGGTGAGTAACGGCCTCTTGCACCGTGACAGTATTTAAAGTGTCAATATCACGAGTTAAAAAAGGTCCGCCAGAGCCTGTCAGTAAGATTTTACTAACACCATGCTCATGCAATTGTGCGTTTGTTTTTGAACCTTGCAGAGCACTTGGCAGGCATTGGAATATTGCATTATGCTCACTATCAATTGGCAACAATGTGGCTTTATGTTGTTTTACTTTATCGATAAACAACTGGCCTGACATCACTAAGGACTCTTTATTTGCCAATAAAACCTTTTTACCCGCTTCAACCGCGCTGAGTGTAGGAATGAGCCCCGCGGCACCAACTATCGCCGACATAACAGCATCAACATCTGGGTGTGCAGCAAGCTCACTCATTGCAGCAATACCGCTGAGCACAATCGTTTTAGATTCTGAACCAGATAAGCACTGAATTAACTGCTGCGCAGCATGCTCATCCGCCATAACAGCAAAGCGAGGGCGATGAGCGACGCATAGCTGCGCCATTTTTTTTGCATTTTTACCTGCCGTAAGTGCAAATACGCAAAACTGCTCTTGATTTCGAGCGACAACATCTAAGGTACTTAAACCGATTGACCCCGTCGCACCAAGAATCACTAGTTGCTGTTTACAACTCATAGACTAAGCGTCCACGCATAGCATAAAACGAAAATAGGCGCTGCAGCGGTTAAGCTATCAAGGCGATCTAGAATACCGCCATGCCCAGGTAAACATGATCCACTGTCTTTGAGACCAGCCTCACGTTTAAACATACTTTCGAGTAAGTCACCTATCGCTGAAAATAATGCGATAAATACAGTCATAACAGCGTAAATTGGCCAAACTGACATATCAACATTGGTAAAATGACAAAAAGCCAAAACAAATATTACCGCAGCGACTACACCCCCAGCTAAACCTTCAATCGTTTTGTTGGGGCTCACTTTTGGCATTAACTTATGTTTACCAAAGTTTTTGCCCGTAAAGTACGCACCAATGTCTGCGCTCCATACGATACCTAATACCACTAAAATAAGCATAGAACCAAAGTGCGTTGACTCACCATAATTTGCGCTTCGTAATGTATTCAACGCAAGCCACAATGGCACTAACGTCAAAATACCTGCAATGGCACGCATTACTATGCCTTCATTCCATGCTTTTGCCATGGCTGGGTAACGCCACACTAAGTAGGTAGCCACAATCCACCAAGAAAATGACAGAGTAAATATATAATTTGCATCCCCCACTAATTGGCCGTCAAACCACAAGCTCTCAATTGGCCAATGCCAGTTAAGCAGTACCAGTAGCAGCGCAATAAATACGACAAATGAAAAACGCTTTAATTTGTCACATAGGCCCATAAATGCAGACCATTCCCACGCACTTAATAAAACTATCGCGCCAGCAATATAACTAAATAATGTAAGTGGTGTATAAAAAACCAAAAGTAATGCTAAAGGGGCTAGCACTAAAGAGGTTAAAATTCGTTGTTTTAGCAAAGTATTACCCTTTTAATTAGGTTTCGGCGAGTAATTGTTTTATTTGTTCGCCAGTACAACCAAATCGTCGCTCTCTGGCAACGTAACAAGCGATCGCATCAGCAAAAGCAGCTTCATTAAAGTCAGGCCAAAGCGTATCGGTAAAATAAAGTTCGGCATAAGCAACTTGCCATAATAAAAAGTTACTAATGCGTAAGTCCCCCCCCGTGCGGATCAACAAGTCAGGTTCAACCTGATCCTGCATACTCATCTGCGAGGCTAAGTGCTCTTCTGTAATATCATTGGGATCTAACTCTCCAGCAGCGACTTGTTTCCCAAGCTGCTTAGCCGCATTAGCTATATCCCATCGTCCGCCATAATTTGCTGCAATATTAAGTTGCAGCCCTGTATTATCCACGGTCAATTGATGTGCTGCATCGACTTTTTTTCGCAACGTATCTGAAAACCGAGATAAGTCACCAATAATAGTTAATTTAACATTATTTTTATGAAGTTTTTTAACTTCCTTGCTCAGTACAAATAAAAACAATTCCATTAAGGTACTAACTTCATCATCAGGGCGTCGCCAATTTTCACTACTAAAAGCGAATAAAGTCAACGATTGTACACCTAACTTAGCGCAAAATTGCACCGACTGACGAACTGCATCAACGCCTTTCTTATGACCGTACACACGAGGCTTATTCTTCGCCTGTGCCCAACGACCATTTCCATCCATGATTATAGCGACATGCTTGGGTAAACATTGCTGGGAAATTTTATCAGCGTTAAGAACCATAAATATCGAGTATTCCATAAAAAAACGCCGCCTAGTATACCCTAGACGGCGTCCCAAAACTAATAAATTTCATAACCCAAATTCAGGTTATTTAACTGCTTAGATTTCCATCAATTCAGTTTCTTTTGCTGCTAACAGTGTATCCATTTCTTTGATAAATTTGTCAGTAAGCTTTTGAATTGCATCATCAGATTGGCGTGCTTCATCTTCAGAAATATCTTTATCTTTCAATAAGCTTTTAACATCACCATTTGCATCACGACGAATATTACGAACAGCAACACGACCGCCTTCAACTTCACCACGAACGATCTTGATTAAGTCTTTACGACGTTCTTCTGTTAGTGGAGGAAGTGGAACACGAATAACCGTACCTGCTGACATTGGATTTAAACCCAAGTCAGATGCCATAATTGCTTTTTCTACTGCTTGTGCAAGTGATTTATCAAACACACTGATCGCCAGTGTTCGGGCATCTTCAATCGACACATTAGCAACTTGATTTAACGGCGTTGGTGCACCGTAATATGACACCATAATGCCATCTAAAAGTGCCGGATGAGCACGGCCAGTACGAATTTTAGATAGTTGACTGCCAAGTGCCGTTACACTTTTCTGCATACGTTCTGCAGCATCTTTTTGAATATCGTTAATCACGGTTCAATCCTAATCTAGTTAATAACTTCATCTGAGGCTTGTGAAGAGATAAGTGTGCCTTCTTCTTCGCCCATAATAACGCGCTTTAATGCGCCTGACTTATTCATATTAAATACGCTCAATGGCATATTGTGATCTCGCGCAAGTGTAAATGCCGCAAGATCCATTACTTTTAATTCTTTTTCAATAATTTCATTGTAGCTTAAGTGACGATAAAGTGTCGCTTCCGGATTTTTAACAGGATCATCACTGTAAACACCGTCTACTTTCGTCGCTTTAATAACGGTATCTGCTTCAATTTCGATACCACGTAAACACGCTGCGGAATCAGTTGTGAAGAAAGGATTACCTGTACCCGCTGCAAAAATAACAACGCGACCTGTTTTTAATAAGCTAATTGCTTCAGCCCAGTTGTATGCATCACACACGCCGTTAAGTGGGATAGCTGACATTAAACGACAGTTAACAAATGCACGATGCAACGCATCTCTCATTGCAAGGCCATTCATTACAGTCGCGAGCATTCCCATATGATCGCCTACAACGCGATTCATACCTGCTTCAGCTAACGAACCACCGCGTAAGAAGTTACCGCCACCGATAACTAAACCCACTTCTACGTCGAGTTCTACAAGCTCTTTAATTTCTTGCGCCATACGGTCGAGTACTTTTGGGTCGATGCCGAAGCCTTCGTCTCCCATCAGTGCTTCACCACTTAATTTGAGAAGAACGCGTCTAAAAATAGGTTTACGATTGATAGTCATAGTATTTGGGCCAACTTTTAAAAAAAGGATAAAAAATAACCGCGCTTATGATAAACATAAAGAGCGCGGTTATTTTAAAGAATTTCTAGCCGTGACGCAAAAGCAAATAGCATATTAATTGCATATAATTACTTCATTCATCACAGATAGTTAATCTTACTGACCTTTAGCTGCAGCAATTTGCGCAGCTACTTCAGCAGCAAAATCTTCTTCTTTCTTCTCAATACCTTCACCAACTTCTACACGTACGAAGCTAGTAACTGTTGCGTTTTTCTCTTTAAGAATATCACCAACAGATTTTTTAGGTTCCATGATGAAAGCTTGACCAGTAAGAGAAACCTCACCAGTGAACTTCTTCATGCGACCAACAACCATCTTCTCAGCGATTTCAGCAGGCTTGCCTTCATTCATCGCGATTTCGATTTGTACTTGCTTTTCTTTTTCAACAACGTCAGCTGGTACGTCAGAAGGCGATAAGTATTCTGGACGTGAAGCAGCAACGTGCATTGCAACGTGCTTAAGTGTTTCTTCATCAGCAACACCCGCAACAACAACACCAATACGGTCACCATGGCGGTACTCAACTAGGTTTTCACCTGTGATGTACTGTAGGCGACGTACGTTGATGTTTTCGCCAATTTTAGTAACTAGCTCAACACGGTCTTCTTCAAACTTAGCTTGTAAGTCTTCGATAGACATTGTGTCAGCAATTGCAGCGTCAGCAACTTTATTAGCAAATGCTAAAAAGCTTACATCTTTTGCAACGAAGTCTGTTTGACAGTTAACTTCTACTAGTACAGCAACACCGGCATTTTGCTTGATGATGATAGTACCTTCAGCAGCAATGTTACCTGCTTTTTTAGCAGCTTTAGCAGCGCCACTTTTACGCATGTTTTCAATCGCTAACTCGATGTCACCATCAGTCTCAGTCAACGCTTTTTTACAATCCATCATGCCAGCGCCTGTACGCTCGCGTAATTCTTTAACTAGGGCAGTAGTTACAGCCATTAGTAAATCCTCAAATCTGAAATCTGGTTAGATAAGCGGGTTCCCGCTCTACAAGAATAGCAAGTCTTCACCTAAAATTAGATGAAGACTTGATGACAGCTAATTACTCAGCTTCTACGAAGTCGTCTTTCTCAGCTTGAGCAACGATATTGCTCTCACGACCTTCAGTGATAGCTGCTGCAACTGCACCAGTGTAAAGGTTGATTGCACGGATCGCATCATCGTTACCAGGTACGATGAAATCAACACCGTCTGGGTTAGAGTTAGTATCAACGATCGCAACAACTGGAATACCTAGGTTGTTAGCTTCACGGATAGCGATATGCTCATGGTCAGCATCGATAACGAAAAGTGCGTCTGGAAGACCACCCATGTTCTTGATACCACCAAGGCTCTTCTCAAGCTTGTCCATTTCGCGGTTAAGCATTAACGTTTCTTTCTTAGTTAATTTCTCGAAAGTACCGTCTTGGCTTTGGATTTCAAGGTCTTTAAGACGCTTGATTGATTGACGAACTGTTTTCCAGTTAGTCAACATACCACCTAACCAACGGTGATTTACGTAATACTGGTCACTTGCGATAGCGGCTTCTTTAACCGACTCGCTTGCTGCGCGCTTAGTACCAACGAAAAGAACTTTACCTTTGTTTGACGCAGCACCAGTTAAAAACTTAAGTGCGTTGTTGAACATTGGAACTGTTTGCTCAAGGTTGATGATATGAACACGGTTACGTGCGCCGAAGATGAAAGGCTTCATCTTAGGATTCCAGTAACGTGCTTGGTGACCGAAGTGAACACCAGCTTGAAGCATATCGCGCATTGAAACGTTTGCCATTTTGTATTTCCTCTGTTTAGTTTAGGGTTAGGCCTCCACATATCCCATAGCACCAACACCGCAGTTAAATGAAACTGAAATGCACCCAAGTGTATGTGACGATACGTGTGTGTGTTAAAATAAAATTGTGTTTGCCTTAAAATACAAAAAATCATTTAAGAATTTATTTGTAAAAAGACGGCGCGCTTTATACCATATTAAAAACAAATACTCAACGTCGCGTGCAAAATTTGTGCGACAATAAATGTGTTAAAACTCGACAATGGAGCCTCCATGAGTGCTGTGATAAAGACCCCTGAAGAAATAGAGAAAATGCGTGTAGCCGGGCGCTTAGCGGCAGAAGTTCTAGAAATGATAGAGCCGCATGTAGTCCCTGGTGTGACCACTGATGAATTAAATACAATTTGTCATAATTATATTGTCGATGTGCAAAAAGCCATTCCGGCTCCATTAAATTATCATGGCTTCCCTAAATCAATTTGCACCTCAGTAAACCATGTAATTTGTCATGGTATTCCTAACGACAAAGCATTAAAAGATGGCGACAGTGTCAATATTGACATCACTGTCATCAAAGATGGTTACCATGGCGACACGTCTAAAATGTTTCATGTTGGTACACCTGATATTCAAGGCAAACGCCTTGCTGAGATAACTCAACAAAGCTTATACCTTGCTATTAAAATGGTAAAACCAGGTGTACGTTTAGGTGATATTGGCGAAGCGATTCAAAAATACGCTGAAAGCCATAAATATTCAATCGTGCGCGAATATTGCGGCCATGGCATTGGTGCTGAGTTTCACGAAGAGCCACAAATTATGCACTATGGTCGTGCTGGCACTGGTGAAGCCCTAAAAGCGGGTATGTGTTTAACAATTGAGCCAATGGTTAACGCTGGTAAACGCCAATGTAAACTGCTTAAAGATGAATGGACGGTTGTTACTAAAGACCGTAGTTTATCTGCGCAGTGGGAACATACATTGTTAGTTACTGAAAATGGTGTTGAAATTTTAACGCTTAGATCAGATGATACTATCGATAGAATCATTGAGCATTAATACCAATTTGGTATAAATACTAATTCGCCCAATTAATTGGACGAATTAGTATTCTAAGGAGCCAGCCCACGTGGCATTACCTAATAAAGTTAAAAAGCTACTCAGCGATGCTGAGTTGCTCACCGATTACAAAGACTGCTCTAATTATTTTTATAAATGGTTACAAAACGAGTTTTCAAAACAACCAGTCGGTAATTTAATTAATGCCCGGGCTGAGTTTATCGATCGGTTACTAATAAAGCTTTTTCATGTTTATGATTTAGCCCATGAGCCAGATTTAGCCCTGATTGCCGTTGGTGGGTATGGCCGAGGTGAATTACACCCCTATTCTGATATCGACTTTTTATTACTTGTTACACAGCAACCTAGTGAAGCAATTTGTGAAAAAATTGGTCAGTTTGTCACTATGCTGTGGGACCTTAATTTAGAAATTGGCCACAGTGTACGTACCATAGAACAAGCTATTGAACAAAAACGTGAAGATGTTACGTTTGCCACAAGCTTGCTTGAAAGCCGGCTATTGTTTGGCAATCATATAGAGTATGAAAAACTTAAAAATCATATCCTCGACACCCCTGTTTGGCACTCTGATGAATTCTTTTTGGCTAAAGTACAAGAACAACAACTACGCCATAAAAAATGCCATGGCACAGCGTATAACCTAGAGCCAAACATTAAAGAAAACCCCGGTGGTTTACGTGATTTACAAACTATCATTTGGGTTGCAAAAAAGCACTTTAGGGCTGAAACCTTACAAGAGCTTATTAGTCACGGTTACCTGACTCACGAAGAATACCAAGAGCTACTTGAGTGCTTAGAAAACTTATGGAATATTCGTTTTGCACTACATTTAGCTGCAGGGCGATCAGAAAACCGCTTGTTATTTGACCACCAACCACTGGCTGCTGATTTACTCGGTTTTGGTAGTGATGGCAAAGCGTCTGTTGAGCGAATGATGAAGCGCTTATTTAGAATAATGAGCCGTGTTCGTGAGTTAAATCAAATGCTATTGTCGTACTTTGAGCAAAGCATTTTACCGGAATCAAGCGAGCAACCGGTTATTGAACTTGACCGCAACTTTGAGCGCATTGGTCATCAAATAAGAGTTAAAAACCCATCAGTATTTTTTCGCCGCGATCAGCTCTTCGTCTTATTTGAGCATATTGCCGATAACCCAACAATGACGCACATTTACCCAAGTACCATAAGAACAATTCGCCAAGTGCGTCGTCGTCTATTAGGTGACTTACAAGATTACGCGGCCTGTAGAGAAGCCTTTCTGCGCCTTGTTAAACATCCCAATGGCATGGGTCGTGCATTTACGTTAATGCACAAACATGGCATGTTAGCGGCTTATCTCCCGCAGTGGCGTAACATATTTGGACAAATGCAGTTTGATTTATTCCACGCTTATACCGTAGACGAACACACGCATAAACTTATCAATAATATTTATCAGTATTTTGATAAATCAAGTGCCAACAAATTTCCAATTTGTTGTGAAATTGTCACACGTATGGATAAACCCGAGCTGTTATATCTCGCAGGGATTTTTCATGACATTGCCAAAGGTCGCGGTGGCGATCATTCTGAACTTGGCGCTGTTGATGCCATTGCTTTTGCTAAGTTGCATAACTTCACAAACTCAGATGGTAAGTTAATTGCGTGGCTGGTAAGTAACCACTTACTTATGTCAGTTACTGCGCAACGTAAAGATATAAATGATCCTGATGTGATAAAAGAATTTGCCACACGGATAAAAAACGAACGTCAACTTGATTACCTTTATTGCCTAACCGTGGCTGATATTCGCGCGACCAATGACAACTTATGGAATGACTGGAAAAATACGCTACTACGTGAGCTTTACTTACACACGCAACGCGCATTGCGATTAGGGCTTGAAAACCCAATGGATCAGCGCGACCAAATTCGCGATAAAAAGCATCAAGCAAAACAACGCCTACTTAATCATGGCTTTGGCGAAGAACAAATAGATTTAATTTGGGCCCGCTTTAAAGCAAACTACTTTACCGCATTCAGTGAGCAACAAATCTCATGGCACAGTGAGCATTTGTTAAAAGCCGATTTAAGCCAACCCAGTGTTGTGGTATCAAATGAAGCCATGCATGGTGGCACACAAGTATTTGTTTACAGCCCCTACTCGGGTGGTTTATTTGCCCGTTTAGTGAGTGTGATTGGCTCAAAAAAGGCACAGATCCAACATGCACAAGTACTTACCACACGCGATGGTTATGTCTTGTTTAGCTTTGTAGTACTTGAAGTAAGCGGTGAGCCCATTGCCAGCGGCCGTGCGCAATCAATTAAACGCGGTCTAGATTTGGCACTTGCCGATCCAAGAAAGAAAATTCGTTTTAAAAAGAATCGCTCGCAACGCTTTAAAGATTTTAATATTAAACCAAAGATAATTTTGCGTCCTCATCCGCGTAAAGATCGCAGTTTAATTGAAATTCAAGCCGTAGATATACCTGGTTTATTGACCAAAATTGCTGAAGTATTTCAAGCACATTTATTACACATACACGCCGCACGGATCACCACTGTGGGTGAGCGTGCAGAAGATTTCTTCGTAGTATCAAACAACGAATACCAAGCCCTTACGGACGAAGAACAAGCAAAAATTCATCAAGCATTGCGTAAAAAACTCAACGCAGAAACAGAATAAGAGGACCTTATGTCAGATTTAAAAACCATGATTGAAAACGCCTGGGATAACCGCGATAACATCAGCCCAAGCACAGTATCAAATGAAGTTAAACAAGCCATTATTGATGCACTCGAGCTGCTTGATAGCGGCGCTGCACGCGTTGCTGAAAAAATCAGTGGTGAGTGGGTTGTCCACCAATGGTTGAAAAAAGCCGTGTTACTGTCGTTCCGTATTCGCGATAACCAACCAATGCATGACGGCGTAAACCAGTTTTACGACAAAGTACCGCTTAAATTTAGTGACTACACGCCAGAGCAGTTTCAACAAGGTGGCATGCGCGTAGTACCAAATGCAGTCGCGCGTAAAGGTAGTTTTGTAGGTAAAAATGTAGTGCTTATGCCATCATATGTAAATATTGGCGCATACGTTGATGACGGCACCATGGTTGATACATGGGCCACTGTTGGCTCGTGTGCACAAATTGGTAAGAACGTACACTTATCTGGTGGTGTGGGTATAGGCGGCGTTTTAGAGCCGTTACAAGCTAACCCTACCATCATTGAAGACAACTGCTTTATTGGTGCACGTTCTGAAATCGTAGAAGGCGTTGTTGTTGAAGAAGGCGCTGTTATCTCAATGGGCGTTTACATCAGCCAAAGCACGCGTATTTACGACCGCGAAACCGGCGAAATCCACTACGGCCGCGTGCCAGCAGGTGCCGTAGTTGTGCCAGGTGCATTACCATCAAAAGATGGTAGTCACAGCTTGTACGCTGCAATCATCGTGAAAAAAGTAGATCAACAAACCCGTGAAAAAGTAGGTATCAACGCCCTGCTTCGTTCGATAGACGAATAAATCATAGCTGTAAGCTTTCAGCCGTCAGCGATCAGCTGATTTGAGTTAATCGTAAGTTGGTATGAAGTAACACCCGCTCACAGATTATCTTAAGTTTAGAATATCAACTGAACTTTATTTGTATTAAAAAGCCCTAAGTATTGCTGTTTAGGGCTTTATTTATATTCGCTACTAATCACTCTTTTCAAAATTAACACCACTTATAACTTACCGCTTAAAACTTAAAGCTCCTCTCTACCACTTCGCATAGTGATCTTCGGTAAAGCCCCACTCGCCATTAAGTGTAATCACTTCATTTTCGAGGGTGATTTGGCCATAGTAACGGCCGAAGTGTTGAGTAAAGTTGCTGGCGATGATGAGTAAGTTGGTTTTATCTTGGCGTTTACCAGCGGGTTCAAAGGTTAGATTTATAATACCGTCGTTTGAGCGTAGCCGCCATTTACTCGTTGCTTTAGTATTACCATAACGCTCAAATTGAAAATCGACCATATCAATTTTGTAAAGCGTGCCATCGAGCCACAAGGCGTTTTCGGTAAAACCTGTTTCAATAACCCCTGCACTTAAATTTAAACCTAAACGGCGGCCATCGGTTAATATGCAGGCTAAACTCCCCCAGTTCCAAAATGTTTCTCGGCGCATGTAACCTGCGCTCCAATCTACACTTGCGAGTGAGTTATGCGTTTGAAGATCAAATAAACGACCACGCCACTTCACGGTTCCATCACATGGAAGCGCTGCGCTTTTCTGAGTAAAATGAAACCCTGTAAAACCCGCGCGAACACATACGGCAAGCGAATTGTAATTAGCTGACTCATCTATGTTGGCATTAATTTTAAGCCCTGATTTTAAATCAACTTTCACATTGCGTATGCGCGGATCATTCGTTGTCTGAATCACTACGCTGTTACGCCCTTTTTGAAAGGTAGCTTGCCCTGTATTTGGTGTCGGATCTATACACGTATTTAAAGAGAATAGGTTTATAAAGCTATATTCATCAAACTCTTGGGTGTTTGGGTCATATATGTATACAAAGCAATTGCTGGCTATTTTTAAGTCAACAATTGCTAAACCAATAATTAACTGACCGCTGGTAAAACTAATAAACTGAAATTGATTAAATCTTAACTTTTTAAAAAGTGTATTACTGGGTTTACCCATTGCGCTACGAAGGTCAAAATCCATATAATTGATACTATCCACTCCATCTGGAAAAATACCAAAGTGGGCTTGTCCATGTTGATTAATCAACTCTTTTTTAGCCATGTAGAAAGCTTCCTTTAGTATCTAAAAATTCAATCATTCGCTTAAAGCTTACGCATTATACCCAAACTACCTCAAGATGCAGAATTCAGCGTTTCACAGGGACTTAATATCAAGGCGTTACTTTGCGAGAATGGTAGTCCCTTTTAAGAAGTAACAACGATGAGAGTCAGTGCCTGTGAAACGCCCAAAGGGTTGGTTTAAAAGCGATTTATACGGCGTTAATGATTTTAACAATAGAACCACTATTACTTGCAATCAATGCCTTGCCTAAATCGCTTTTAATTCCAACTGAAACTTGTATATTGAGGTGGTTTGGGTATACAACCAAACCCACTCAGATCAATTTGTTTAATTTTCTCACCTTTATCACTTTGGCCGTTATACGTGATGATCAACGTATTTGCTTTTTCTTTAAATGTAAAAGTGCCAAGCCAGTCGAGCGTCACGATAGGTTGAAGTGTATAAAAACCGGTTGAATCGGTACATTGATATGAAAAGTAATGAGTCGCTTTGCCAAACGCGCCTACATCGGACGTATAAACACTAATGTTTCCTTGTTGTTTATAGTCGTCGGCCTGAGTTCCTACTACTACATACAATACACTAATCACAGTAAATAAAATAAACTGAATACCTGCCAAAATAAATATACCGACATCAACTACTTTTAAAAACCACGAACGCGGCGCATCTATATAAATTTGACGGCGGGTATGATGTATAAGAAAAAAGCCGCCCATAACCACAAGGGCTAACTTGATAGGTATTAAATACACACTAAATAAATACATACTTTTTGCGCTATGCCATTGCAGGCCAAAGGCGGTAGGTATAAGTAAACTATCAATTAAAGGAGCTAATATCAGTAAATACGCGATAATGCGTTTTTTATCTTTAATCATTTATAAGCGTTGGTAATAAATCATGTTATTGAGTGTACAAATAAAAACAGCCAATAAAAAGCCCGCTAAGTTAAACCTTGCGGGCTTTTTATTATAACAATTAGTATAAGTAATTAATCGTCTTCAATGTTGTCTAATCCCTTAGTCCCTTCTTTAGCTTTAAGCTTATGATGTATCGCGGATTTTATAAGCATATACCCACTGATAGGCGCTGTGATCAATAAAAATATCGTGATCAACAGTTCTTTAACACTTATACCATCTTGAGTGTTGCTAAAAAACACCATAGCTCCAATGAGTACTCCAGCCATACCGAGTGCGGTCGCTTTTGTTGGGCCATGTAGACGCATAAAAAAATCAGGCATTTTAATAAGGCCAATTGAGCCTATTAAAATAAATGCGCCACCAATAAGTAATAAAATAGACACTACCCATTCACTGTACATACGTTTTCCTTATTCGATGATGTCGCCACGTAACAAATATTTACATACCGCTACGGTGCTTACAAAGCCGAGCATTGCTATCAATAGCGCTGCTTCAAAGTAAAGCCCAGTACCCATGCTCATACCATATAAAATGATCAGTGCTATGGTATTTATATACATAGTATCAAGCGCTAAAATTCTATCTGGTACTGACGGACCAACAACCAAACGCCATAAATTGAGTAATAGCGATAGGCCAATCATTGCAAAGACGATTAAGAACACCGTTTCTAACATTGAAATATCTCCTTCAGTGGCGCTTCATAACGTTTTTTAATTGTATTGATAAGCTCTTGTTCGTCATTCAAATCTAATACATGTATTAGTAAATAACGTTGCTTTGGCTTCTCACCTTTTGGCAGTGATTCTGGAATTGGATACACTTCCGCACTTACTGTTCCCGGGGTTAGCGATACAGTGCTTGCCAAAATAGTAATAGGCATTGAGTGGCTTAAATCTAAAGGAACTTTAACAAACGCAGGACGTAATTTTTTAGTCGGCCCTAGTATCAGTAATGCCACCTGTAGATTAGCAGTAATAATGTCATATAACACAATAATTAGCTGCTTTAGGGCTAACCCTGGCTTAATGATCAGTGGCTGTGGGACACGAAATGGAAATGTCGCCAATGGAATTAAAATAGCAAAAACCGTAGCCAATACTAAGTGCCCAGCAGATACACTATTATTAAGTAACAGCCATACCACAAACAATAGACCACTACGAAAAGGCGTTGGCAACCAACTAAAACGTGATTCTAAACGCATTATGAACCTCCCCCAAGTACAGTGTTAATACCACCGGTAATATCATGTAGCTGCGTAGCAGCAGCGATCATATATTCACTCACTGGACCACCAAATATAACTAATAAAGGCGAACATATTAATAAACCGATTACCGCAATAATTTGTAGTGGCTGGGCTTTTACGCCTTCAGTTAACTCACTATCTTGGTGTTTACGTTCCCAAAACAGGCTAGTCCCAGCACGTGATAATGCCACCAACAGCGCAAAACTGGCAATTAAGTAAACAGGCCAAAACAACAGTGCTTTTTCACTATCTAATGCTGTTTTTAAAATCCACACTTTACCTACAAACCCTGATAGTGGCGGCATGCCGATCACACTCAAAGCGGCAATAATAAAACAAGCACCTAGCAATAGAGGTTGTCCTACCGCTCGCCCTGCTGCAAAACGATCTGCGACTTTTCCGCGTTGATGAGAAATTAAATCAGCGATTAAAAATAATGCCGCACACACTAACGTTGAATGTACTAGGTAATACAATAATGCAGCAGTAGCATTAATATTTTGAATTGCCACTAAAGCCACCAACGTACCAACCGATACGATCACCAAGTTAGCGGTGAGTTTACGCAAATCTTGAGCTGCAATAACACCGATTGCACCCGCAATAATTGTTGCCACAGCTAATCCCCACAACCAAGGTTGTGCCATGTGGGCAAGTTGCCCTGCTTCATCGCCAAAAATAACCGTATATACGCGTAACATTGTATACACGCCTACTTTCGTCATTATCGCAAATAGCGCAGCCACTACGGGCATTGCACTAGCGTAAGTATTAGGTAACCATAAATGCAATGGCAATAACGCGCCTTTGAGTGCAAAAACAACAAGTAGTAATAAGCCACCTATCTTGGCTAGGTAGACATCATCACCTTGCAACTGAGACATTTTTTGCGCCATATCGGCAATATTTAATGTTCCCAGTACACCGTATAAAATACCAAGTGCAATCAAAAAAACACTAGAGCCAATTAGATTTAAGCTAACGTACTGAATGGCTGAACGGGTCTTATGTTTATCACCGTCATGCATCAATAATGAATATGAGGCAATTAATAGTACTTCAAAAAATACAAATAGATTAAATAAGTCACCTGTTAAGAAAGCGCCATTTACACCCAGTACAAGGAAATGTACTAATGGGTGAAAAAAGCCTCCTTTCTCGTCATCACCTACACAGCTATATAAAGTAACAACCAAGCCTAAGAGTGAAGTAAGACACACTAATAACACAGAGACTAAATCAGCAACAAGTACAATACCAAATGGCGCTTGCCAATCACCAATGGCATAAACAATGATGCCTGAATGCAACACTTCCCATAATAAGAACGCACTCACTAACGTACTTAGAAAAGCCATAAATACAGAAGCTACACGACGAATTGGAATACTTTTTCCACACGGTGGTAGCAGTAAAATAACCCCAGCCAACATAGGTAATAAAATGGGCCAAGAAGCAATGTGCTGAATCATTTGTGCTCCTTATGTTCAATTTTTCCTAAGTGACCATCAACATGATCATTGCCTAAATCTGCACGGCCACGAATTGCAAGTATCACAACAAATGCGGTCATTGCAAAACCTATTACTATTGCTGTTAATACCAGTGCTTGTGGCAGCGGATCTGCATAATCAGCACCGGTACCTAATACTACTGCTTTATTAATAGTTAAACGCCCTGACGAGAATAAAAACAAGTTCACTGCATATGAAAGCATTGTAAGCCCTAATACAACCGGAAAAGTCCGTGCTCGTAGGATCAAATAGACCCCACAAGCGACTAATACACCAACGCATGATGCGTATAACAATTCCATTAAATATTTACCTCATTTTTTGGAGTATCGGCTGTTAATTTACCTAAACTGGCGAGAATCATTAATGTCGCGCCCACAACCGTCAAATACACACCTAAATCAAATATAATGGCACTTGCCAATTCTGTTTTGCCCACAAATGGGAAGTCAAAATAATCAAACCATGTTGTTAGAAAAGGCCTATCAAATGCCCAACTACCCAATCCAGTAAACATTGCGATAGCAATACCTGAGGCGATAATTTTACGGTAATTAACATCAAAGCGTTCAGTGATCCAAATAGAGCCGTGAGCCATATATTGCAAAATAAATGCAATAGCGGTTACCAAGCCTGCGATAAATCCACCACCAGGTAAGTTATGACCACGTAAAAAGATATATGCTGACACTAATAGCGCTAATGGTAATAAGCTTTGTGAAATACTTGCTAATAATAGTGGATGGCGCTCACGTGCCCATGGGCGACCTTCGCTATCACTTGCTGGCATAAATAAAGGTAAGTTAGTAAGTACTTTATAAATACCTAATGCAGCAATACCTAATACCGTGATTTCACCGAGCGTATCAAACCCCCTAAAATCGACAAGAATTACGTTCACTACGTTTGTACCACCACCGCCAGTTTTAGCATTAGCAATAAAAAAGTCTGATATTGACTCAAGCGGCCTTGTTAATAACGCATAACAAATACTCGCTACAACAACTCCCATTGCAGAAGCAATACTTAAATCACGTATTACACGTAATGAGCTTGATTCTTTTGGTGTACGCTGTGGTAAAAAGAACAATGCTAGCATCAGCAGAATCACCGTAACTACTTCGACTGTTAGCTGTGTTAGTGCTAAATCAGGTGCTGAGAAACGTGTAAACGCCACTGACACCATCAACCCAACAATTGACAACATTAATAAAGATACCACGCGTGAGCGATGCCAAATTACGGTGCTAATTGCACCTATAATCAACAGCCCAGCGCCAATTGCATTATGAAAATCGATCGGAGTACGCGGCGCTGTGCCTGCCAGTGCTTCCATTTCGAATAATGGCCAACCCGCGCACAATAACACCACGCCTAACATTACAACAATATAGCGTTGTAATGAGCCATTCTCTACACTGCGTACTTTATCTCGACTCCATTTAATAATGTTATAAACAAAACGTTCAAAAGTTTTCTTGGCATTTAATGGCGGCAATGACGCCTGGAATTTAAACAAATGTTTACGCTGAATATAAATAAACACGCCACCCACTACAGCCATCGCGCTCATAAGTAATGGTAAATTAAAGCCATGCCAAATTGATAATTTAAACTCTGGTGTAGCCTCTCCAAGCACCGCTAATGACGCCGCTGATAAAATACCGTCAACCACAAAGTGTGGAAACATACCGACCAATAAACACAACACAACCAGAATTTCGATTGGTACACGCATATAACGCGGTGGTTCGTGCGGTGTTTTAGGTAAATTAATTGGGTCACCATTAAAAAACACATCGTGAATAAAGCGTGCAGAATAAGCCACAGAGAAAGCAGCCGCTAGCGTTGCTAACACTGGGATAAGCCACGACATTGAGCCTAATATCTGTTGGTGTAGCGTTTCTGCAAAAAACATTTCTTTTGACAAGAAACCATTTAATAACGGTACTCCTGCCATTGCAGCGGCTGCAACCATCGCAAGAGTGGCGGTATAAGGCATAAAACGCCACATTCCGTTGAGCCTGCGCATATCACGCGTGCCAGTTTCGTGATCGATAATACCCGTGGCCATAAATAATGACGCTTTAAAGGTCGCATGGTTAATGATATGAAATATCGCCGCGACAGTGGCAAGCTCAGTATCCAAACCAAGTAACAGTGTTATTAAACCTAAGTGACTAATCGTTGAGTACGCCAATAGCCCTTTTAAGTCATGCTTAAATAAAGCGATATAAGCACCGACTAATAACGTTGCTAAGCCAGTCATGGCGACCAAGATAAACCAGGTATCAGTGCCCGCCAGTGCAGGGTAAAATCGTGCTAATAAAAAGATACCGGCCTTAACCATTGTTGCCGAATGTAAATATGCACTAACTGGCGTCGGCGCAGCCATTGCATGTGGCAGCCAAAAATGAAACGGAAACTGTGCAGATTTAGTGAAGGCGCCCAACAATACAAGTACTAATGCAAGCTCATATAAATCATGCGATTGGATCAACGCTTTGCTAGCTAAAATAACATCTAAATTATAGCTACCAACTATATCACCTAGCAATAACAAGCCACCAAGTAACGCTAAGCCACCTGCACCTGTAACGGCCAGTGCCATACGAGCACCTTTTCGCGCTTCAGATTTATGCCACCAGTAACTAATTAATAAAAATGAGCTGATACTGGTCAATTCCCAAAATAACCAGAGCTGGATGACGTTATTTGACATAACAATACCCAGCATTGCCGTCATAAACAGCATTAAATAGCTGTATAGCTTAGGCATTGAATCATTACTACTTAAGTAATAACGGGTATAAAAAATAACGAGTAAGCCAATACCTAGAATCATAAAAATGAACAGTAAGCTTAAACCATCTAAACGAAAGGCTATTTCCATGCCAAGAGCGGGGATCCACTGCGCGGTAAAGCGAATTGTCTCACCAGCCAAAACGGCGGGCGTATGATAAATCGCAATTGCTAAAGCGCACAGTGGCGCCATCATAGTAAGGCTCGTAGATTGGTTACGAGTCAATTTGCCGGTGCATGAAGAAATAACACTGCCAATTAAGGATAGCAAGGGTATCCAGAGCAAAGTCATAGTGAGAAACCTTTTAAAGTCATAAGAATATCAATACGTCGCTAGTTAATTTTAGTTGTGTACTGGTCATTGTGAATGGTTATTTATTTTTGCTTATTAAAACAATTATAGTGGGTATAGTTATACTGATCAGGGATCATTTTGTCTATAGTGAGGGCACCTACCCGCCGTTATTTTGAACAAATTTAACGTCGATTTTATATTATTTACAACTTTTATGCCTATTCGTTTTATTTATCATTTTATCTAAAAAGAAATTTTCTCTTCAAGCTGCGTGAAATAATCACCAAAACGTATCGGTTGCTCTGCTGGGTTTGCTATTTGCTTTAACCATAATTGCTGATATTGTTGCGAGAGTGGGATCTGTTGATATTGCATTATTGACCAATTTTCACTGGGTTTATACGCTTTTATTGCTGTCTGACAACTATCACTTTGTTGCCAACCAATAGGCGGCGCCACTCCATTTGCAATAAATAAGTTTGGTGCTACAAAGCCTTTTTGCTGGCATAACCATGCTTGCTTAGTTGCTGGTAAAACGTACTCATCTTCAAAACCACTGAAATGCATGAGCTCATGTAAAAATAATCCGTAGTGACTCGCTGAATTTAGGTGCATGATTCCACCACTGACGTTACCTAAACCACTGCGTGTCATCATCACAATAAAGTCAAATCCAGTTGGCCATACTTTATTATTAACAAGCGGCCGCCAATCGCATCGTGCTGCATGCTCTGGATGTTGTTGACAGTTTATTGAGTCCCCTAAGTAAATGGGTTTACTAAAACAAAAGCTTCCTGCTCTTGGTTGAGGTTCTATTTGATAGAGGGTTTTAAATATATTGAGTTGTGCTAAGCCTTGGCGATGATCTGTCATCATCAGCACATTAAACTCACAATGCGATTGTGCTTGTTGCTGTGCAAAAGATAATAAAAAACCCTCATGGCTTGCAAAGCGTTGATCAATACTCGCTGGCGCCGCACTATATTGTAATTTTAATTGCTCTGCTGCATCGCTTTCAGGCAACAACTGCAGCTGTGATAATGCGGTTAAATCGTCCCAACGCTCTAATTTCAGCAATAACGCACTGAGTTTACGGCGTTTATCAGCATTTTGTTGGGCAGCGCTCGCTCGCCAAAAAGGTAAGGCAGATTGCCCCTTACCATTTTTTAATAAGCGTAATGCCCAAACAAACTGTGCATCAGCTTCACCGCTCAAAGCTAATAAATATAATGTAGGATCGGGCAAAGAACTCAACAGGGATTTAAAATCATCAGCAAAGCGGTAATAGTTTATAAAAATCGAAGTCGGGGTATGTTTTACATGCCAAAAAGCAAGAGCGTGATGCTGATTCACCGAGCTAGGTAACCCTCCTAAGCTCAGTATAACAACAACGCTGATTAGCCATTTAACTAGCGTTATCACCAGCCATTAACTCAAGCTCTAAACGTGCATATTTATATTCAACAAATTCATGGACATTAGTTGCAAGCGTTAACCTAAAAAAGTCTGCTGCTTGATAATTAAGCCCTTCTGCTTGATACATTTTTGCAAGATAAAAATAAGCCTCACATAAACGTTGAGCATATTCTTGCTCTGACTTTACACCTTCGCTGATGGTTGCCAAAAAAGAATGTTCGCTCATATCACCTAAATACAATGAAATTAGCCCATATGCCCACTGGCTATCGTCTAGTCCTTGTGCATTTGCTTTTAGATTTGCAAGAGCTTTTATTGGTTCATCATCAGCTTGCGCAAGGTAAAGCCATAAAACACGATATGGGTCACTTGGTGCACGGGCTAAAAACTCAGACAGATCAGCCGATGCTAATACAGGTCTGTTTCCATAATAGAGCGCAATACCACGATTCAAATATGCATATTCATGCTGTTCATTGAGCTCTAGTGCAGAATCAAAAAGTTCGTAAGCTTTTTCATATTGCTGCATCAAGGTGTGGTGAATACCTAAAAAGTTATACACCTCAGCCAAGTTGGGCTTTAATTGTACAGCGCGATTAAAATCAATACGTGCCAGCGTCGGCATCCCTAAGCTATCGAATAATACTCCACGGTCGTAATATAACTTAGCTTGTTGTTCTGGCTCTAAATCAGTACGATTTAATAGCTCTGAGTAACGCGCTATCGCTATTTCACTACGAAAATCAGACGCTAAAGGAGCTGTAAAAGGGACGTTTACAATTGGCGTTGGTTCAGCTTGAGACGTTGACTGACAAGCGCTTAAAGACAAAACAGCAAACGATGCTAAAGCGATGTGTTTAAGTATCATTAAAATCCTTAATACCTAGATAAGTAGCAAACAGATAAGACAAGTGCTATCCAAAGAGGTTTCATTAAAGCATAAAAAAAGAGGCTATACAGCCCCTTTTTTATGCTATCCAGAGAATATCTGGATTAAATATCAACAATTAAGCGTCAGTAGGTGCGTCAGCTGCAGGTGCTGCTGATTCCATTGCTTCTTTGATACTTAGACGTACGCGACCTTGGCGATCTACTTCTAGTACTTTAACTTTAACTTCTTGACCCTCAGAAAGGTGATCAGCAACGTTATTTACGCGCTCAGTACTAATTTGAGAAATATGTACTAGACCATCTTTACCAGGAAGAATGTTTACGAACGCACCGAAATCAACGATACGTACAACTTTACCTTCGTAGATAGTACCTACTTCAAGCTCAGCTGTTAATTGCTCAATGCGGCTAATTGCATTTGCTGCGCTTTCGCCGTCAGTTGCTGCAATTTTGATTGTGCCATCATCACCGATTTCAATCGTAGTACCTGTTTCTTCAGTAAGTTGACGAATAGTTGCGCCGCCTTTACCGATAACTTCAGCAATTTTCTTCTGTGGTATCTTCATTGTGTAGATACGTGGAGCAAACATTGAAAGTTCTTCAGACGGTGCAGAGATTGCTTCGTCCATCACACCTAGAATGTGTAAACGTGCAGCTTTTGCTTGTTTAAGCGCAATTTGCATGATTTCTTGTGTGATACCTTCAATTTTGATATCCATCTGTAGTGCAGTGATACCTGCAGCAGTACCCGCCACTTTAAAGTCCATGTCACCTAAGTGATCTTCATCACCTAAGATGTCAGAAAGAACAACGAACTTCTCATCTTCTTTAACTAGGCCCATCGCGATACCCGCAACAGATGCTTTGATTGGTACACCTGCATTCATAAGTGCAAGTGAAGTACCACATACAGAGGCCATTGAAGATGAACCATTTGATTCAGTGATCTCAGATACAACACGGATTGAGTAAGGGAACTCAGTCAATGTTGGCATTACAGCTGCAATACCACGCTTAGCTAGGTTACCATGGCCGATTTCGCGACGCTTAGGAGAACCAACAAAACCAGTTTCACCTACGCAGAACGGAGGGAAGTTATAGTTAAGCATAAAGTGGTTTTTGTGCGTGCCAGTTAAATCGTCGATTAACTGTGAATCACGCTCTGTACCAAGTGTAGCTGTAACAAGTGCTTGAGTTTCACCGCGCGTAAAGATTGCAGAGCCGTGAGTACGTGGCAATACGCCAGTCATTACGTCTAGTGCACGGATCATATCTGGTTCACGACCATCAATACGTTTCTCGCCAGAAGCGATACGGCCACGAACGATTTTCTTCTCTAATGAACCGAATACTTTACCAACTTCTTGCTTGTCTAGAGACTCGCCTTCAGCAAGTTCAGCTGTTAATACTGCAACAACTTCATCTTTAGCTACGCCAAGTGCTTCTTTACGAGCAACTTTATCAGTGATGCGGTAAGCTTCGCCTACTTTCTCAGCTGCAATAGCGGCTACTTTATCTTCAAGCGCTACGTTTTTCGCAGGTGCAGTCCAATCCCATGTAGGCTTACCTGCTTGTGCTTTAAACTCTTCAATTGCAGTAATGATCGCTTGAGATTGCTCATGACCATATACAACAGCACCAAGCATTACGTCTTCTGCAAGTACGTTAGCTTCTGACTCAACCATAAGTACCGCTTTATCAGTACCTGCTACCACTAAATCAAGTTGGCTTTCTTCAAGCTCTTTTAATGTAGGGTTAAGTACATATTCACCGTTGATATAACCAACGCGAGCAGCACCAATTGGACCACTGAATGGGATACCTGAAATAGCTAACGCCGCTGAAGTACCAATCATCGCAACCATATCAGGTTGGATTTCAGGGTTAACAGAAACAACAGTAGCAATAACTTGTACTTCGTTTACGAAACCGCTTGGGAAAAGTGGACGAATTGGACGGTCAATAAGACGTGCAATAAGTGTTTCACCGTCGTTAGGACGACCTTCACGCTTTAAGAAACCACCAGGGATACGACCAGCAGCGTACATACGCTCTTGGTAGTTAACTGTTAGCGGGAAAAAGTCTTGGCCAGGTTGCGCTTCACGCTTACCAACAACAGTTACTAAAACTGATGTATCACCAATGCTTGCTAGTACTGCGCCGTCAGCTTGACGTGCGATAGCACCTGTTTCGATGGTCACTGTGTGCTGACCTAGTTGGAATTCTTTAATAATTGCTTGCACTTAAAATGTTCCTTAAATGTGTTCTAATAAGTTGTCATCAAAGTACCAATTACAGTACATAATTGTATTCAGTTGGAAATCAATTAAGTACTACAATTGGCAATGATGCGAATAAGCGTAGACAAACCTTTTTATCTACGCGCGTAGTATATACCAAAGCCACATAAAAATGCGAGTCTAGCGACTAGATAATACAGACTCTTGATGTCACTTTACTTACACGTATAGTCCAGAAGTTATGATGGGGATTTCAACTTACTTTTCAAGCGTTTTAGGATAAAAGCAGCAAAATATTTGACAAATTTTAGGCACAAAAAAAGGAGCTAAAAAGCTCCTTTCTATGTAATCTAGTTCTTAGCGACGTAGGCCAAGTTCTTGGATTAACGCAGTATAACGTGCAATGTCTTTACCTTTAAGGTAATCAAGCAGTTTACGGCGAGTGCTTACTTTACGAAGCAGACCACGACGTGAGTGGAAGTCATGCTTGTGATCAGCAAAGTGACCTTGAAGCTTGTTGATATCAAAAGTTAAAAGTGCAACTTGTACTTCAGGTGAACCAGTGTCGCCTTCAGCGCGTGCGAATTTTGCAATGATATCGATCTTTTCTTGATTACTTAGTGACATAATAACTCCAAAAATAAAATTTAAAAGGTGTCTTAGCCGATCACTAATTCAGCCAAAACGATTAAGCGGGCGTATTCTACCAAGTATGGGGATAACTACAAGTTAATTATCCCCATCTATGGCTAATAGCCAGCTTTAAATAACAACTTTAGCTATTCAGGTTTTACGTAATCATCTTGCTGACTGGCAAGTCCACGCTTCACTTTTAAGTGACCATTAGCATTCGCTTCGCCTGTACCGATGAAAACACCATCAGCCAATACCTTAATTGAACCATCAGGTAACGCTATTGGTAATTCGACCGCCTGCCCGTGACTAAACACAGAGCCTTGCGCTTTCGTTATTTCAACAACCGGTAAATCAACTAACGCAGTATCAATTGGTAATAGCAACGCATCTAAATAAGTTGAAAGAACAATTTCTTCACTTTTCGCTTTTGCAAGTAGCGCTTCAACTTCATCCAAGGAGACCATTTTATCTGCCGGGTACTGACCAACAGCGGTTCTGTGTAGCATAATAACATGTGCGCCACAGCCTAAATTTTCACCTAGATCGTCTACGATGGTACGAATATACGTCCCTTTTGAGACGTGGGCCGTCATTTGAATTTCATTGCGCTGTTCATCAAATTCATCGAACGTTAAGCTAAACACATTTATTTTTCTGCATTTACGAGGTACTTCAATCCCTTCGCGCGCATACTTATATAAAGGTCGCCCTTGATACTTAAGTGCTGAGTACATTGACGGGTATTGATCAGACTCGCCAACAAATGCGGCAATTTCTTTTATCAGTTGCTCACGCGTCACATTGACATCTTTGGTACTGACAATTTCACCATCAGAATCAGACGTTGTAGTACGCTCGCCTAATTTGGCGCGCACAACATAGGTTTTGTCAGTATCAAGTAAAAACTGCGTGAACTTGGTAGCCTCACCAAAGCAGATCGGCAGCATACCCGTTGCAAGCGGGTCAAGAGCACCTGTGTGCCCCGCTTTTTGTGCAAAATAAGCACCCTTAGCTTGCTGTAATGCTTTATTTGATGAAATACCGTGTGGTTTGTTTAACAACAAAATACCGTCAACAGGACGGCCTTTACTGCGCTTTGCCATCTGTATTTGTGCCTTCTTCGCTATCTGTTTCGTCATCTACTTGATTAACGTCATCAACGCTATCAGCTTCGTCATCTACATGCTTAGCATTGTCTTCACGAATGATTGAATCCACTAAGTTAGAAATGCGCATGCCTTCCATCAGTGAGTTATCAACTACAAACTTCAGCTCCGGCATAATACGGGCGCGAATACGTTTACCCAATAATGAGCGGATGTATCCTGTTGCTTCGTTTAATACGTTAGCACTTTGCTTCGCTGCATTTTCATCTTCTATATTAAAAACAGTAATGAATACTTTAGCGTAAGACAAGTCGCGTGATACTTCTACAGCAGACACTGTCACCATGCCTAAGCGTGGATCTTTTATTTCACGTTGCAATATAACAGCAATTTCTTTTTGAATTTGCTGAGCAACACGATCAGTACGAGAAAATTCTCTCATTATACTTTACTCTAAAATTATAACTCATTGAGAAATATAAATAAGTTATTTAAATAATGGATACACAAATGGGGGCTAAGCCCCCATTTATAATCTTAGCTTACGAGCAATTAAAGAGTACGTTGTACTTCAACTGTCTCGAATACTTCGATTTGGTCACCAACGCGAACGTCGTTGTAGTTCTTAACGCCGATACCACATTCCATGCCGTTACGAACATCAGCAACATCGTCTTTAAAGCGACGCAGTGACTCAAGCTCACCTTCGTAGATAACCACGTTTTCACGTAATACACGAATTGGCGCGCTACGCTTAATCGTACCTTCAGTAACCATACAACCAGCGATAGCGCCAATTTTTGGTGACTTAAATACGTCACGTACTTGAGCAAGACCAATGATCTCTTGCTTGAACTCAGGTGCTAACATGCCAGACATGGCTTGTTTAACTTCGTCAATCAAGCTGTAGATTACACTGTAATAACGTAAATCTAAGTTTTCAGTCTCAATCACTTTACGAGCAGATGCATCAGCACGAACGTTAAAGCCAACCACGATTGCGTTAGATGCTGCAGCAAGTGTTGCATCTGTCTCAGTGATACCACCAACACCAGAACCAACAATCTTCACTTTAACTTCATCTGTTGACAATCTAGTCAATGAATCAGAAATCGCTTCGATAGAACCCTGAACGTCTGCTTTAAGTACTACATTAACTTCAGACACATCGCCTTCAGTCATGTTAGTAAACATGTTTTCAAGCTTCGCTTTTTGCTGACGCGCTAACTTAACATCACGGAATTTACCTTGACGGTAAAGTGCAACTTCACGCGCTTTACGCTCATCTTTAACAACAGTTGCTTCATCACCAGCAGCTGGAATGCCTGATAAACCTAGGATTTCAACTGGGATAGAAGGACCTGCAGAGCGAATGTCTTTACCGTTCTCATCGCGCATTGCACGAACACGACCATACTCAAGACCACATAATACAATGTCACCTTGATTAAGCGTACCTGATTGAACAAGTACAGATGCAACTGGACCACGGCCTTTATCAAGACGAGATTCAATAACAACACCAGCCGCCATACCAACACTTGGGGCTGTAAGCTCAAGTAGTTCAGATTGGTTTAATACCGCTTCTAGAAGCTCATCAATACCTAAACCAGTTTTAGCAGAAATATGCACGTACTGTGTATCACCGCCCCACTCTTCAGGAATAACGTCTAGTTGAGCAAGCTCATTCTTAACGCGATCTGGGTCTACGCCTTCTTTATCCATTTTGTTAACAGCAATGATTAAAGGAACGCCAGCTGCACGCGCATGCTGTACTGCTTCTTTAGTCTGTGGCATTACACCATCATCTGCTGCTACCACTAGGATTACAATATCAGTCGCTTTAGCACCACGAGCACGCATTGATGTAAACGCCGCGTGACCTGGAGTATCTAAGAACGTGATCATGTTGCCATTAACATCAACATGATAAGCACCAATATGCTGTGTGATACCACCCGCTTCACCTGATGCCACTTTCGCTGAGCGAATGTAATCAAGTGTTGATGTTTTACCATGGTCAACGTGACCCATTACAGTTACTACTGGAGCACGAGGCTCAGACTTACCATCTTCATGGCGGTCATTTAGTACTGTTTGCTCTAATTCATTTTCTTTAACAATGATAACCTTGTGACCCATTTCTTCTGCAACTAACTGTGCAGCTTCTTGGTCAATCACTTGGTTAATAGTAACCATGTCACCCATTTTCATCATTGTTTTAACAACTTCAGCGCCTTTAACTGCCATGCGTGATGCAAGCTCAGCGACTGTAATTGTTTCACTAATACGCACTTCGTTTTTAACATCAACAGTTGGTTTTTGGAAACCGTGCTGTAATGATGCTGGTGCTTTTAGCTTACCTTTTTTGCCTCTCGAAGGAGAAAACTTCTCTTTCGCTGGGGCTTTTTTCTTTTTCTTCGCACGGCGTGTACCTTGCTCATCACGAGCATCGGCAACATCTTCTGCTTCACGTGCGTAAGTTGAAGTCGTAAGATGGTGATCCGCTGTCTCTTCGCGTTTCTTACGTTCTTCTTCTTCTTTCTTCCAGCGTGCTGAGTTTTCTTCAGCTAGCTTTCTTGCTTCTTCTGCTTGACGTTTCGCTTCTTCTTCAGCTTTCTTCAATGCGGCCTCTTCTGCTTCTTTTTGCAGACGCTCAGCTTCAACGCGATCTTTCTCTGACTTAGCGCTTTGCTCTGGGGTCATCTGCTTCTGTTTTGCTGCACGTTCAGCATCTGCTTTACGTTTAGCTTCCTCTTTTGCTTTACGGTCAGCCTCTTCTTTGGCTTTACGCTCTGCATCTTGTTTTGCTTTAAGCTCAGCAGCTTCTTGCGCTGCCTTTTGCTCAACTTCACGACGAGCGGCTTCTTCAGCTGCTATACGTGCTTGTTCTTGCTCTTGCTCAATAGCGCTTTTCTTCACGTAAGTACGGGTTTTGCGAACCTCAACCTGTACAGACTTTGCTTGACCTGTAGAGCCAGTTACACTCAGTGTGCTTTTGCTCTTACGTTGTAAAGTCATACGTGCAGGGCCATCTGAGCCTGTGCCGCCATGTTGCTTGCTTAAGTGATCAAGTAACGTTGCTTTTTCAGCTTCGGTTACATTATCACCTGCTTGCTTAGTGATACCGGCTTGCGATAGTTGTTGAAGTAATTTATCAACAGTTGTACCAATATCCCCGGCTAGTTTTTCAACATTTACTTCTGCCATAGTCTCTAATACCTCCGTTAATAAATTACTCGTCTGCGAACCAACAAATATTACGTGCAGCCATAATTAGCTCACCCGCTTTCTCAGAAGAAAGCTCTGTAATATCTACTAATTCGTCAATACCTTGCTCTGCTAAATCTTCTAACGTAACAACCCCTTTGCTTGCCATAACAAACGCTAGGTGACGTTCTAACCCTTCAAGTGCTAATAAATCTTCAGCAGGCTCTGCACCTTCAAGGCTTTCTTCTGTTTTCAATGCTTTCGTTGTTAATGCATCTTTTGCACGCGAACGAAGTAAATCAACCATTTCTTCATCTAAACCATCAATTTCTAAAAACTCAGCAGCTGGTACATAGGCTACTTCTTCAAGTGTTGAGAAACCTTCATTAATAAGCAATGACGCAAAATCATCATCGATATCAAGGTTTTGTGTAAATAAGTTAATTAGCTTGTCTGACTCAGCTTCGTTCTTAGTACGCATGTCTTCAACTGTCATTACGTTTAATTCCCAACCAGTTAACTGGCTAGCAAGACGAACGTTTTGACCGTTACGACCAATTGCTTGTGCTAGGTTATCAGCTTCAACAGCGATATCCATAGAATGCGTATCTTCATCCATTACGATAGATGCAACTTCAGCCGGTGACATTGCATTGATAACAAACTGTGCTGGATTATCGTCATATAGTACGATATCAACACGTTCACCACCAAGCTCTGTAGACACAGCTTGTACACGTGCGCCACGCATACCAACACACGCACCAATTGGATCAATACGTTTGTCGTTAGATTTTACAGCGATTTTAGCACGTGAACCTGGATCACGTGCAGCGGCACGTAATTCAATCATCTCTTCGCCAATTTCTGGCACCTCAATGCGGAACAACTCCATCAGCATTTCAGGCTTAGAGCGCGTTACAAATAACTGTGCGCCGCGTGCTTCTGGTTTTACTTCGTAAAGTAGACCACGAATACGATCGCCTGGACGGAAGTTTTCACGAGGTAACATGTCATCACGGTAAATTACCGCTTCTGCATTATTACCTAAATCAAGCACGATTGCATCACGCGTTGCTTTTTTTACAACACCCGTTACTAACTCGCCTTCTTGATCTTTATATGCTTCAACTACTAATGCGCGTTCAGCTTCACGTACTTTTTGTACGATTACCTGTTTGGCCATTTGTGTTGTGATTCGATCAAACTTGATTGATTCAATTTGCTCTTCAACAAAGTCACCCATTTGTAGATTTTCATCTTCAACTTGTGCAGCTTCTAATGTAATTTCGCTGTATGGGTTTTCAAGTGAACCATCTTCAAGTACTGGAGCAATCTGCCAACGACGAAATGTGTCGTAGTCACCCGTTTTACGGTCAATTGCTACACGAACTTCAATTTCGCCAATATGTTTTTTCTTAGTCGCTGTCGCTAATGCGAACTCTAACGCTTCGAAAATCTTTTCTTTTGGAACCGCTTTCTCATTGGAAACGGCTTCAGCAACCAATAATATCTCTTTTGCCATGGGTAATGCCTCGCTTGCCCTATTCCTTCGCACTCGTATTAAAACTTTGCGATGATGTTCGCACGTTCAACGTTGCTCAGCATGATTAGATGCTCAGCACCATCACTTGATAGTGTGATCATATCACTGCTAACTGATACTAAGTCGCCTTTAAAATTACGACGACCATCCTGTGGAAGTTTAGTACGTACGCGTACTTCCTCTCCTTGCGCCTTCTCGTAATGGTCTTGTTTGAATAATAGACGATCAACACCCGGAGACGACACTTCCAAATCATATTCGTTTGTAATTGGGTCTTCGACGTCTAAAATTGCGCTAATTTGACGACTTGCGTCAGCACAATTATCGACTGAAATCCCCGCTTCATGATCAATGTAGACTCTAAGCGTAGAATGGCGACCGGCTTGCACAAACTCAAGACCATGTAATTCAAAGCCTAACATCTCTACTGACGGTGAAAGCATGGTTAATAAATCTTGCTCAAGTTTTGTCACGAAAATCCTCCATACAAACAAAAAAAGGGCTTATAGCCCTAAAATACTTAACTTATTCCTTGGTATAAAACCAAGTGGTGCAGATACAACAACGCCCCGAACCAAGCGGGGCGTCACACCTAAAGCATAAAACTGTGTGGCCATGGGCCAAGCTTGGTTGCGGGTAGCTAAAGGCCACCTGAATAAGCACAACTGCTTAAACGCAAAACGCGCATTACATAGAATGCGCGATTTCAAATCAGTAACAAAAAATCGCTACTCAAAGTTGTGGTTGCGGGAGCCGGATTTGAACCGACGACCTTCGGGTTATGAGCCCGACGAGCTACCAGACTGCTCCATCCCGCGACAACTAGCATCAAGTGTCCTTGATACATATTTAGCAAAAGTAAGCTAAGCTAAACAATAGCGCCTATTATAAAGAGGGTTGCTGTAATTAGCAACCAAAAACTAGTAAAGAAAACACAATCGAAATCCATGGGATAAACACTCACGATAAACAACAATTATTGCATAGCATTGCAATAATCAAACCCAGTATCGTATCTCTCAATAAACAATTAAAAAGCAAATATCATCACAGCGTTGAGCAATATATATGACGAACCAATTGATGCCGTGTGATTACTGTAAGCTAATCATTTCAGAATGAAGTCTATCGATCTGACGCTGCTCTACGTCTATTAATGTATGATACTTAGATGTTACCGCCTCCATCCTTCTGGATAATGAATCATCATAAGTCGCATCCGTGATATTCGTTGGCTGTTCACTTACCTCATCCTCAAGCGCTGATATTTGCTGGTTCATGTTGATTTGATATGTATTTATTTTTGCCTGATGCCTTTGCATCTCTCGCTTAATTGTCTGTAAACGAATAAATGAATCTATACCTTTACTCTGTGGCGTTTGTGTACTTTTAACATCACTGTTTTGGTTTTCTTTTAAATGTTTTTTTTCACTGACTAAACGATCAATGTCATGCTGTTCACGTTCAATTAACACAGTAAATCGTTGTGAAGCGTTAGTCATTTGATTTGCTATTGCAATATCCTTTTTTGCACCCGATAAGTTATTAATCTGCGCATCAGATTGATTTACTAACGCTGCAATTATTTTATTCATTTTAACGCTAAGTGTATCGATCTTATCTTGATGTTGTTGGATCTGCGCGTCAATCTGTTTCAAACGAATATAGCTATCAATATCAGACTCCCCCGTTGCCTCCAGTATAACTTTTGGTGTAGGTACGCTTTTTTGTTCTTTTACAACAATAAACTCAGCATTTTCCCCGCATGGAAATTGACTAAATTCCACAACCCCTTTGGTCTCACATTTATAAACGTTGGCATGTAAAGGCCCCACGTAACAAAGGGTAATCAGGCAAGATAAAGCAATTTTTAATATTTCACTATGGTACTGACGATTAATCACAGATTACATTCCTTTGTTTGAATTTCTTTTTATACCACATTTATATACAAACAACCTCAAGATGCAAACTTCAGCGTTTCACAGGGGGTTAATACCAATCTGCGTAGATATGGAGGCGATTTAATCGCGGCGCGAAGTTTGTAACCTAGCGGGCTAAGTAAAAACCGAGCAACAAAGACTAGGAAGAACGCTTTGGCCAGCACGCCTTACATAATGAGATCCAACTTTAGAGGTCAATCGTATAAAAGTGTTTTAGGTTAAGTTTATGGCATATAAAATATTACGATTTATTTTTGGCGACCAGCTCAATGCAAATCACACTTGGTATAAAGAAGAAAACCAAGCGCAATACCTTTATGTCATTGCTGAATTAAAACAAGAGACTAATTATGTAAAGCATCATATACAAAAAGTCGCAGCATTTTTTTCAGCTATGGAAAACTTTGCCAGTGCCCTTAAAAAATCACAATTAAATGTGTTGCATTTAACCCTTGATGACACCCAACATGATGAGTCCATTACAACTCTTTTAAAGCGTTTAGCTGAGCAATACCAATGCCAGGAAATCCAGTATCAGTATCCAGATGAATATCGGCTATATCAGCAAATGCAGCAGTTAGAATCACACATATCTTTGAAAGTAAGCGCCTGTGATAGCGAACATTTTCTATTACCTTACAGTGATATTAGCGCCCACTTTAAAAAAGATAAACATGTGAAAATGGAGTTCTTTTACCGCATGATGCGCAAACGCTTTAATATCTTAATGAAAGATGGCGCACCACAAGGCGGACAATGGAACTTTGATCAAGACAATCGTAATAAATTAAAGAAAGCCGACTTAGCAACAATCCCTGAACCTAAAGTATTCAGTAATGATATTGAAATTATTTTACGGCGAATTAACAATCATAAAATAAGTACACTAGGTCATTGCTCTTCAACTCTTTTATGGCCTACGAGTCGCAATCAAGCAAAACAACTACTAGATTACTTTTGCACCCACCTTTTACCTCATTTTGGTCAGTTTCAAGATGCCATGACGTGTCAAACATCACACAAATGGAGCCTTTATCACAGTCGTATCGCTTTTGCCCTTAACACAAAAATGTTGCATCCAATGCACGTTATTAACCAAGTGTTGAGTGAATTTGATAAGCGAAAAAATGAAATTAACTTGGCGCAAGTTGAGGGGTTTATTAGGCAGATTTTAGGTTGGCGAGAATACGTAAGGGGTGTTTATTGGCAAAATATGCCAGACTACGCGACTAAAAACGAACTAAATGCAAAACGGGCATTGCCCGATTATTTTTGGCACGGTAACACAAAAATGAACTGCATGAAGCAGGCAATCGATCAAAGTTTAGACACAGCATATGCGCATCACATTCAACGATTGATGATCACAGGCAACTTCTGCTTATTGACCGGCATCAAGCCTGATGACGTAGATAACTGGTATTTAGGAATTTATATCGACGCCATTGAATGGGTAGAAATGCCTAACACACGAGGAATGAGCCAGTTTGCTGATGGTGGGCTAATTGCAACAAAACCGTATGCTTCGAGCGGAAACTACATAAACAAAATGAGTGATTACTGTAAAGGTTGTCATTATAACGTCAAACAAAAAAGTGAAGAAACGGCCTGCCCGTTTAATAGTTTATATTGGCTATTTATGCATACCCACGAAGCCCGCTTATCGCGTAACCCACGCATAGGTATGGTCTATAAAAATTGGCAAAAGCAAAACGAAACTCAACAATCGGCAACTTTAAAAAGAGCGCAGTGGTGCTTAACTAATATAGAAAAACTCTAGGGCCTGTTGACCTTTGTGGATTGAAACTTATTCAATCTAGGGGCGATTTAATCGCGGCGCGAGGTTTGTAATCGAGCGGGCTAAGTAAAAACCGAGCAAAGCTTGTGCGTCCTGCTCACGCCCCTTACCTACATCCGTGTACCCCTAGGAAGAACCCTTTGGGCAGCGCATGTTTGGCATTTATACTGAGTTATCGCCTATGGGGAATAACCACACATCATTGACTCTGCCTTGCCTAAAAACCAAACACACTGCTGCAAATTCAACCTCGAAAGATAAACAGGCCTAGCACCAAAGTATCAAAATAGGTAATATTGTTAATTTAATGTTTAATTAATTTGTCATTATAGTGTAACTACTCTACTTTTTAATATTAGTAATTACTTCACAACACTATGAGAACACGATGAAAAAACAGCTTTTAACAGCACTATTACTTTTAAGTACTAGCCAAGCTCAAGCGTTTAGCCAAGAAACACATAAGCGCATTGTTATTGATGCCGTAAATTATATGCAGCAGCACCCAAGTAGCACGGAATTTTTGGCGTTGAGTCGCTATGCTCAGCAAAATAATATGACCATAACACAACTAGCTGACGTACTCGGTCAAGCCGCCTATGATGTAGATGACTTTGAAGATACGTTTTTTTGTGGCGCAGTCACAGGTTCATGCGTACAAGCTCCTGTCTGGGGAGCAGCTGAAAGTATTGTTAAATACACAAGCTATTGGCACTTTCAAAATCATACACAAGGTGCAGATCAACATGGTAACGACTTTGGCGGCTATAATTACCAAAAGCTGACTGTATGGGGCACTGTTGATAACCTAGCATCAGCGTGGTTAAAAGGTGACTACCTTGACGATGGAAAAGGAGGCGAGACAGGTTGGTTTAATGCTGATTCGTCAAAATATAATAGCTATGGTGTGACTGAAGCCAATTATAGAATCGACAGCGATTCTACCTATAGCATGTACGATGATTTTGAAGAAATGCCATTTCAACCCATTGATAACTTAGGTCAATATTGGTATCAAAGTTATTTACAAAGCGGGAACCCGCAAGTATTAGGTTTTGTTTTCCATACCACTGATTTACTGCAACCACACCATACCTGGACAACATCAGATCTAAATCATTCAAGCTGGGAAAGTTGGGTAAAAGACTACTACGATCAAGAAAAACTGAATGACACTGCTTTGATCACACAAGCAATGCAAACATTTTCAGCACTGGATATTAACAGCCAAGATGTTCGACCTTTACTAACACAAGGAGGAGCATTTTCTTATTCCCAAGGCGGTATTGTACTTAATTCAAAAGATCACTACGACCGTTTAGATACAGCAAAACAGGTTATTCCCCATGCTATTGCAATGGTCGTACATTTACTTAATCATGCGATGGTAGCTCGCCAATGAAAGGATTGACTACAATCTTGTTGTTACTATTAGGGGTGCTTTATAGCCCCTTAACAGTGGCATCATTTAACCAATATACTAATGCGGAAGTTCGCTTTATGCATCAAGTATATAAACAACATAATACGAACATTAGCATCAAAGAGGTTCGTACCCGCGTATTTGAGAACCAATTTTTACTACAGCAAGCTGAACAAAACATGCCTGAACTGATAGCACGTCAATCAGAGGTTGGCTTTAGTACGCAATATCATGTTGAGCGCTATTTAATGAACATATTTAACTCTCAACTGAGTTTATCTGGGCATAATATAAAAACGGTTAATTTTACGCAATACACTACCCAATGGCTTATTCAAGTATTAGCTAACTACCCAGCAGATGGTAAATATACTGCCGAACAAGTAATTAAATTACAGCGAACTAGTTTAAATAAACTGTTTGTAAACCCTATTACTCTTTATGATTTTATTACACCGCTATCTATGCAAGTACGCTTTAGACTACACCAAGGTGATAGTAATTTATTTAGAAGTGAAGTGCTTAAAAAGCGGCAATTTAATGCTGCTCTTTTAGCTGCAACACCACTACTTTTAAAAAAAGGGATAAATATTGACCACTTGCAGGAATTAGCTAAAGGCGAAATTTTACGCCCTTCAATTCAAAGCTGGCTAGGTATTAAAAACATGATGCACGTACAAAGCCCTATTCTTGATAGCCTTGAGCAGCAAATATCTGACGAAGAAATTAAAATTTACTACCAAGCAAATAAAAAAAGATTTAAATATCTAAATAACGTTACTGCTTACGGAGTTGAATTTACAAGCCGAGAAGATGCGATTAAATTTAGAAAAGCGGTACATAACAGCTCATTCACTCAGGCATTAACATCTTTTAAGCAGCATGATATTTATGCTCAGTATCAAAATATGCTAACCCGTAAAAATAAAAGTAATTGGGTCATACAATTGGCTTTTACACAAAAAGAAGATGAACTATCCCACGTGATTCGATCACCTGACGGTTTATGGGTGGTAATAATGAGCAATAACCACCACTATAAATATTTTACCTCGGCAGACGAAACCGTTATATACCAAGCTAAAAAAGCCATTGCAATACAAAAAGCAAAGCACAGTTATCAACAAAACTGGCTAGCTTGGCAACAACAAAATGCAATACTGTTATGAACAAAAAAATTATTTTTATTATTAGTGGCATTATTTGCTTAATTTTTTTAGCCGTGAATTTTTTCTCAGAGCATAAATATATCAATGATGTTACTGTATCGACACCACATATAACCCCGTCACTACCCATCACAAATATCAGTTTTGATTCAAAAGCACCAAGCAAAAACCAAACAGTTGTAAATTCCACTAGCAAAAGCCATATGGCAGTAAATACTATCAATAGCCGTCAGTCACAAACGCCTATAACAACACCTCATTATATACCCAATATAACAAAGAAAACCGTCAACGCAGCCAATTTTGAAGGTGACATATTAGATCATCAAGCTTACTTAGACTTTCATAACGAACAGCAAACACGGCTTGAACAACGTTTTGTTATTGCAGCAAAAGAAAAAATAGTAAAGCTAGAAAACCTACTTGAAAAAGGACGTCAACATGGACTCCCGCAAACGCAGTTACAAGAGGCTATTGATAAAATAGCCGTTCTAAAAAATATGCAAGCCAAGTTAGAAAGCAAAGGTAGCAACTGACCTAATACCCTTAAATGCGCGCGGAGGTGAGCTTTACGCACAGAAAACAAAAAACCGCCTCAAAAGAGGCGGCTAAAAATAACATTAAATCAGGGGAAAAATAATATCAAAGGGCTGGTTATTTACCTTCTAGCAGGTTGCCACTGCCAATTTCAATCTTACGTGGCTTAAGTGCTTCAGGGATTTCACGCTGTAAGTCGATACTTAACAAACCATTAGCTAAGTCCGCACCGAGCACTTTTACATGATCACCCAATTGGAATTTACGCTCAAAGTTACGCTCAGCAATGCCTTGATGAATAAACTTGCGCTGTGCGCTCTCATCTTTATTGTCTTTAATGCCTGCAACTTTTAAAGTGTTGTTTTCTGACTCAATAGTCAGCTCATTATCACTAAAACCAGCAACGGCCATAGTAATACGATATTTGTCTTCATCGAGTGCCTCAATATTATACGGAGGGAAACTTGGCTGCTTATCAGTACGAGCTGCCGCATCCATTAAAGATGCTAAATGATCAAAGCCGATGAATGAACGATAAAGTGGTGATAAATCTACTGTACGCATAATAACATCCTCATATTTAAGCGATATTTTGCAAGTGCTTTTCCATTGAACAAGCACAGGCAAAGTTTAATTAATAATATAAATTTCAATTACTTCTGTTTAATTGGGACCCATCAGGCGTCCTCACTAAACTATATATGGACGGCAAAATTGTTTTCAAGATTATTTTGAAAAAATATTTTATTTTTTCAAAACTACTTTTGCCTACTCAAATTAATAAGGGTGCGATGTTTACTTTTCAAGGTTAAAATAAACTAAAAAATTAATCACAGAGATAAATATGAAAAAAGTAAAAAGCTTGATGATCAACATAATCATCATTGCTGTGGTCTTTTTTGCAGTTACAGCATATCAGCAGCGCAATTTACTCGCGACAAGCAACAGCCCTGCCCCGTATTTTAATTTACCCCTAGTTAATGACAGCGAGCAACGGATCAATATTGCGATGCTAAAAGGCAAAACCACCGTCGTTTATTTCTTTGCACCATGGTGTACTATTTGTCGATACAGTATGCCGAATCTAGAATCTGTAACAGAGGACTCTAATATTAATGCAATTGGTATTGCGCTTGATTATAGAAACCCACAGGAAGTAGTTGATTTTGTATCAGATCTTAACTTAACAATGCCAATTCTATTAGGTGATCGCCATACTCAAAGCAATTATAAAATAAGCGCGTTTCCAACTTATTATATCATCAACGAACAGTTACAAATCACCGCACGCTCAATGGGGTATTCAAGTGAACTTGGCATAAAAATAAATGCTTTATAAACCACGAAACATTTTGTAACAGCTCCCTACATTTAGGTACATATTCACAACATTTTTCTAAGCATTTATACGATTTTTATCTCTATCATACGTGGCAATCACATTTGTTCACAACCATGGAAGAGACATGATAGCCAACCAACTGCACACACTTTTTCGTTTAACACCGCTTGCCCTTTGTTTGCCACTTTTAGCGCAGGCAAATACTAATACATCAACAAATAAAGACACAATGGAACATATAGACGTTGTCTATAAACGCAGCAGTATCACCAGTGAAATAACAGAAAACACCGAAAAATTAGTCACTATGCCCGGCGCAATGGGCGACCCGCTACGTGCTGTTTTTGCATTACCAGGTGTAGTTGCTGCGGGTGGCTCAATGAGTGAGCCAGCTGTACGTGGTTCATCACCTGATGACAACCTATTTGAAGTTGACTTTATGCCTGCAGGCTATATCTTTCATGATTTTGGCAGCTCTATTTTTAATCGTTATTTAATTCAAGATTTCCAGCTTTACTCTGCAGGCTACGGTTCCAGCTATAGCAATGCCACTGGTGCCGTATTTGATGTAACACTGCGTAACCCAAAGTACCAACCGATTACAACCACACTGGATTTTACAATGTTTAATGCCGGTGTTTTTATGGAAGGACAGTTAACAGAAAACACCGCATTTTATTTATCAGGGCGAAAAAGTACCTTACCCCTATTTTTCTCAAAGGGTGAAGAGCTTGAAGATGACGATGGAGAGCTCAGTGGTGTCACCATTAACGATGCGCCTGATGATCATGACTATCAAGGAAAGTGGATTTGGGACATCAATGATAAAAATGCACTTACGGTATCATTTACAGGCGCTAAAGATTCAGTTGCAGCAGGTTTTAATCAGCGTGCCGAATTATCACTAAAAAATCCAGAATATCAAGGAGATGCTGATTTCATTCGCGAATTTACCAGCCAAAGTATTTTGTGGGATCACTTTAATAAAGACTTTAGTTTACGGTTAGGTATTGGTGCACTCGATCATTCAGGGCGATTAGAATACGGTAAACGCGCCACCTTGAGTGATGGTTTTTTTGAAGAAGAACAGGAAAAACAAATCACCTATAAAGGCCGCTTAAATTGGCGCATCAATAAAGCTCAGCAACTTGTATTTGATGCTGCTTATTTTGATAACGACACAACTTACAGTTACAATGGCTTTCAGTATCTTTGTACTGAGCTGGACCCTGATTGTGATTTAAATAAAGGCGAACGCATCACGGGGAAAGACAGCCTCGCGCTTGATAAATACTTTGTTGGTGCTAGTCATATTTGGGATATCAATGACCAATGGCAAAGTGAAGTTGGTGTACAGTATCAGAGCAATGATTACACCGATGAAGATTTTGTTATGCCACGCCTTGCGCTTACCTACTTTATTAATGATCGTAACAGTATTAACGCCAAATATGGCCACTATAACCGTATGCAAGATGTTGACTACATATTACCAGAGCATGGTAACCCTAATTTACGTTCGCAAACCTCAAAACATGGCAGTCTAGGTTTTGCACAAGAACTTGCGGGTGATTGGACATGGTCTGTTGAAGGGTATTATAAAACCATGGACGATTTACCATTAGCATTAAATAACTACCCTGATGCAGCAACGCTTTACAGCAACGATGTCACAGGGCGTGCTTACGGTGTTGACTTATTAATTAATAAAAATAAAACTGATAAATGGTATGGCTGGCTCGCTGTGAGCTATGCTAAAAGTGAGCGTACTGATCAACGCCAAAACATCACCCGAGACTATTACGCTGACACCCCTTTAGTCGTCAATATGGTGTTTAATTATCAAATCAGTGAAAAGTGGCAAGGTGGCTTTAACTTCACAGCACGCAGTGGTCAAACTTACACCCCTATTATTGGTGTAAAAGAAAACCCTGAATTTGAAGGCCGCTTTTTGCCCGAGTACGGTGACCCGTTCTCAAAACGTTTTGATGTATATCATCGCCTTGATTTACGCTTTGAGCGCACAACGGACTTCTGGGGCCTAGATGGCGTGTTAATTTTAGAGTTAATGAACGCCTACGGCCAAGCAAACACCAGCAGCATAGATTTAGATTATCAAAAAATCACCTCAACCAATGATTTGATCATAAAAGAAAGTGAAGATGACTTTGAAATGCGCCCGTCTATTGGTTTTAGCTTAACCTTTTAACGTAGCATAAGTGAGTCACTCCATGGCGTGCCCTCGAGTGACTCACTTATAATTGCTCAAATCATAAAACCTCAAATCATAAAAATAGAACTGTCCAATCGTTTTTTTGCACTGTATATTTTTATATCTAGTGATTAGTATCACTTTAAATCAAATCGAGGAGAGCGATATGTTAACTGTAATTTTTGGCCGTGAAGGCTGCCCATTCTGTGTTCGTGCAAAAGACGTTGCTGAAAAATTAGCAAGCCAGCGCGATGACTTTAAATACCGCTATGTTGATATAATCAAAGAAGGTGTTAGCAAAGCTGACTTAGAGCAATCAGCAGGCAAGCCTTGCCCAACTGTACCGCAAATATTTGTTGACCAAAAACACATTGGGGGCTTTACAGAATTTGAAGCGTACGCAAAAGAAAACCTCGGCCTTTACCAATAACTGTGTGTCCAATATGTTAACCAGCTTGACTTGCTCAAAAATCAAACTGGTTAAATTTCAATCAACATCAACCACATATAAATTAGTTGTAATTTATACAAGCATTTGCCTCACAAATCCTATACAATGCGCGCCTCTTTAAATTCGTTGAGGCGTATTAATGTCAGAACCAGTCACGTTTGAATCTCTAAATCTTTCTCCTGCAATCTTGAAGGCAGTTGAAGAGTTGGGTTACAAGACACCATCTGAAATCCAAGCTCAATGTATACCGTTATTGCTAGAAAGAAAGGACGTACTGGGACTAGCTCAAACGGGTACAGGTAAAACCGCAGCATTTGCACTGCCATTACTTAATAATATTGACCCGTCTGTGAAGCAGCCGCAGATCCTTGTACTCACACCAACCCGTGAGCTTGCGATCCAAGTAGCTGAGGCATTCGAACAATATGCTAAACATGTTCGTGGTATTGAAGTATTGGCACTTTATGGTGGCCAGAGCTACAGTATCCAACTAAGTGCACTTCGTCGTGGCGCGCAAGTTATTGTCGCTACTCCAGGTCGCTTAATCGATCATATTAACCGTGGCACTATCAAGTTTGATGCTTTACAAGCATTGGTACTTGATGAAGCCGATGAAATGTTACGTATGGGCTTTATCGATGATGTTGAAAACATCATGGAAAAAACACCGCGCGAAAAGCAAACATGTCTTTTCTCTGCGACTATGCCTAAGCAAATTCAAAACATCAGCAGCAAATATATGAATAACCCTGAACAGGTTCATATTTCTGCGCGTAACTCAACCGTATCATCTGTTGAGCAAGTGTTTTGGAATGCAAGCGTACACAAGAATAAAGCCATTGTTCGCTTTTTAGAAGCTGAGCAATATGAAGGCGCTATTGTATTCGTACGTACTCGTAACGATACAGTACAGCTTTCTGAGTTATTAGAGCGCGAAGGTTTCTCTGTAGCTCCGCTTAATGGTGATATGAACCAGCAAGCACGTGAACGCACTGTAGATCGCTTAAAAAGCGGCATGTTGAACATCGTTATCGCAACAGACGTTGCGGCACGTGGTCTAGATGTTGACCGTTTAAGCCTTGTTATCAACTACGATATCCCACAAGATTCTGAAGCCTACGTTCACCGTATCGGTCGTACAGGTCGTGCTGGTCGTACTGGTAAAGCAATTTTATTCGTAAAACACAATGAACGCTATTTACTTAAAAATATCATGCGTCATACGAATTCAGATATTGCACAGGTTGAATTGCCTACAGCTAAAGTAGTTGAAGAAAAACGTATCGAAGCGTTACAAGCAAAACTTGCTATCGCACTTGAAAACAAAGATATTACCTTCTTCAATGAAGTAGCTATTAAAATGGCTGAAAAACTTGAACTTGCTCCTGAAGACCTAGCGGGTGCGTTACTGTGTTTAGCACAGCAACAATCACCAATTAAAGTTGAAGAAGTTAAGATTCAACCTCGTGAACGTAACGAGCGTAACGACCGCAACCCACGTAACGATCGCGGTGACCGCGGACGTCGTAACGAACGTGGCGGCGAGCGTGGTGGTGAACGCGCTGAGCGTAAACCTCGCGAACGTAACAGCCGTGATGCAGGCCCTATGGATACTTACCGTATCGAAGTAGGTCGTGAGCATGGTGTGCAAGTTAAGAACATTGTTGGCGCTATCGCTAACGAAGCTGATATCTCAAGCAAGTTTATTGGTGATATTCGTTTACACGATAATCACAGTACGGTTCAATTACCGCAAAACATGCCAAAAGATGTACTTGATCATTTCCAAAAAGTGTTTATTTGTAAACGTCCAATGGGCTTAACAATTACACAAGATCAAGGCCCAGCTGAACCACGTGGCGAACGCTCTGAGCGTCCATCAGGTGACAGAAAGCGCACTGATGGCCCTCGTGGTGATAAGCGCAGCGGCCCTCGTAAAGAACGTCGCCCAGTAAGCTTCACAGCTAAATAAGCAGCGCGTCTTTAATAAAAAAACCTTACCATGTAAATGGTAAGGTTTTTTTATGTCTGGAATAAAGTAAAGTTAGTAGAAGGAAGTTAGCGAGAATAAAGTTTTAGAGAAGTTACACCGTAAGTTTTAAGCCTTAAGCGGTAAGTTGTAAGTTGTGGTTGTTCCATATTACTTAATGGACAACACTGCTCACTTGTATCTTATTAAAAACCAAGAAAGGGGTTTACCCTCTCCCCAAAAAAACATTTCTTCCATTCATTTATTAGTATGAAGGCTAACGTCCCTATTCATTTTAATCCTTTATTAATGTGACTACTTAATTAAATAAAACCTTACAAGTCACGCTCTTTATTATTCTCCATGCTCTATATAATGTTAATGCTATTGTAGAAAAGACACGCATTCGCTTTCCATATTAAAAAGCGAAGAATATGGCTTATCTTAAAATTATGAAACAAAAAAGCCCCATCATTTTCATGGTGGGGCTATTTTTTAAATGATTATTCCAATATCTAAGGCGCTACGGCTGGATAAACATAACTTGCGTCTATTCCTAGCGGTAAACCAAGTGCCCAGTAGCCGAGTAAAAATAAGCTCCAGCCAATCATAAAGGCGATTGAGTATGGCAGCATCAACGCAATGAGCGTGCCGATTCCGGTGCCTTTGACATACTTTTGGCAGTAAACAACAACTAGCGGAAAGTAAGGCATAAGCGGTGTAATGATATTAGAGCTTGAGTCTCCAACCCTATAAGCTGCTTGCGTTAGATCGGGTGAAATGCCCAACTGCATTAGCATCGGCACAAATACAGGACCTAGCAGCGCCCACTTAGCTGAGCTTGAGCCTACAAATAAGTTAACAAAGCCTGTTAAAAAGATGATGCCAACGACAGTTACAGCACTGGGTAATTCCATCGCTTTTAAAAGCTGCGCGCCTTCAATAGCCAGTAATGCACCTAAGTTTGATTTACTAAATGCGGCAATAAATAACGAACAGAAGAACGCCATAACAATATAGTACGCCATGCCATTCATGGCTTTACTCATAGCATCTATCATGTCTTTGGTGGTTTTAAACGTGCCGACTGTAAAGCCATATACAGCACCCGGGATCCAAAAGAGTAAAAAGATTAACGGCACAATTGACTGCATTAAAGGCGAACTAAAATTAGTAAGCGAGCCATCACTGCTGCGCATTGCAGAATCTGCTGGTGCTGAAACAAACGCTAACAATGCAAGACCTGCTATCATCACGCTACTTGCAATAAAAAAGGCACGTTTTTCATCACTGCGCGCATCTTCAAATACGGGTAAGTCTTCTTCTGCGCCATCAACTTTTGTTTTTTGTAAACGTGGTTCGATAATTTTATCAGTGATATACCAGCCTACTAATACGATAAACAAACTTGACGCCGATGCAAATGCCCAGTTATTTAATGGGTTTACCGTCATTGTAGGGTTAATTATTTGCGCTGCACTTTGCGTAAAGCTTTGTAATAGTGGATCAATTCCTGATGGAATAAAGTTAGCCCCAAAGCCACCACTTACCCCTGCAAATGCGGCTGCAATACCGGCAAGAGGATGGCGTCCTGCAGCGTAAAAAATCACACCCGCTAATGGTATAACCAATACATAACCAGCATCGGTTGCTGTATGGCTAACAATAGCAACTAGGATAATCGAAGGAGTTAATAACTTTTGCGGAGTTACTTTAAGCATTAGCTTAAGGCCAGTATTGATGAAACCTGAATGTTCAGCAACACCTACACCTAGCATAGCCACTAATACCACGCCTAACGGTGCAAAACCTGTAAACGTTTTTACCATAGAAGATAAAAAAGTGGCCAAAGAATCACTTGCCAGCATGTTGTTAATTATAATGGCTTCACCAGTACGTGGATCAATGGCGTCAAAACTTACGCCAGAAAACCACCATGATAAAAACCAAATTAATAACATGGCAAACAAAAATATAATTGCCGGATCAGGTAGCTTATTACCCACCCGTTCAACAAAGTTTAAAAATCGAGCAACAACACCTGTTGGCATTGCCACATCATTATTATTATTCATTTCGCTTGTTCCCTAGAATTAATACTTTGCTACATTACCGTAAATGCCGCTTTAGGTAAATTTTAAGTAAACATAAAAATGCGTTTTTAGGGACGGAATTATAAAAAAGCACAAAAAAACGGCAAGATTGCCGTTTTTATTTCTGTTACCTTAGAACAAATTATGCGAGCGCTTTTACTTCTTCCCAAATTCTCACAACCAGTGTTTTGTCATCTTCATTTAATTCGCCATTGCGATACGCTTTTACTAAGCTTTTTTCGACCGTCTCGTTGAGTTCTGACACTTCTAAGTTGAGCTCTTCAACTTGCGCATACCCTACTGCCAAATCAAAGTGACCGCGTAAATAACCACCGGCAAAAAGCTCATCATCAGTGGCTTTGATCACTAAGTCGTCAAAATACTGCTGGGCTGCATCTATATAGCTTACTAAACTCATTACTTACTTCTCCTGATTTTGCAGTGTGTTAGCCATTAATCTTGGTGGCCTACTGCATACATAATATGGTCGTTAAATCCGCTTGTAACACGAATATAACCGCTTAATTCATCATCCAACTCAGTATCGCCAGTATCGCTAATGAGAGGACGGCCATTTAAAGCCTGTAGTTTGGTTTTTGTTGCCACCACTATAATGTTGTGTGTACCAACCGCGCGAATAAGCGCTGGACTTAATTGTTGGTTACCGCGACCAAAAATATGACCTTGACCACCGATAAGCGTGATCACTAACTTGGTTTTTCGATTTTTTGTTAATTCAAGTAGCTTTTGTGCAGTAAGGTCGCGCCCAATCAGCTGCTGATCTTCGACCAAGTCGACACCTAATAGCGTGTTTTCAAGGCCCATCTCTTGCATCACCGCTTCAACTGTTGAGCCACTGCCCATAATATAGAGCGTGTCTTCTTCCATTTCACTCACAACATGTGCGGCTATATCAGCCAATACAAGTTCATCGGTTTCTTTGCCACCATTTTTTACAGCTTGCACATAACGCACTTCACTCGGTACTTGCATTTCACCATAACGTTTTGCTTTTACTGTGCCTTGGCGAAACGCATCTTCGTCAATATCCATAACATCGGCATCACCAAGAGTAACAAGTTCCCCTTTAACCAGCATTTCAACTACACGCCCTGCTGCTTTTGGCGTAATAGCGTACACACCTGAATGAATTTTGCATCCTGCTGGAATACCAAGCACAGGGACATTGTCTTCAACCGCATGACAAATATTACGGGCTGTGCCATCGCCTCCAGCAAATAAAATAAGATCGACACCTAATTCTAATAATGCTTTTGCAGCCTGCTCTGTGTCCACAGAGGTAGTAACATGTTCACTGTAATAAATAACTTCAGTGGTAAAGCCAAGCTCTTTGGCTGTATGCTCGCCCATTGCACCATTGGCAGTATAAACAGTAAGCTGGTTCTGATAAGGTGTTAATACTTCAAGTGCAGCTTGAGTTCGTAAATTTGCTTTTGGTTGCGCCCCAAGCTTAATCGCTTTGGCTGCAGTGTCAGCACCATCACTGCCTTTGAGCGCCACACTACCACCTAAACCCGCAACAGGATTAACAATTAATCCTAATTTAAACGCCATTACAAAGCTCCTGTGGATGTTGCCATAAAAACTGCGCCGTACTCAATGGCCACGGCGTGTTATAAAATTTACTTAATGCGTTTAAAAGAGCACTAGTACGCGGATTAAAACCATCATCTAAAAACTGGATTAACTGCTGATGCACACGTGCTTGAAAATCAAAACGACATGTTTGCTCACCATTTAAATTATCAACAGAGACATTAAAATCAAACCCCGCCGCTGCGCTTAGTGCCCACTCTATTGCTTGTGGTTTAACTTCAACAGATTCAAATTCAGCTTGTTGAGATGCATCTCGCCCGTCTGGGCAATACCAGTACCCATAGTCTTCTAAAAGCCTGCGTTTATCACCCGCGACTAACCAATGCGCAATTTCATGCAGAGCACTGGCGTAAAAGCCATGGGCAAATACGATTTGATGATATGACGTATGCTCGTTAGCAGGCGTATAAATTGGCTCATGCTCACCTTTTATTAAGCGCGTATTGTGGCTTTGGTAAAAAGTGCTATCAAAAATAGAAATTAAATCGGCGATTTGATGCATAAAAACTCGATAACTCACCTTGATATAATACTGCTAATGCAATTAAAAACGTGGCGAATTGTACTGGCTTTTCAAAGGAAAGTAAAAAGCCATATAGGTTAGCAAAACAAGTTAAACATCAACGCCAGCTTCATCACATTCGACAATATCTGTTTCTGTTAGTGCTTGTTTTATCCAGCTTTGCAATACTGGGCAATTCATCACTTGCTCAGTATAGCGAGTTGCCGCTTCGGATAAATTAATTTGATAAGTTTCTAAGCGCAGTACAATAGGCGCGTACATAGCATCAACAATACTAAATTCACCGAATAGCCAAGCATTTGGGTAATCGGCTTGTTGTTGCGTAAAAATTTCATCTATACGTGTTATATCATTTTTAGCAGTATCAGATAGCTCAACAAAACGAGTTGCACGAATATTCATTGGCATTTCATTACGTAACGCTATAAACCCTGAATGCATTTCGGCGCTTAAACTACGCGCTTTGGCTCGCTGAGCTATATCTTTCGGCCAGGCTGAACCAGCTAGATAAGCATCGTTGATGTATTCACAAATTGCGAGAGAGTCCCATACGTGCAAACCACCATCTATTAATGCGGGAACTTTTTGCACATCAAATCGAGTACTAAGTGTTTTATAAAACTCAGGAGTGTCGAGTACCAACTGCTCCTCAGTAAAATCCATATTGAATTTACTCATTAAATACCACGCTCTAAGCGACCAGGTAGAATAGTTTTTATTACCGATAAATAATTGCATTTTAAAATCCTGTTTGTAGATGAAACTCAATATACCTACAACTGTGCAATAACTCATCAAAACTTTAATCCTAATAAGCTTATTTTAGTTTTCAATCCCCTTTGCTTTTAACTGTTTAGTTATATGATTTTTTAACAAACGCGTATTACGAGTGTTGGCCTTGAAAAATGCATCAAAAATATCCCCAAACACAGGCACTAGCCCACCTATAAAATCTATAGCCATATTGAATAGAATACGTAGTTTAATATGCCAGCTTACGCCTAATTTTTGAGCCTCAAATAATATATAGGTCGATAGAATTAAGCCTGCTACATCTCCAATAAAAGGTACAAGGCCAATTAATGCGTCAACCCCGAATTTAAAATTGGTAAAGGGGATTCGGATACTGCTATCGGTTATCTGACTAAAACGCTCTAATCTTGCAAGTGTTGCTTTTTGTTTAGTTTGCTTAACTTGCTCTGTATTTATATAAGTAGAATTTTGCATAGTAATAACCTCCAAAAAAATTATACAAATGTGAAGTTGAACTAATCCTGAAAGCTGTATTTAAATCGTAAAAAGCAAAAAAGCGCGTTTAACGCGCTTTTAGTTAGTAATACTTATTGTGTTATAAATACCTAAACTGAGCCTTTAATTGGCCCATGTTCGTGGTTTACATGTGGGTTTTGTCCACGCTGGCGCAATAAATGATCCATTAAGGTGATAGCCATCATCGCCTCAGCAATCGGGATTGCACGAATGCCTACACAGGGATCATGGCGGCCTTTAGTGATCATCTCAACCGCTTCGTTCTCGGTGTTAATACTGTTACCGGGAATAGTAATACTCGATGTTGGCTTAAGCGCAATTGAAGCAATGATATCTTGCCCTGTAGATATACCTGCAAGTACGCCACCGGCATGGTTTGATGTAAAACCTTCAGGTGTAAGTTCATCGCGGTGCTGCGAACCTTTTTGCTCTACCACATCAAAACCATCACCTATTTCAACGCCTTTGACTGCGTTAATGCTCATTAGTGAATGCGCAAGCTCTGCGTCTAGGCGGTCAAATACTGGTTCGCCTAAGCCAACCGGTACGTTTTTAGCAACCACTTTGACTTTTGCCCCCACTGAATCACCTTGCTTTTTAAGGTCGCGCATATATTCATCAAGTGCGTCTAACTTGCTTGCATCTGGGAAAAAGAAAAGGTTATTTTCAACTTCATCCCAATCGTAATTTTCGGCTTTAATTGGCCCAAGTTGACTTAAACACGCACGTACTTCAATACCATGAAATTGTTTTAGGTATTTTTTAGCTATTGCACCGGCTGCAACGCGAATAGCGGTTTCTCGTGCCGATGAACGACCACCGCCGCGGTAATCACGTAGCCCGTATTTATGCCAATAAGTGTAATCACCATGACCTGGGCGAAATACGTCTTTGATTTTTCCGTAATCTTTTGAACGTTGATCGGTGTTTTCAATCAGTAAACCAATGCTAGTGCCCGTGGTTTTACCCTCAAATACACCTGAAAGAATTTTGATCTGATCGTCTTCACGGCGCTGCGTTGTATAACGGCTTTGTCCTGGTTTACGACGATCTAAATCGATTTGTAAATCGGCCTCTGTGATTTCAAGGCCTGCGGGCGTACCATCCACAACACCGCCTAAGGCAACGCCGTGGCTTTCGCCAAAGGTGGACACTTTAAATAACTGCCCAATGCTATTACCTGCCATTGCTTTCCTCATTCCTAATGACTACTGAGAACCGAGCCTAAGGCTCGGCTTTAATTTTAGTGTGATCAGTCAGCAAAATACGCTACTAATTGTTTTTTACTGATCACAAATACGCCAAGACCGCCTTGTTCAAATTCAACCCATTCAAACGGCGCACCTGGGTAAAGTGCATCCATATGTACCATAGAGTTACCTACTTCGACAAATAACAAACCGTTATCAGTTAGATGCTCTGCTGCATCGCTCAATATAGTACGCGTTACATCTAAACCATCGTGACCAGATGCCAAGCCTAGCTCTGGTTCATGGTGAAATTCGCGAGGTAAATCAGCCATATCTTCTGCATCAACGTATGGCGGATTTGCAACGATCAGGTCATATTTTTGTCCTGGAACGCCACTAAATACATCAGATTGAATCGGTAATACGCGATCACTTAATTGGTAATCTGTGATGTTGATATCTGCCACTTCAAGGGCTTCATAAGAGATATCAACCGCGTCTACTTGTGCTTGCTCAAAAGCTTGTGCCAAAGCAATAGCGATACAACCCGACCCTGTACATAAGTCTAAAATGCGGTTGACTGATTCTGGCTCTTCAAGCCATGGCGTAAAGCGGTTATTAATAAGCTCTGCAAATGGAGAACGAGGGATCAATACACGCTCATCTACATAAAACTGCATATTCGCAAACCATGCAATATTTGTAAGATAAGGTACTGGTGTACAGTCGTTAATGCGTTCTGCAATCAGACCCGCTAAGCGATTTTTTTCGGTGCTAGTTAAGCGCGCATGCATCAACTCTTTTGGTGCATCTATTGGTAAGCTTAATGCTGGTAATAATAAACTGACCGCTTCATCCCAGGCGTTATCTGTACCGTGTCCAAAAAAGATACCACTGCTGGCAAACTGACTTGTGGTCCATCGTAACCAATCGTGTAACGTTGAAAGTTCTGCCACAGCTTCATCTAAGGTTGCTTCTTCTATTAGTAATTCGCTCATGTGTGTTATCTGCCTGCTACTTTCAAAATTATTAATCCAACCGAGGCCATCATCGGCCTCATGATTGCCCTACTTATTGTAACGCCTTTTAACTCGATTTTTTGCGTTTTTTTGTTTAGACTGCCGCTATGAAAAAAGATCCCCATTCAAACAGCCCTATTAGCACTGATGACATTGACTTGTTTCGTCAAAGTATCAGTGGTGCGCGCGTTTTTAAACAAGACACTCACCGCTTTACCAATAAACCTAAAGTGTCACAAGCTAAGCAATTTGCCCAGCAAAAAAAGCAACATCAGTCAGAATTTTTCTTCTCTGATGAATATGTGCCCGATATTGATACCAATGGCACAGTTAATTATGTTCAAGATGGTCAAGATCGCTTTTTAGCTAAACAGCTACGCAGAGGTGACTTTGTGCCTGATCTCACACTCGACTTGCACGGATTAAATAAAGAAGTAGCCAAAGATGAACTCGCGGGGCTGCTTCATGAGTGTAAAAAGAAACATTATTATTGTGCATGCGTTGTGCATGGCATTGGTGGGCATATCCTTAGGCACAAAGTACCACAATATTTAGTACAGCACCCTGATGTGATAGCAATGCACCAAGCACCTCTTGAGTATGGCGGTAAAGGCGCAGTACTTATATTAATAAATTTACCGCAAAGCGATGAGTTTAGACGTTAATTAACCCATATTAAGGCCACTGGTCAGTGCATATTTTTTCGATTATCTTTCCACTGATCTTTCTTGTTTTATGTGGGTTTATTTGTAGCCGCAGCACATTTTTGTCGCAAAGGCATGTTGAAGGCTTAAGTAAATTTACTTTTTATATTAGTGTTCCAGCATTTTTATTTTTAAACATGGCCAAAGCTGATTTACAAAATAGTGTGAGCTTGTATGGCTTTTTGAGCTTTTATATCCCCGTCATACTTATCTTCTTACTCGCGTTGGTAATTGATCGCTTTTATTTATCTAAACAATCTCATTATGAACGCCATAGCGTGTTTGCTTTGGGCAGTAGCTACTCAAATACCGTGTTAGTCGGGTTGCCCATTATTATTGCAGCCATGGGCGATCAAATGATGGGGATCATTTTTATGATCATTACCTTTCATAGTGCGCTGCTGTTTACCTTTACTTTTTTAATAAGCGCCAAAGGGAGTAAGCACGCTTTTTCTTGGTCAAAATTTGCTAAAAACATGCTACTCAATCCTGTGGTCTTAAGTATCAGCAGTGGCATAGCAGTTAATACAGCTGGCATATCACTATTTGATAATTTAAACACAGGTTTAACGCTTTTAGCTCAGCCAGCAATCCCGTGTGCGCTTTTTGTGTTAGGGGCTAATTTAGCATTTTACAAAGTAGCTGAAAATTGGCGCGGCGCCATTATTGCTTCCATACTAAAGCTATTCATTTTACCCAGCTTAGTATTTTTAATAGGTAAAACAATATTTCAACTCCAGCCTGCACTGTTAAATGTGCTGGTATTATTAAGCGCATCACCTTTGGGTGTAAATGCGTATTTGATTGCTTGCCAAATAAAACAGCATCAAGCTACGCTGGCAAGTACCGTCGTTATTTCAACGGTATTAAGTGTATTTAGCTTTAGCTTTTGGTTATCAGTATTATTATAGCTTTTTATAAACCGCCAGCGACATCAATAAAACTACCTGTTGTAAAAGACGCTTGATCAGACGCTAAAAAATAAATTGCAGCAGCGACTTCTTCTGGTTGCCCACCTCGACCCAACGGCAGTTTATCCTTAAGACGTTCTACGCGATTGACTTCGCCGCCATCACGGTGCATATCGGTGTAAATAAGCCCAGGTCTAACTGAATTCACTCTAATTTTTTGCCCCGCAACCTCTTTAGCTAAGCCAACGGTTAATGTATCCATAGCCCCTTTTGATGCAGCATAATCAATGTATTCGTTTGGAGAGCCAGTGCGTGATGCAGCCGATGAAACATTAACAATGCTGCCGCCTGCTTTCATACGCTTAATTGCCTCGCGAGAGCATAAAAAAGCACTGGTTACGTTTGTGCTTAATACTTCGTTAATTCGTCCAGCATCCATATCAAGTAACCGCATTTGTGGCTTTAAAATACCCGCGTTATTAACAAGCACTGTGAGCTTACCAAACAGCTTATCCAGTGATTGAAACATAGCAACAACGTCTGCTTCTTTTGATACATCAGCCTGCACTAATTCTGCGCGCCTTCCCACGCGGCGTACTTGCTCTGCTACTTTTTCGGCGCTTTGCTGATTGGCTTTGTAATTAATGCATACATCATAGCCATGGCGTGCAAAATAAAGTGCAGTCGCCGCGCCTATGCCTCTGCTGGCACCTGTTATAAGCACTACGGGGTTGGCTTTCATTATCAGTCCTTTTATACAACGAACACCCGTTTAAATTGCTCACACACTAACGGCATTGTTTCACTGCGTGAAAAATCAGTGCCAGCAAGTTCACGCTGGTAGTAAGCCCAATGGACTTTTTGCCAATAAGCGAGGCTTTTATCACCCTCACCTTCTAAAGCGGCGTACTGTGCAGTGATTTCATTATAAGGTATTATGGCGACATGTGTGGTTTCGATAATACCAAGGGGGTTGCCTTGCCAATCGGTGAAAATATTTAAATCACCAGCGGTAGGTAACGCTTCGTTATTATGCTCAAACCAATAAAGTGATGTTGTGGTGGCTGTTTTAATATTTTGTAGCACTAAATTAGCGCAGTCATTAGCATCAATTTCATTATCGCAAAAATACCACGCTGGCAGTGTTTGCAATGAACGGCCTGTTGCTTTATTAAAAGCACAAATTAGCCGTTCAATAGCATGCTGATTACTTAAGTGCTGCAACAACTGAAATCTCAACTAACAGGGCATCACGCGCCATTTTAGCTTCAACACATGCACGTGCAGGTGCATGCCCTTGTGGTACCCATGCATCCCAAACCGTATTCATATCGGCAAAATATTCCATACTTTTTACATAAATTGTGGCGCTGAGCATATGCTCTTTTGAGCTACCAGCTTCATTTAAAAGTAACTCTACTTTATCAAGCATGGTTTGCGTTTGTTCAGTGATGTTTTTTTCAGCATCAGCACACACTTGGCCACATAAATAGACAGTGCCGTTGTGTTTTACGATGCGGCTCATACGCGCACCAGTTTGAAGACGTTCAATTGTCATGGGGATCTCTGCTAAATTAATTTGGCACTAATTTAGCAAATTTGGGACTGAAAACAAGGTATGTATGCCCAAACCAGCTCAAGATGCAGAATTCAGCGTTTCACAGGGGCTTAACATCAAGGCGCTACTTTGCAATAATGGTCGCCCCCTTTAAGAAGTAACAACGTAGAGAGTAAGCGTCTGTGAAACGCCCAAAGGGTTGGTTTAAAAGCTAAACATCAACGTTACTCGGTGCATGAATGCTTAAATATTCGCTTTTTTGACGACTTTCATCATAACTAAGCACCGCAACAGCCCCCGTATTAAAAATTGGCATATTACCAATACTTAATTGATCGACTAAATAACTCACAATTGGCATATGAGCAACCACTAGCCATGAATCACACTCAGGGTGCATCGCAATGAGTGTTTCAAGATAATCGGCGGCCACTTGTGGATTTGCTTCCGGAACAATATCACCACAGGTTTCTTCAAATAAAAAGCGGTTATGCTTTTTAACCTCTAACGCAGTTTGCTGAGCACGTATATAAGGGCTCACTAATAAGCCTGTTGGTTCATGTGTTGCGTGCAACCATAAACCCATTTTTTCAGCTTGCTGTTGACCAATCAAAGTCAAATTTCTACTTGCATCGTCAGCTTGCATCGGTGTTGCTTCGCCGTGGCGCATTATTAGGATTGTTTTCATAAAAAATCAACCGATTAAAGAATATAAAACAGTAGCCAGTTTGCCCGTTTGTCCGCTATATTAAAACAACGTCCCACCTATCGCTTATGATATTCAGGAAGAAATAACCAAGCTCTATAATTGCTGTCCTGAAGATATCATCTGTTGTTAACAAGTAAACGCTAAGTTTCAGGAGCATCATTTGAATATCAGCCGCAATGATAACAGAACATACCACTCCCTCACACTGGACAATGGTCTAAAAGTACTGTTAGTGCAAGATAAAGATTCAACCAAAGCCGCCGCTTCGATGGCTGTAAACGCAGGTCATTTTGATGATCCTCTTGATAGACAAGGGCTGGCGCACTTTTTAGAACATATGCTTTTTTTAGGGACAGATAAGTTTCCAGAGTCGGGAAGCTTTGGTAATTTTGTATCTCAAGCTGGTGGTAATACCAATGCATGGACAGGCACTGAACATACTTGCTATTTTTTCGATATTAACGATCAAGAGTTCGAACACGCACTTGAACAATTTAGCCGTTTTTTTATCTCGCCATTACTAAGCCCTGCTGAAACTGAAAAAGAGCGCAATGCAATTGATGCAGAATTCAAACTAAAAATTAAAGACGATGGCAGACGCATTTATCAAGCCCACAAAGAAACCGTTAATCCAGCTCACCCTTTTTCCAAATTTTCAGTTGGTAATCAACAAACCTTAGCTGATCGTACATTATGTATCAGCGACGAACTTAAAAGTTTTTTTGAACGCTATTATCAAGCCCAGTGGATGAGCCTTGTTGTATGTTCAAGCGCAAATATTGCGACCATGCAAAATTGGGTCACGTCTTTATTTGGTGCTATAAAAGGCCAAGCAGTTAAAAAGCCAGTTATTGAAGCGCCACTCTATCGCCCGCAAGATTTGTCTAAAGTGCTGCATATTGAACCACATAAACATATGCAAAAGCTCATAGTAAGTTTTGCCATGCCTAATATTGATGATTTTTATCGCCATAAAACAGTGAGTTTTATTGCTCACTTACTAGGGTATGAAGGGCAAGGGTCATTATATTCAACCTTAAAAGAACAAGGCTGGATAAACGCACTTTCTGCTGGTGGCGGAATTAATGGCAGTAACTTTAAAGACTTTAATATTAGCGTGGCGCTAACCGATGAAGGCATTGAATACTATGAAGATATTGTTGAAATGATATTTGAGTATATTTGCTTAATCAATCAAAATGTCGATAAGCTGCCTCGTTTATATCAAGATAAAAAAAATCTCTTGCAAATTGCATTTGATAATCAAGAAAAAGCCCGTTTAATCGACTGGGTCAGTAATTTAAGCATCAATATGCAACATTATGATGAACCCAATTACGTACAGGGTGATTATTTAATGGTGGGCTTTAATGAAAGTGCTCACAACATGGCGATGCAATGGCTAACACCGCATAATATGCGCTTGGTGTTGATCCACCCAGATGTAGAGCCAGAGCATAAAACTAAGTGGTATCACACCCCTTACCGTGTTGAGAGCATTTCAACGTGCTGGCTTGAAGCCCTATGTGAAATAAATACACCATTACCAGAAATGCTACTGCCAACTGCAAACCCATACTTAACAAAAGAAGTTACTTTACACGAACTAGATCAACCACAGCCGCACCCTCGACTATTAGTAAAAGAACCTGGATTTGACTTTTGGTTTAAGCAAGATAATACATTTCGCGTTGCGAAGGGTCATTTCTACTTAGCTATGGACTCTGACTTTGCCGTTAAAGATATAAAACACATGGCATTAACGCGTCTTTTTGCCGATTTATTTATGGACAGTGTGGCTGAGCAATTTTACCCCGCAGAGCTTGCAGGGCTTAGCTATCACTTAACGTCCCATCAAGGTGGATTAACACTGCACACCGCAGGATTATCATCAAGTCAATTAGAATTAGTCGACGAATTACTTAATGCATTATTTAATGTCACTATTTGTGCAAAGCGCTTTGCTGAATATAAAAAACAATTGGTGCGTCATTGGCGAAACAGTAATCAAAATAAACCTGTAGGGGAATTATTCAGTGTGCTTGGCGCTAAAGTTATGCCGTGGAACCCAGAACCAGAGCAGTTAGCAACTGCACTTAAAGACACCAGCTTTCATCAGTTTAATTGCTTTAGAAAGGAGTTTTTTAACGCTCTGCATGTGGAGTCATTTTTACATGGCAACTGGCGAGAAAGTGACGCGATAGAATTTCAAAAGAAAGTAGCGCAGCATTTGGCAAAGTCAGCCACGATTGCTGATTTAACACGCCCATTATTTGAGATAGATAAAATTACACGCACTCAGTTAGAGCTTAACTGTAATGATCATGCCATGGTCATTTATTACCAAGCCCAAACTGATGAGGTCGCTGAAAAAGTAAAAATGATGGCTCTAAACCACCTTATTAATCAAGATTACTTTAACGAGCTACGGACAAACCAACAATTAGGCTACTTAGTTGGCGCAGGTTACGCACCATTTAATACCCGCGCTGGTATGGCCTTTTATGTACAATCACCCGATTACTCAGCATTGACACTATTAGAGCGCCACAATGAGTTTATCGCTAAATTTTTAGCTACATTGAGCCAATTAGATGAACAGCAGTGGCAGCAGCAAAAGCACGGGCTAACAACTCACATAGCGGAAAAAGATAAGAACTTACGTCTTAGATCACAACGGCTTTGGCTTGCTATTGGAAACCAAGATCACCATTTCCATATGCAGAAAAAATTACTCAACGCCCTAAAAGAACTGACTTTAGCGCAAATGATCATCTATATTCGTTCAACATTTGATGATAATAGACCAAGATATGAACTATTAAGTGTACCCAAAATGAAAAAACAGACAAAAGAGGCTGTTTATTCTCATTCTCTTTGACACTTCATGGCGCTTCATTTAAATTATCAAGTGCTAAATAAAGAAGTGCATAATGATAATAAAAAAAATAATACTTAAAACATTACTGTTCATCATATTTATTCTCAGCTATAGCCCACAAAGCTATGCTGAGCAATCTCTTGATCAACAAACCTTAATGGTCTATTTACCAAGCGCCTTTGTTGCGCTGGTTTTACCGTACCTGCTATTTACCATATATAGACTGCGCCGTTCCCGAAAGCAACTGCGGTTGTCAGAACATCGTTTAAAAAGCACTGTAGAAGGCAGTGGAGACACTTTGTGGGATTGGAATATAAAATCTGGCTCAGTGTTGAGAATAAATGATAAATACATGATGGATAAAAACGCCACCAGTGATTTCCCTCCTAATAAAACTCTTATTCACCCAAATGATGTTGCAAATGTCGCTCTGTTATTAAAGCAGCACTTTGCTGAACAAAGTGCATTTTTTGAAGCCAGCTACCGTATAAAAGATAGCTTAGACCGTTGGCATTGGGTGCTTGATAGAGGAAAGATCATCGAAAAAGATGGCAACCTAAATCCATTGCGCATGACTGGTACTGTGCGTGATATCACCCAACTGAAATCCACAGAGGCACGTCTTAACTTATTTGCAAAATGTGTTGAGTCGCTTACTGATGCGCTCGCAATTTATGACAAAGATTTTAATTTAGTTGATTTAAACCCTAGCTTTTTAAGTCAATTTGGGGGAAATCGCGATAACTACCTAAACAAACCTTTTACTTTGCATGGCTACGAACAAAGCTATATAGATGAAATAAAAAATACCGTAAAACAAACAGATCACTGGCAGCAAGAAGTAAAACTACGCAATAGCGAGCGCAAATTATTACCGATTGAAATTTCAATTGATGAAATAAAAAACGAACAAAATCAAATATGTAATTACGTAATCGTTTACTCTGATCTTACAGAGCGTAAAAAAGCCGAATCACAATTGCATAACTTATCAAACCGCGATCGAACAACCGGCCTGCCCAATCGAAACTTATTTTTTACTAACTTAAAAAAGTTAGCCAGACAAAATGAGCACCATGCTTTACTTGTGTTTGATTTAGATGATTTTAAAAAAATTAATGACTCATTAGGCCATCAACTTGGCGACAGTTTATTAGCAAAATTAGCAATGCGCTTAAATAAACTAACACGAGAAAAAGATGTTTTTTATCGCTTAGGCGGCGATGAATTCGCTTTAGTTATGTCTGGTACAAACGATATCCACACCATTACCCGCATGGCAAAACAATTTTTAGCAGCCATAGCCACTCCATTTAAAATGGCTGGTCATGAACTCGTGATCACTTCAAGTGTTGGTATTGTATTATTTCCTGAAGACGGTAATACCCCTGAACTGCTGCTTAAAAATGCCGATACAGCCATGTATCACGCAAAAAAGAAGGGCAATAGCTACCTGTTTTTTAATGACACGATGAATCGTCAAGCAGTTAAACGCTTACAAATTGAAAACCTTATGCGTTTTGGTTTAAAAGAAGATCATTTTGAAGTGTATTATCAACCAAAAATGAACATTCGTACTGGAAAGTTCACTGGGATGGAAGCATTAGTGCGCTTTATCACCCCTAAAAAAGGGATAATTAGTCCTGGTGTATTTATTCCAATAGCAGAAGAAACAGGACAAATAATTGAGATTGGTGAAGTAGTATTAAACAAGTCATGCAGAGATGTAAAAGAATGGTTAGATGCTGGTTTATTCAACGGTCGTGTTGCCGTTAACCTCTCAGCTAAGCAATTTAGTTTACCTGATTTAACTACCCGCATTGACGTTATACTGCAAAAGAATGAGCTCCCCTCATACTTTTTAGAGCTCGAAATTACTGAAGGTACGGTAATGGATGACCCGCAAGATGCCATTTCAATTATGCGCTCACTTAGCGCACGGGGAATTCATTTAGCTATGGATGACTTTGGAACTGGTTATTCATCACTGGCGTATTTAAAACAATTTCCGTTAAACACATTAAAAGTAGACAAAGCATTTATAGACGACATGAAAACAGAGCGTGGCCGCAACATGGTTGACTCAATTGTAACGATTGCTCATAACCTTGATCTCCATGTGGTTGCTGAAGGCGTTGAGCAAGCAGACCAAATCACTATTTTAAAAGAGTTAAACTGCGAAACCATGCAAGGCTACTATTACTCTAAGCCGCTCTCTAAAGCTGAGTTTACTGTTTTTTTAGAAAAGCAACAAAGTGAATCCGCACTGAGCCTTGTTCATCAAGCTTAAGGCAGCCAAATACACGCTTGCCTCCCGTTACACCGTAAAAGAGCACGTCGATAATGTAAATTAAATAAACACCACGCTACAGGGCCTAACAGCCCTGCAAGGACTATCCAACGCTTTACTGGCATGCCTTTTTTAATCACTTCTAAATACATAATAACAACAAACACAATACTGATTAAAAAATAAAGCAAACCAACAACACCATTCAGGTCAAAAATCAAGCGGGTAGTTTAACCAAAGCTCAAATAAATTTAAAGTGTTATGCTAGGGCGTGTTGACCTTTGTGGATTGAAATTTGTTCAATTTAGGGGCGATTTAATCGCGGCGCGAGGTTTGTAACCTAGTGGGCTAAGTAAAAATCGAGCAAAGCTTCCGCGTCCTGCTCACGCCCCTTACCTACATCCGTGTAGGCAACAAAGAGTTAATCGCCCCTAGGTAGAACCCTTTGGGCAGCGCATGTTTGGCATTTATACTGCGTTATCGCCTATTTATGGGGAACAACCACACGACATAGGCTCTGCCTTGCCTAAATACCAAACATACTGCTGCAAAATCAATCAAGAAAGGTCAACACGCCCTAAAAATGATGGCGAAAAAAAACCAGCCAAAGCTGGTTTTAAATTACTACGCTATACCTATTTCATTAAAGTGGTGAGGTTTGACTCTCTCACTTTAATAACGTTGGTATGTCTGATTTACTTTTCAGCACGGCCCATAAATTTTTGTTCTGCGGTATTAATACGAATGCGGTCACCCGTAGAAATATGCTCTGGCACTTGAATGATCAAACCCGTTGATAAACGTGCTGGCTTTGAACGTGCGCTCGCAGATGCACCTTTAATTGATGGGTCAGTCTCTTCAACCACTAATTCAACACTTGATGGTAAATCTAAGCCCACAGGTGCGCCATCAATGACTATAACGTGAACACCTTGCGTTTCTTCGTTCACGAATAAAATTTCTTCGCTGATAGCCTCTTTATTCAAGTTGTATGGCGTATAATCTTCGTTATCCATGAATACATACTCTTCACCATCGATGTAAGAGAACATTGACTCACGGCGAATTAAATCTGCCAATTTAAGCATATCGCTATCTTTGAATGTTTCATCAACTTTACTGCCCGTGACTACATCGTATAAACGCATACGATACAAACTACCGCCAGCACGGCCTTGCGGTACAGATCTAACAATATCTTTAACAACTAGCACGCGGCTATTAAACTCTATAGCAGTACCTTTTTTAACTTCACTCGCCTTAGGCATTAGTGTATTCCTATAATTTATAAATCCACAGAAACATACCACGAACTGGGTATTCTTCAATAGAAACAAAGCAACTTAACGATAGTTTTTGTGCAATTAAACAATCAAACGCCGCCTAATGGCGGCGCTGATTATAGTTTAGTCAATCTTAAAAGCGTACTTTTACACCTGCAGATAACTCACCAACATCATTTTTTGTCACTTTATAATAGGTGTATTTAAGTAGTAGCTCGGTATTTTTATATACCGAATAACCTAATGCAGCACCTGCGTACGGCTTAGTGTCATGTTCTTTATGCTCTAACATCGCACCTCCAGTAATACCGCTTTGTATTTCATACTGATGGCGGTATGCACCTAAAAATAACGTTGCACTTAATGACTCTACTGGCTCAAAACGATAGCCAATTTCAGTAGCAATCCCTTTAGGAAGAACTGGTACGTAGCGTGAGTAGTCGATATGAACACCGTCTGGGTTAGTTGTATCTGCCGTTAGCTCAACACGTCCTTGCCCTAAATCAATGTATCTTAAACCAACCTGCCAATTTTTAGTCAGATCATAATAAACACCCAGCGACCAGCTTGTATCTGTATCATCCACTGATATTAAATTTACGTCGTTATCTGGTTTAGCTAATGCACTTTTTGCTTTAGCTTGTCCTAAGGTCCCCTCTATCGACCATGTATCAGCCATTGCACTAGTACTCAACAAACAACTTGTGGTAATAATTGCAAAACCTGGTAGTAGTGACTTTCTACGGCTAATAACAAGCACTGAAATCAATAATAACCCTAAGCCTCCCATACTGCCTCCTGATGATTTATTACTAATGGCAACTGACTTAACTGCTTTAACAGTGACTTCAACTTGCGCCGCTGATTTAGCTCCTTTACTATCTTTAATAGTGTAATCAATTGTATCCACTCCTTCAAAGCCAACTTTTGGTGTGTACTGCAATGTACCGTTTACATTAATTGCTGTACTTCCTTGCATGGCTTTTGCGTTTACAATAAATAACTCATCGCCATCTATATCTGTATCGTTACGAAGTACGTCAATTTCTATTGATACTTGATCGTTTGTTGATGCCGTATCAAACACTGCAGTTGGTGCATTATTAGTTACAAGGTTCACTTTAGCGGTGCTATTTGATGTACCACCTTGTCCATCACTGATACTGTACTCAATCGTTGCAACACCAACAAACGCTGCAGGCGGAGTATAAAGCAACTGATTTTCAACAATACTCACTTCGCCAAAATCAACGGTTACACCAGTAAGTGACAGTGAATCACCATCCAAATCTGTATCATTTTTTAATACATCAATTGTAATAGATTCACCTGCACCGATCGTTACCTCATCTGGATTAGCTTGCGGTAATTGGTTTGTGGAGCGAGCAACTGCTACGCCACCTGGGTCAACAATAGAGCGGTTTGCTTTTCCATCATCATCATTTGGGCCGCCATCAACAATTTGTAGTTGTACACACCATGACCCTTCAATTAGCCCTGTGGTCCATTCATTACTGCGTGGTGGTGGACAATAACCTGGCTCGCCTGCCGCCGAGAGTATTTGGTTCTCGCCTGTTGTTACAAAATCAACCCACTCGCCTTCTTTTAGCTTTCTATAAACCGAGTTTTGCGAAATTGGGTTTCTTTGTGGCAGCACAATACTGTAAGTATCGCCTGCATTAGGTAAACCTGAGGCGATAAAGTCAAATAACCCGCCAATATTTACCGCATCATTATCTGCTGGCAATTCACTATCGAGCAATTGTACACCACCGGTTGCATTTTGTGAGACCGTGATCCCTTTTCTGATGCAAACGCCAGGTTCACCTTCAACCAAGAACTCATCACTATCTTTGGCTTGCTCTTGCATAACATTACATTCACTGATGGCATCAAGGTAATCAGGAATACCGTCATTATCGCTATCGCTGTAACCTTCTTGATCGTCTGGAATTAAATCTCCATCGGAGTCTTGCTCTGTTAATGTTGCAAGAGCCTCAATAACCTCAACATAGACTTCTTTGGTTGTTGATAAACGAGGTTCACCATCATCTTCTGCCGTTACTGATACTTTGTAAACACCCGCAGTAAGAGACTGTGTTGAGAAAGTAAATTCACTCTCATTCGTACTGGTATTGATAAGCTCATTATCAATAGATAGCCAACTCAAGCTAACGTTATCGTTTGGATTCACATCCTCGACAAGCCCTGTAATGGTGACAAGTTCCTCACCGATAGTCACCAACGATCTACCTTGCCCACCTTGATGAACAGATGTTGTAATTGTTGGTGCTACGTTATCTTCAACAATAGTAATCGTGGCTGTTGATCTCGCGCCTAGGTTCAGCGTATCAGCCAGTGAAATTGTAATTGTTTCATTGCCTTCAAGCTCTGAGTCAGCAAATACAGTGAAGTTAACTCGCCCTTGAACACCACTTTCAATGATTAATTCACCTGATGTTAAATTGTGATCTGAACTATCAGCAGTTCCTAAAACTGTATACGGTATAGTTACTGGATATACAGGTGATTCACCATTTAAGAATACACTAAACATGTGTGTCTGATCTTCAGCAACTTGACTATCTTTGCTCAAAGAAATCAGTGGATTAATATTAATGTTTTGTGTCGCGATTGCCTCAAGTCCATTACCATCAACTGCTTTCCAATACACTAAATGGCTACCTGGAGCAAAGAGTATATTTGAGCTTACCAATGATACCCCGATTCGATTACCTTGACTGTCGGATGCAAGCGGAACCCCTAAGTTCACTTTAGTAAATAACCCCTTCGCATTAACATTAACATCGGCCGGTGTTTCAATAGTTGGCAAACCTATGTCCAGTTGATTTATTGTTAACTTAGCCGTTGATTTACTACGCGCTTTATCAGGGTCTTCAATCAAATAATTAATTTGAATAGTACCCTGCGTACTTGCTTGCGCATTATAAACAACCAATCCATTTTCAATAGTGACAGACCCTACGCTTGCATTTACTCCTATTATATTTAATTGCTGCTCATCAGCGTCCGTGTCGTTTGCCAGCACATCAAGCGTGTAAATGTTCTGCTCGTTTTCATCAAACGAGAATACATCAGGATTTGCCACAGGAAGGTCATTCACCGAGGTTACATTTAAGCTCGCTGTAGCGGCTGCAGATTGTTCTGCGCCATCACTTGCTAAATACGTAAAGCCATCAACACCAAAGTAGTTCAGGTTTGGCGTGTAAGTAAACGACGTTCCTTGCTGACTTAATGTACCAAACTGCGGCTGTGACATAATAACTAATGTTAATACATCCCCATCAGCATCTGTTATCGTTGGTGAAAACGAAATTGCGTTATCTTCAAGTAAACTCAGCGAAATACTTTGCGCAACTGGCGCTTCATTTGTGTCATTAACCGTAATTGAAAACGATACTAAGCTAGCACTTAACTGCGCATCACTGACGCTGATCACAATGCCTGCTTGCGTGCCTACATCATCATTTGTCGGAGTGCCACTAAGCTGACCTGTCGCTGCATCGAAGTTTGCCCAACTTGGCTTGTTCGTGATGCTAAAGCTCAGCGTATCACCGTCCATGTCTTGTGCGCTTGGTGTAAAGCTATACGCTTCATCCTCGTTCACTTGCGTTGCGGGTACCCCACTGATACTTGGTGCATCATTGGTATTGATTACCGTAATGCTAAATGGCGCTAAGCTTTGCGTTTGCGTGCCATCACTCACACTGATAATTATATTGCTGTAACTGCCTACTTGCTCATTCAGCGGGGTGCCGCTTAATTCGCCCGTTGCGCTGTTAAAGCTTAACCAACTTGGTTTGTTACTGATACTAAACGTTAAGGTGTCGTTGTCTGTATCACTCGCTGTAGGGATAAATTGATAGCCGCTGTCTTCGTTCACTGACGTCGCAGGCGTACCACTTATCAACGGTGCGTCATTAACGCTCGTCACTGTGATTGCAATATTTGCTACATCTGAATTAAGCTCGCCGTCATTGGCGACAACGCTGACTGAGTCACTGCCATTAAAGTCACTGTTTGGTGTGTACACCAAACTATTGCCCGTTAAGCTTACGCTGCCATTGACCGCATCCGTCACCACGGTATAACTCAGGCTTTGCCCTTCAATGTCTTCGCCCGATAAGGTCACGGTTAAGGCCGTGTCTTCATCTGTTGAGACTGCTTGCCCTGCGAGCGTTGGCTTGTCGTTAATCGGGGTTATCGTTAGTGATACGGTGACTTCATCCGAATCAACCTCGCCATCATTGGCCACAAACGTAAAGCTGTCTGCGCCATTCGCGTTCGCTGTCGGGGTGTAAAGCCAGCTGTCATTACTTTGTTGGATTAGGCTTCCTTTTGTTACCTCATCCACAATGCGATAGCTCAGTGTATCTTGGTCTACATCTGTCGCGACTAACGTCAATAAGATTGAACCATCTTCATCCAGTGTTTGCGCTTGTGCGCTGGCCACGGGTTTGTCGTTCACTGACGTTACTGTCATCGTCACTGTGGCAACATTTGAAACTGCACCTTGGCTGTCTTTTACTGTGTAGGTAAAGCTGTCGTCACCAAAGAAGTTGGCATTGGCTGTATAAATAATCGCCCCTGCACTGGTCACTTGCGTTTGCCCGTTCGCTGCATCACTCACAATTGTTACACTGCTTGCATCCAGACTGTCGCCTTCATCTACGTCACTGTCATTACCCAGTACGTTGACCTCAAACTGCCCTTCCTCTTGCAGTTGCGCCGTATTATCAAGCGCAACTGGTGCGTCATTAATAGCGTTAATCGTCAGTGTCACTGTGGCTGCTTGTGAGGCTAGCCCTTCACTGTCTGTCACTGTGTAAGTAAAGCTGTGAACGCCATTTATATCCGCTTTTGGCGTGATGGCTAAACTACCATCTAAATTCACGCTTACACTGGCAAAGCTGTATTCACCGACGCCATCGCCTTTATCTTCTAACAATACATTCGCGCCGTTAAATCCTTGGTCTTCAACGTCTGAATCATTCGCTAAAATGGCCACACTTGTCACGGTGTCTTCATCGGTAGTCACCGCATCATTCGCAACAACCGGGCGGTCATTCACTGCACCTATGTTAACGGTGACTGTTGCGGTGTTTGATACTAAACCATCACTGTCTGCAATGGTGTACGTGAAGGTGTCTTGGCCTACTTCATTACTATTTGGTGTGTATACAAAGGTCCCTGCGGTTTCATCAATAACCACTTGCCCTTTACTTGGCGAGCGAACCACGGTAATTGCGCCTGTTGGTATTGTATCTTCAACATCGGTAGCTTGTGCTTTGAGTGCTGTCGCGTCAGATGCCGTATCTTCTTGCGTACTAATTACTATCGTAGCCGCAACCGGTGCATCATTGACAGGTGTAATATCGATGGTCACTGTTGCGGTATTTGATGTATTTCCTGCCGCGTCTTTAACTGTATACGTAAAGCTATCAGTGCCTGTTTCGTTTAGCGCAGGTGTATATGTCGCAACCCCATTGGCAATGGTCACATTACCTTTTGTAGGCGCCACTAACACGGCAGCAGATGCAACGACCATATCGCCTTCGGCGTCTGTGTCGTTATTGGTCAGACTAAATGTTACACCAGTGTCTTCATTGGTCTGCGCGGTATCATCTTGTGCTACTGGTGCATCTGCTATTGCATTGATTGTCAGGGTTGCGGTGTATAAAGGTGATAACTCACCTGAACTATCTTTGATTTGATAAGTAAAGCTGTCGCTGACATCCTCCCCACCATTATGAGCATAACTAAAGCTACCGTCCGCTTGCGCTGAGAGTTCACCAAATTGCGGCTCACTTACAATGACCAAAGATAAACTATCTCCACTATCGGTGTCGTCATCAGTGGCGTTATTTAACAATCCATTGGCACTTGTCACCGTCAGCGTTTGTGCTTCATTCAATGTGAATGTTGCATTTTGTCCTACCGGTGCATCGTTGGTGTTTGTCACTTCAATTGCAAAGGCCGGTAAGCTTACGCTCGCAGTTCCATCTGATGCACTTATTACGATCCCTTGCTGTATACCGACATGTTCATCTGCTGGCGTACCGCTGAGCGTGCCAGTATTAACATCAAAATTGAGCCAGCTTGGCTTATTACTGATAGAGAACACAAACACACTGTTATCAACATCACTGATTGTTGGCGTGAATAAATACGCACTGTCTTCTGCTACGGTTGTACTCGGTGTGCCCGATAGAACTGGGGCGTCATTGATATTAATAACTTCCAAGTTAAAGGCTGGTAACGCAGTGCTTATACTGCCATCACTGACGCTGATCACAATGCCTGCTTGCGTGCCTACATCATCATTTGTCGGGGTGCCACTAAGCTGACCTGTCGCTGCATCGAAGTTTGCCCAACTTGGCTTGTTCGTGATGCTAAAGCTCAGCGTATCACCGTCCATGTCTTGTGCGCTTGGTGTAAAGCTATACGCTTCATCCTCGTTCACTTGCGTTGCGGGTACCCCACTGATACTTGGTGCATCATTGGTATTGATTACCGTAATGCTAAATGGCGCTAAGCTTTGCGTTTGCGTGCCATCACTCACACTGATAATTATATTGCTGTAACTGCCTACTTGCTCATTCAGCGGGGTGCCGCTTAATTCGCCCGTTGCGCTGTTAAAGCTTAACCAACTTGGTTTGTTACTGATACTAAACGTTAAGGTGTCGTTGTCTGTATCACTTGCTGTAGGGATAAATTGATAGCCGCTGTCTTCGTTCACTGACGTCGCAGGCGTACCACTTATCAACGGTGCGTCATTAACGCTCGTCACTGTGATTGCAATATTTGCTACATCTGAATTAAGCTCGCCGTCATTGGCGACAACGCTGACTGAGTCACTGCCATTAAAGTCACTGTTTGGTGTGTACACCAAACTATTGCCCGTTAAGCTTACGCTGCCATTGACCGCATCCGTCACCACGGTATAACTCAGGCTTTGCCCTTCAATGTCTTCGCCCGATAAGGTCACGGTTAAGGCCGTGTCTTCATCTGTTGAGACTGCTTGCCCTGCGAGCGTTGGCTTGTCGTTAATCGGGGTTATCGTTAGTGATACGGTGACTTCATCCGAATCAACCTCGCCATCATTGGCCACAAACGTAAAGCTGTCTGCGCCATTGGCGTTCGCTGTCGGGGTGTAAAGCCAGCTGTTATTACTTTGTTGGATTAGGCTTCCTTTTGTTACCTCATCCACAATGCGATAGCTCAGCGTATCTTGGTCTACATCTGTCGCGACTAACGTCAATAAGATTGAACCATCTTCATCCAGTGTTTGCGCTTGTGCGCTGGCCACGGGTTTGTCGTTCACTGACGTTACTGTCATCGTCACTGTGGCAACATTTGAAACTGCACCTTGGCTGTCTTTTACTGTGTAGGTAAAGCTGTCGTCACCAAAGAAGTTGGCATTGGCTGTATAAATAATCGCCCCTGCACTGGTCACTTGCGTTTGCCCGTTCGCTGCATCACTCACAATTGTTACACTGCTTGCATCCAGACTGTCGCCTTCATCTACGTCACTGTCATTACCCAGTACGTTGACCTCAAACTGCCCTTCCTCTTGCAGTTGCGCCGTATTATCAAGCGCAACTGGTGCGTCATTAATAGCGTTAATCGTCAGTGTCACTGTGGCTGCTTGTGAGGCTAGCCCTTCACTGTCTGTCACTGTGTAAGTAAAGCTGTGAACGCCATTTATATCCGCTTTTGGCGTGATGGCTAAACTACCATCTAAATTCACGCTTACACTGGCAAAGCTGTATTCACCAACGCCATCGCCTTTATCTTCTAACAATACATTCGCGCCGTTAAATCCTTGGTCTTCAACGTCTGAATCATTCGCTAAAATGGCCACACTTGTCACGGTGTCTTCATCGGTAGTCACCGCATCATTCGCAACAACCGGACGGTCATTCACTGCACCTATGTTAACGGTGACTGTTGCGGTGTTTGATACTAAACCATCACTGTCTGCAATGGTGTACGTGAAGGTGTCTTGGCC
>NZ_JBISHB010000042.1:0-20344 GCF_045064175.1 Pseudoalteromonas sp. Ld20
TCGCCTTTATCTTCTAACAATACATTCGCGCCGTTAAATCCTTGGTCTTCAACGTCTGAATCATTCGCTAAAATGGCCACACTTGTCACGGTGTCTTCATCGGTAGTCACCGCATCATTCGCAACAACCGGACGGTCATTCACTGCACCTATGTTAACGGTGACTGTTGCGGTGTTTGATACTAAACCATCACTGTCTGCAATGGTGTACGTGAAGGTGTCTTGGCCATTTTCATTAGCCGCAGGCGTATAGATTAAAGTGCCATCATTTTGGTTAATACTCACAGACCCTTTGACTGGTTGGGCGATAAGCGAAATATCACCAGTCGGTACTGTATCTTCCACATCAGTGGCCGTGCTTCTTACTGTTAATGCACTTGTTGGTGTATCTTCATCCACCATTTCATTAAAGTTACTCGCTACAGGTGCATCATTTACAGGGGTAATAACGACTGTTACGGTCGCTTTTTCAGAGGTTAACCCTGTGCTGTCTTTCACTGTATAAGTAAACGTGTCTGTGCCTGATACGTTACTCGATGGTGTATAGGTTACCACGCCATTAGCAATACTAACCTGCCCCTTTGTTGCTGCATCAACAACAGCCGCTGAAGAAACAACCATGTTATTCTCAGCATCACTGTCGTTAGCAACCACGTTAAAGGTAATCGGGGTGTCTTCATCTGTAGTAGCTGAATCATTAACAACAACTGGCGCATCTTCTATCGATGTAATTGTAAAGCTCACCGTTTGGATTGCTGATTTTTCGCCTGCGGTATCTACTACTTGATAAGTAAAGCTGTCAGTTGTGGTTTCACTGCCATCGTGTTGATAACTAAAGCTACCATCACTATTAAATGTTAATGTCCCCGATGTTGGGTCGGTTACTTTTACAGCTGTTAATGTATCATCACTATCCGTGTCGTCATCGGTCGCCGTACTCAATACACCATCTGCAGCCACTTTGGTAAGTAGCGCACCTTCATCTAAGCTAAACCCAAAGTGTTCACCAATAGGCGCATCATTGGTATTTTTTACTTCAATATTAAATGTCAGTGGATCACTGTCCTCGGTCCCATCTGATACCTGTATACTCACATTCGTCGTGGTACCAACATCCTGATCGGTAGGTGTGCCTGAAAGTAAACCTGTCGCAGTATCAAATGTAGCCCAGCTAGGCTTATTTGTTATGCTAAAGGTTTGTGTGTCAGCTGTATCAGGATCTGTGAGTGTTGGCGTAAAGCTATATTCAGCATCTTCATCTATAGACGTTATTGGCGAACCAGATAACACAGGTTTGATATTGTAACGCTTGATAACCGAAGTCGTTACGTCATCTGCTTCATTTCCAGCTGAATCCGATACTGCCACTGATAATGTTAATGTCCCCTCATTTAAATTGGTTACATCCACGTCAGTGATTTCTGCCGTTACCGCACTTATGGTGGTAGCAGCATTGCTAGATACTATATTTGAACCATCTGTTATTTGGTATGTAAATGAGCCACTTCCCTCTAGAGAACTCAAAGTAAAGCTTAACGCTGCTTCATTGCTTCGATTAATTTCAGTTTGCGTAATTGCTGCACTGTGCCCTGTAGGGTCAACATTATCAAGCGTAATTACTTTTGTTGCTAAATCAGACAGGTTACCCGCACTATCCGTCTGAGTTGCGCTAACCGTTAGCGTGCCATTATTTAGTGAACTAATATCCAATTCACTACCTGATAATGTCCAATTACCGCTGGCATTCGCAACAACATTTTGGCTTACTCCTGCGATATCCACGGATACAGTCGCACCTGATTCAGCCCCCGAACCTGTGATCTCAACATCGTTATCTTCATCTTTATTAACAATGCCGTCACCCTCTATAGGTGTATTAATGACGAGTGTACTCGGTGTTTGATTATCTAAAACAATCGTCGTTGTGGCCGCCGTTGAGCTATTCCCCGCGCTGTCGGCTTGCGTTGCCGACACCGTAAGCGTGCCATTATTCAGCGCGCTAATATCTAGTTCATTACCTGACAAGCTCCAATTACCGCTCGTGTCAGCGGTGGTGGTTTTAGTCACACCGTCAATACTGACTGTAATTGTTGCGCCCGATTCTGCGCCGCCACCTTGCACAAGTACATCGTTATCCTCGCTGGCATTCACTTTGCCATCGCCTTCAATTGGCGTGGTGATCGTCAATGCATTCGGCGCTTGGTTATCGAGTGTGATTGATGTGGTTGCCGCCGTTGAGGTATTCCCTGCGCTATCTACTTGCGTTGCTGATACCGTAAGCGTGCCATTATTCAGCGCGCTAATATCTAACTCGTTGCCTGACAAGCTCCAATTACCACTCGTGTCAGCTGTGGTGGTTTTAATTACACCACCAATGTTAACCGTCACGGTGGCGCCCGATTCTGCGCCGCCACCTTGCACGAGTACATCGTTATCCTCGCTGGCATTCACTTTGCCATCGCCTTCAATTGGCGTGGTGATCGTCAATGCATTCGGCGCTTGGTTATCGAGTGTGATTGATGTGGTTGCCGCCGTTGAGGTATTCCCCGCGCTGTCGGCTTGTATTGCTGATACCGTAAGCGTGCCATTATTCAGCGCGCTAATATCCAACTCGTTGCCTGACAAGCTCCAATTACCGCTCGTGTCAGCTGTGGTGGTTTTAATTACACCACCAATGTTAACCGTCACGGTGGCGCCTGATTCTGCGCCACCACCTTGCACGAGTACATCGCTATCTTCGCTGGCATTGACTTTGCCATCGCCTTCAATTGGCGTGGTGATCATCAGTGCATTCGGCGCTTGATTATCCAAGCTGATGGTCGTGGTTGCCGCCGTTGAGGTATTCCCTGCGCTATCTACTTGCGTTGCCGATACCGTGAGCGTGCCATTATTCAGCGCGCTAATATCCAATTCGTTGCCTGATAATGTCCAATTACCGCTTGAATCGGCGGTGGTGGTTGTCGTCACGCCGTCAATACTGACTGTAATTGTTGCGCCTGATTCTGCGCCGCCACCTAGCACGAGTACATCGCTATCTTCGCTGGCATTGACTTTGCCATCGCCTTCAATTGGCGTGGTGATCGTCAGTGCATTCGGCGCTTGGTTATCAAGTGTGATCGATGTGGTCGCCGCCGTTGAGGTATTCCCTGCGCTATCTACTTGCGTTGCTGATACCGTAAGCGTGCCATTATTCAGCGCGCTAATATCCAATTCGTTGCCTGACAAGCTCCAATTACCGCTTGAATCGGCCGTGGTTGTCGTACTAACCCCACCCACGTTAACCGTCACGGTGGCGCCTGATTCTGCGCCGCCACCTTGCACGAGTACATCGTTATCCTCGCTGGCATTGACTTTGCCGTCGCCTTCAATTGGCGTGGTGATCGTCAGTGCATTCGGCGCTTGGTTATCAAGTGTGATTGATGTGGTTGCCGCCGTTGAGGTATTCCCCGCGCTGTCAGCTTGTGTTGCTGATACCGTAAGCGTGCCATTATTCAACGCGCTAATATCTAGTTCGTTACCTGACAAGCTCCAATTACCGCTCGTGTCAGCGGTGGTGGTTTTAGTCACGCCGTCAATACTAACTGTAATTGTTGCACCAGATTCTGCGCCGCCACCTTGCACCAGTACATCGTTATCTTCAGACGCGTTCACTTTGCCGTCGCCTTCAATTGGCGTGGTGATCGTCAATGCATTCGGCGCTTGGTTATCAAGTGTGATTAATGTGGTCGCCGCCGTTGAGGTATTCCCCGCACTATCGGCTTGTGTTGCCGACACCGTGAGCGTGCCATTATTCAGCGCGCTAATATCCAATTCGTTGCCTGATAATGTCCAATTACCGCTCGTGTCAGCTGTGGTGGTTTTAGTTACACCACCAATGTTAACCGTCACGGTGGCGCCCGATTCTGCGCCGCCACCTTGCACGAGTACATCGTTATCTTCGCTGGCATTCACTTTGCCATCGCCTTCAATTGGCGTGGTGATCGTCAGTGCATTCGGCGCTTGGTTATCGAGTGTGATTGATGTGGTTGCCGCCGTTGAGGTATTCCCCGCGCTGTCTGCTTGTGTTGCCGACACCGTGAGCGTGCCATTATTCAGCGCGCTAATATCCAATTCGTTACCTGACAAGCTCCAGTTACCGCTTGAGTCGGCCGTGGTTGTCGTACTAACCCCACCCACATTAACCGTCACGGTTGCGCCTGATTCTGCGCCGCCACCTTGCACGAGTACATCGTTATCCTCGCTGGCATTCACTTTACCATCGCCTTCTATTGGCGTGGTGATCGTCAATGCATTCGGCGCTTGGTTATCAAGTGTGATTGATGTGGTTGCCGCCGTTGAAGTATTCCCTGCGCTATCTACTTGCGTTGCCGATACCGTGAGCGTGCCATTATTCAGCGCGCTAATATCCAATTCGTTGCCTGATAATGTCCAATTACCGCTTGAATCGGCGGTGGTGGTTGTCGTCACGCCGTCAATACTGACTGTAATTGTTGCGCCTGATTCTGCGCCGCTACCTTGCACGAGTACATCGTTATCCTCGCTGGCATTGACTTTACCATCGCCTTCAATTGGCGTGGTGATCGTCAGTGCATTCGGCGCTTGGTTATCAAGTGTGATTGATGTGGTTGCCGCCGTTGAGGTATTCCCCACACCATCTACTTGCGTTGCCGACACCGTAAGCGTGCCATTATTCAGCGCGCTAATATCCAATTCGTTGCCTGATAATGTCCAATTACCGCTTGAATCGGCGGTGGTGGTTGTCGTCACGCCGTCAATACTGACTGTAATTGTTGCGCCTGATTCTGCGCCGCTACCTTGCACGAGTACATCGTTATCCTCGCTGGCATTGACTTTACCATCGCCTTCAATTGGCGTGGTGATCGTCAGTGCATTCGGCGCTTGGTTATCAAGTGTGATTGATGTGGTTGCCGCCGTTGAGGTATTCCCCACACCATCTACTTGCGTTGCCGACACCGTAAGCGTGCCATTATTCAGCGCGCTAATATCCAATTCGTTGCCTGACAAGCTCCAGTTACCGCTTGAGTCGGCCGTGGTTGTCGTACTAACCCCACCCACGTTAACCGTCACGGTTGCGCCTGATTCTGCGCCGCCACCTTGCACGAGTACATCGTTATCCTCGTTGGCATTGACTTTACCGTCGCCTTCAATTGGCGTGGTGATCGTCAGTGCATTCGGCGCTTGGTTATCAAGTGTGATTGATGTGGTTGCCGCCGTTGAGGTATTCCCCACACCATCTACTTGCGTTGCCGACACCGTAAGCGTGCCATTATTCAGCGCGCTAATATCCAATTCGTTGCCTGACAAGCTCCAGTTACCGCTTGAGTCGGCCGTGGTTGTCGTACTAACCCCACCCACGTTAACCGTCACGGTTGCGCCTGATTCTGCGCCGCCACCTTGCACGAGTACATCGTTATCCTCGTTGGCATTGACTTTACCGTCGCCTTCAATTGGCGTGGTGATCGTCAGTGCATTCGGCGCTTGGTTATCAAGTGTGATTGATGTGGTCGCCGCTGTTGAGGTATTCCCTGCGCTATCTACTTGTGTTGCTGATACCGTAAGCGTGCCATTATTCAGCGCACTAATATCCAATTCGTTACCTGATAATGTCCAATTACCGCTTGAATCGGCGGTGGTAGTTGTCGTCACGCCGTCAATGCTGACTGTGACTGTTGCGCCTGATTCTGCGCCGCCACCTTGCACGAGTACATCGTTATCCTCGCTGGCATTGACTTTGCCATCGCCTTCTATTGGCGTGGTGATCGTCAGTGCATTCGGCGCTTGGTTATCAAGTGTGATTGATGTGGTTGCCGCCGTTGAGGTATTCCCCGCGTTGTCGGCTTGCGTTGCCGATACCGTGAGCGTGCCATTATTCAGCGCGCTAATATCTAGTTCGTTGCCTGACAAGCTCCAATTACCGCTTGAGTCGGCCGTGGTTGTCGTACTAACCCCACCCACATTAACCGTCACGGTTGCGCCTGATTCTGCGCCACTACCTTGCACGAGTACATCGTTATCTTCGCTGGCATTCACTTTACCGTCGCCTTCAATTGGCGTGGTGATCGTCAGTGCATTCGGCGCTTGGTTATCTAAGCTGATGGTCGTGGTTGCTGCCGTTGAGGTATTCCCTGCGCTATCTACTTGCGTTGCTGATACTGTAAGAGTGCCATTATTCAGCGCACTAATATCCAATTCGTTGCCTGACAAGCTCCAATTACCACTTGAATCGGCCGTGGTTGTCGTACTAACTCCACCCACATTGACAGTGACTGTTGCACCAGATTCAGCGCCAGCGCCAGTGATCAGCAAGGCATCATCTTCTGCAGCACTGACCTTACCATCTGTTGAGATCGGAGTAGTAATTGTCAATGTATTTGGTGTTTCATTATCAAGTGTGATTGATGTGGTTGCCGCCGTTGACGTATTACCCGCACTATCCGATTGAGTTGCTGAAACACTCAAACTACCATTATTTAACGAACTTATATCTAGTTCATTACCTGCAAGACTCCAGTTACCACTTGCATCGGCGGTAGCAGTTTTAGTGATCCCGCCAATATTTACAGTAACGGTTGCACTTGACTCTGCACCAGAGCCTTGCACCAGTACATCATTATCTTCTGCTGCATTAACTTTATTATCAATTTCAATTGGCGTTGTAATCGCAACAGCACTTGGTATTTGATTATCTAAAATAATTGATGATGTAGCGGCAGAAGATGTATTGCCCGCGGTATCTGTTTGCGTCACATTGATTGATAATGTGCCATTATTCAATGAACTAATATCAAGTTCATTGCCACCAGCAAGTGTCCAGTTACCGCTGCCATCTGCAGTAACAGTTCCTATCACACCATCAACCGAAACTCTTACCGACGCGCCGGCCTCAGCTCCACTGCCAGATATAACAACATCATTGTCTTCACTGGCGTTTACTTTACCATCACCTTCTATTGGTGTCGTAATTGTTGGCGTACTCGCACCAGCATCAATCGTGATGCTAAGCAATGCTGATAATGTACTATTATTTCCTGCCAGATCTGATGCATAAGCCGTTATTGTGTGTGAACCTGCTGATATAGCCGATGAAGGTGTGAAACTCCAAATACCACCAGCGGGGACTGTAACAGTACCTAAAACACCGTCGACATTTGAAGTCAGTGTAATAACATCTCCCACTGTCGCAGTACCATTTAAAGTCGGTGTGGTATCTGTTGTTATATTATCTGTATTTGAAGTTCCTGTATCACTGGCAGTATCTAAGTCAGGTATACTTGGCGTGCTTGGCACAACAGTGTCGAGTGTAATAGCAATACCCGTTGACGCAACGGATACATTGCTAAGTGCGTCAGTCGCTTTTGCTGTAATCGTGTGTACAACATTTGCTGTCAGTTCACTCGTTGTAATTTCCCATGTTCCATCGGTTGCAGTGCCAGTACCAATTACCGCATTACCCGTTTGATCACTAAGCAAGGTAATACTTGCCCCCACCTCTGCTAGGCCTGATAACGTTGGTGTAGTGTCATTCGTATAATTATCAGTATTTAAAGACCCTGAATCTGAGCTTGCAATTAAATCCAGTGAAGTAGGTGCATTTGGTGCTACATCATCAGTAACAGTAATAGAAAATGATTCTTGGAAGGTCGATGTACTATCATCCGATTGTACGCAAACTATGTACGTACCACCTGAAATTGCGGACTGAGTCTCTAAAATACTGCCATTTATTTGAAAGCTACTATTGCCTGCATTAGACGAGCAACTACCACTTGTCGAGGTATTTGGTGCCACCAACGTATATGTATGACTGGTATCATCAAGATCAGTTGAACTGATTGTTGCAACATCAGCCCCTGAGGCTGTGACAGATTGATTAATAGTTGTAGCAGATAATGAAATATCAGTAGGCGCATCATCTAGCTGCGTAATTGTCACTGTAGCCTGATTAGTTCCGGTACTGTTCAATACTCCATCAGAGAATATATAATTTAATGAAGCTGAGCTTGACGGATCATCTGAGTTATTAGCATACGTCAAGTTTTGTAATACAGCATCAACCACCGCAGAACTAGCATTACTATTAAATGTTAAAACCAAAGTTCCTGCGGAGTTGGTTGTAACAGTCCCGACGCTATTACCGTTATAAGTGAATAACTCACCTTCGGTAAGTACTCCTAAAAGGCCGGAATTACCAAATACATCTTTACTGCTTGCGCCACCGCTTCGATTAATCGTTAAACTTGCATTATTGTAATTTCCAACACTGCCATTGAGCGCATCAAGCTCAGTGTCGGCAATAGTTACGTCACTATCCAGAACAACAGCTGTCCCATTTTCTATAAATGTCGCCCCTCCATTGAGAGCACTAAATACAGGCGCTGAATTTGCTGAAATAAAGGTAATAACGGTATCTGATCCGCTATCAGCAACAGTAAATGCAAGATCATTGCCTGGTGCATTAGTCAGTGATAGTGTTAATTCTGAAATATTAAAATCAGTGGCATTCGTATCAACTTCTAATGTACTAGTACCATTAAATTGCACGTTTGCGGTTGAAAGACCCGTTACACCCGTTACGGTAATTGTGTCTCCAACCGCTAAGTCTGTAATCGTATCGCCATTGAGCTGTGAACTACTGCCAACAAAATTATCGTTGCCAGCATTACCTGTTAAGGTATCGGTTCCACTTCCTGGGCGCAAAGTATCAGCGCCAGAGCCGCCTTTAAATGTATCGTCACCATTAAAGTTTGATGATGTGATAGATAAAATATCCGAACTAAATGCACTTGCATCTAAGCTCACTGATGCCGAGATAGCACTACCGCTGGCATTTGAGAATGACACAGTGGCGCCATTAGTATCAAAGTTATCAGACAGAGTAATTGTGGTGTTACTATTTGTACCTAACGACAACGCCTCAATATCTGAGACCGTTGTGTTCGTAAAATTAAACGTACCACCGTCCATTAATTTCAACGTATCAATACCAGCAGAGCCTGTGATAGCAGTGCCAAAATCACTTATATTATTCGCATCAATAGATACCGTTGCCGCAGACGATAAGCTCAATGTACCAATATTAAAAAATGAACCTGCTGTTACATCCGCACCATCGATTGCACTTACACTATCGGCTACTGTCGGTTCGCCGAATAAAGTACCACTAAAACCAGCAGCACCAATTGCAAACGTGACCGAGGTATTACTAGAATTATCACTTATATTTTGAGTTGCTGAACTCACTGTTATAGTGCGGCTATTTGAAGAGTCATCCCCCACATTATATGTTTCAACATCAAAGAGTGTAGAGAAATCTCCATCCCCAGTAATATTCACAGTTTGCGTACCGAGAGCGGATATAGTGCCTGTAAAAGCAGCTTGTTGCGAGCGCGTCATAGACACTGTTGCGCCACTGGCCAACGTTAAATTTTCAATATCGCTAATCGTAGCTGCCGTGATATTAGCACCCGTTGAAAGGGACAATGTATCGTTGACTGTACCCTTACCTGTTAGTGCTCCGGTTAATGTTAAACTACCCGCAACAAAAGTGACGGCATCTGTTTCTGAATTCGCGGTTATATTTTGAGAAGCAGAACCAATTGAAATCGTTCGCGTATTTGTGCTGTCATCACCAATTGAAAATGTTTCAATATTGCTAAGCGTCGTTAAATTACCATCACCCGATACAGTAATAGTTTCAGATCCAGGCGCTGTTACTGTGCCTGTAAATAAGCCGACTTGTGATGCTAAAAAATTAACCGATGAGTTGGATGCTAAGGTCAGGTTTGCAAAATTAGATACTGTAGCGCCTGTTATATCAGCACCTGTTGTCATGCTTAAGGTGTCGCTGCCACCATTTGCATTGAGTGTACCCGAAACCGTTAAACCGGCAATATTTACCGTATCTGCGCCCGCGCTACCGGTTATATTTTGGGAGCCATTTGATAACGTAATTGTATTTGCAGTGCTCAACACATACGTTTCAATATCACTCGCAGCAACTAACCCATCCGTTGTCGCAGAAATAGTAATTTGATCTGTACCTGCGCCTGAAATTGTAGAAAACGCATCATGCTGCGCTTCTTTCATCGTGACAGATACGCCGCCGCTCAAATTAAGCGTTTCAAAGTTTGAAATCGTTGCCGCCGCTAAACTCGCGCCATCAGCTAGCGTAAGTGTATCTGTGCCATCCCCACCATCGAGAGTTCCTCGGTACGAAAAGTTGGAAATATCGACTGAATCAGCTAAATTACTGCCTGTAACAGACTGATCTCTATCTACAAGCGTTAATGCAATTGGTGTATTCAAAACGTATGTTGCAATAGTGCTATTGGCCGTTAAATTTGCATCGCCCCCACTGCCTGCTGCAATTGTAAATATGGGAGCACCGCTCCCCGAAATAGTCGTAAATTGCTCATGCTGCGCTTCAGTTAGCGTTAAAGTGGCGCTGCTAGGCATTGTTAATGTTTCAAAGCCTGTTAATGTAGTAAAAGCCGTTAAATCGGATCCAGTCGGAACGTGAATGGTATCTGTACCCGTGCCACCATCAGCCACTGAACCTGTAATATGTGATGGATTGCTTATCGTTAATGTTTCGGAGTCACTACTAAACGTTATTGCCGGATTTAAATTTGTACCATCTAAGGTGCTAAAACCCGCAGCTGTAGAGCTAGCTGCTGCAAGATTAGCCACTGAAATTGTCGCGGTACGGCTAGTACTGTTTTCAGTGCCATCATTGATAACAACAGAGACCGTTCGCGCGGTTTCATTTGGGCTAGCATTAGTGTTGTTATACGTGATTGCTTTAAGAAAAGTGGTAACTTCAGCCGTTGTTGCAGTTGCACCTGTAATAGAAATTGTGTCTTGTAAACTAATATCTGATGCACCACTTACACCCCCAAGTGCATTTTGCGCACTGGCAGATACATTAAGACCTTCAAACACCCCGTCTTGATCATTTGTTAATGCAACGGTTATTGTTGTTATTGAGTCGCCATCACTATCACCGGCTTCAGCATCGGGTGCAATCACGGTAGCAGGGCTGCCTTCAGTAAACGCCGAAAAACTCCCTGTACCTGGAATCCCACCATTTAAATCAACAGCTGGGGCTGAATTTGCTGGCGCAGCAGTAAATTGAATATTATCAACGCCCACATGAGACGAATTAGAAGGGTAATCATAACTCATTGTTACAGAATTAACCGATGTCCAGTCACCTGGTGTTAAGGTGGCAATAGAGCCAACAATAGCCGGATCATCCGCATCAATACTGACCGCCGTACCACTATCTGGTGTAAAAATATAAATACCATCTGATAGATTAGAAATTTCACCCATTTGAAACTGGCTTATATTTATCGGTGAGCTAAAGGTAATGGTCCAAGTATCACTATTGTGAGAGCTGCCAGGATCTAAAAAGCCTGCAGTAAGGGTTATATTATTACTGTTTGACTGAGTTGCTGTTAATGTAATACCGTCTACCGTGGTCGTTAGCGTTGGTGTTCCAGAGCCAGATACTGAACTAAAATCATATGTCCCTGCAACAGCATGTGTGCTATAAATTGCGGACATAAACAAGGCTAGTTTTGTCATTTTATTATAGTTAACACACATGCTCTGTGGGTTAACATACTTGGGAAATACGAAATCAAAATGCATTGTTTAAATCCTCTATATATGCTCACTCTTAGTAACTAGCTTTACTCTAACTTTCGCTAAAACTGGCGCTTACTTTTAACGAAAGTTCAAACTGTTGAACGTATATCATCGTCACTAAGCCCGATGATATACGTTTTCACAACAACCAATTACAGTTTAAATAGCAGCTACTAGCGCGCTATTAATTACACCTTAGCTAACAACTTAACCAGAATATGGCTAGCTCCTTGATGGGTAAATCCCCTGCAAAGCTACTAACCAGTTAAGTGGTAACAAGGGGTTAATTATTCCAATCGGTTCGGAACCTCCTGTTGTACCTACAGTCACGGTTCCACCCTCACTGCCACCACCAGTTACTGTAAGACCCGGTAAGTCTACTAAGTCAACCCCACCTAATCCAGGTGCCACATAGTTATCACTAGTACTACCTGCTGCTAAGTAAGTGCTTGTACTTGGCGTTGTAGATGTGCCTCCATTAGTAGCAACTTCAAGTTTTGCTGCAATAGGGCTACCACCACCCGAGGGCGTAAAAATAGCAGTATGAGAATGGGCTGGCATCTGGCTTGTAGCCAAACTTATACGCTCAGTCCCCATCATTATGCCTTGTCGATAATCATGCCCTCCTCGCATCTGCCCTTGACCAACTGGGCTACGACCTCGTAAATCTGGCAAAGCAAAGGTGGTACGAGCATCGCCACCATACATCGCCCCAAACAATGAAAACAAAGCCGTATTCTCGCTAATTGCCTGCATCTGCCCCCAACACATACCCCAACTCTCAATGGTAAAAGTACCGCCGAACGCAGTAAGTGTGCCAATAAATGGTTCAGTAGCCATATTTAATTCCTCATAATTTGTTTTATACTCTTGTTGCAAAACAACACAAACAGAGTGTGTAATTTAGTTTTGTTCTCAGTTATAACCCTGTCGCGAACTAACCGCGATGTGTGCTTACATACAACTTAAATTCACAATGTAAGCCGCCTACTCTGCCTGTGACTCTTGTTCATCAACGCCACTAGGCAAAAATACTGGTGGTATAAAAAACTCTGGTAGTGAAACACGCCGAGCTTCTCCTGATAGCACTTTGTCTAAGCACACGGTACCAATATCATTCACGCTTAGCTCAAGTTGTGCATCGTCACTGCTTGGAAATCGCCAATAAAGTTCAGTTGTTTTGTAACGTAGTAATGCCATTTGTTCGTACTGATCAAACTCACTGGGGCTTTCACAAGCTCTATCATGAAAGTTCTCTAATTTTTGTTCACCCAAAAATTGTACTAACAAAGACCCCATACCTGGCACATCAATGATTGCATTTTCTCCAGAGGCTATAGTGAGCTCCCCTTTTCCCTCAAGTGGTGCTATTTTTTCTCCATTGTCAGGACATGCACCACCATTAAAAGGATAAGCTATTAGCTCATATCCATAACGGTTGGTTAAACATATCTTAATATTCATATCTATCTCGCTTCTGAGGTTAATATCAGAGCATAGTTAGACTGCAGAGGTGATAAATTACATTAGCCTAATAGCTAGGCTTTTAATTTATCGCCCCTTCTCAACTAAGCCACCATAAAAATTGCTTATCTACTATTTACTGCTACATCGTTATCAAATACTAAACCGGGCTCTAAACCAAATAAAAGCGCAAAGCGATACCCATCAAAACACCCTTGAGTAGCACCTAAAATATCTAACTTTACGGCACCATCATGTGTTTTCACTATTAAGCCACTTTTTAAGCCAAGCTCAATAATGGTCCCTGGTGTAATACCTTTTAATGCACACTCAACCTTTGAAGCCTGTAATAATTGAAAAGTACTTTGGCGAAATATTAGTTGTGCACAAAACCGATCTAAGTTGCCCGCTTTGGCCATATTAACAATGTCACTTGTGTTACATGTGCTCCAGTTAACCACTAAGTCGGAAGGTTGCAATGCAGGCGCTAATTTTGTGTACTCTGTAGTTTGTTTACACAATGCTAACTGATTGTTTTGTTTCAATTCGCAATACTGCGATATCAAATGAAGCAATGCTTGTGATGTCTTTTGATATAAACATTGAATAGTGTCAAAAGGGTGAATATCTATCTCTACATCACATGCTATGTCACCACAATCTAGCTCTTGTGTAACCTGATGCATGGTCAGTTTGGTTAACGTTTCGCCATTACGAAGCTGCCAATAGAGCGGCTGTGGGCCTCTATATTCTGGTAAGGGGCTTGGATGAATATTCATAAGCTCACCATTAAAATATTGCATTAGTGACTTTCGAATTTTATGCCTAAATAAATAAACGACCCCACAATTAACGGCTAACCTATCTAGTTGCGACAGCAAAGCGTCATCGCCATTTTTACTATAAGGTAACGTGGTGATATTTTGCTGCTTTAGCCATTGTTGCAGCTGCATTAAATCAGGGTTAGGCTGCCCATCGACTAATACCACGCAAGCTAATTGATTGGTTTGTAATAAATATTGCACAACAGGTAAGCTTTGGCAGCTACCCGTAAAAACTGCGAACTTTTGCATTGCTGCCTCCTTACAACTTTACAGGCACAAATCCAGGTAAACCGCTCAATTGATAATAAAACTGCACCATGTCGCCACTGTGAGCGACAAAATGGGTATGCTCTATATCTTTGGGTTTAGCATCTATGTAAAAAGTCATGTCCGGTCTAGGATGCGTTACACCTGAGTCATATTGCTCTACTCCTTCATCGGCAAAAGTGTCTATGTGAGCATATATAGCTAAAATACGCTTCCCCATATCTTTCACACTTGAGGGTAGTTTAATCTTGCTCGCAGGAATAACCTTTACTCCATCTTGCAATTCAAGTTCTTGCATATTGAGCAACGTTGACTTATTAATACTTAAAATTTCACCAAGCTCTACTCGGTCTTGCTGCGCATCGTTATTTACATTTAGCGAGTGGCTGTATTGTGCTTGCTTCCATTGCTGGTTAAACTCTGTTTCACCTACTACCATCATCCCTCTAACCGATACATTTTGCGGGATCATCAAGCCGTCAATTGTTAAAAACTGCACCAAGTGTTTAGCAATACTTAACTGACCTTCTTTGGTAAAGCCATGCTGCATCGCTTCAAGTACAAGAATATCAATTGATTCACTGGGCTTATACTCTGTCGCATCAGCTTCTTCTATTCGCAAAATATATTCACTAAGTTGCAAATCTTCTACTAGCTGTGTGAGCGCTAAAATTGCACCAGGATGAACGTCCACCAATATCACTTTAACCTGTTTATTAGTAAATTTTTTACTCTCTTTGTAATAACTTAATAATGGTAATAATAATGGTGCAAAAGGACCGCACGCGGGGTAGAGGATCGTAACTGAATCATTATGTTTAAGCTTACTATGTATTGCTCGGTCTAAACCGCGTGCATATCCTTGAATGCGATAAACATCTTTAATTGTGTGCTTACAGTTATGAGGTGACATTATTAGCCCTGAGGCTGATACATACTGTTTGGTGAGTAATTCTTCACTAAGCTGTGCCAATGCCATAGATTGCACAGCTTGGTCATACATTGCCTCAAAAGCTTTAAGTAAAGTGCTATGCTCTATTTTTGTGTCGCTCAACACCAAAGTCATTGCATCCACAAAACTTTTTTGCAAAAGTAACTGACGCTGGCCTGTTGTTAATTTAGCTTTCAAAAGAGATTCAAGCTGGGTACGAATTGAGTGTTTTAATAGCTCATCAATTTGAGGGACCGCATATTCCAAACTTGCTGTAGACTGTGAATCATGTGAATTCATACTTAAGCACTCCCTTATCACTCATTTGCAACAAATAACTCCATCATAAATTAACATTGCTTTTATACGGTATAATAGCCCACAAGACGTAGAACACAATTTTTTAGTTCTATTATTTTTAATAATCACTTACTTGAAAAGTCTACCAACTTATTTTTAACAATAAGTTATACCCAAGCCACCTCAAGATGCAGAATTCAGCGTTTCACAGAGGCTTAATATCAAGGCGTTACTTTGTAGGAATGGCCGTCCCTTTTAAGAAGGAACAACGATGAGAGTAAGTCTCTGTGAAACGCACAACGGGTTGGTTTAAAAGCGACTTATACAGCGTTACTTTTATAAGGGATTGATTTTAATAATAGAACCACTATTACTTGCAATCAATGCCTTGCCTAAATCGCTTTTAATTCCAACGACGCTCGCATCTTGAGGTGGTTTGGGTATATATATAAGTTTGGCATAAGTTAAAAATAAAAAATATTACACCCTATTACACGGCATTCTTTTTTATTCATAGCGAGTCTTTAGCTACTTACTTAATGGAGTCATGTTTATGTATTGTACAATACGAGGTGTATCCCCCTTATTTGGACAACTACCGTGCGGTAATGTATGCCGCCAAACAATTAAGCTACCTGCCTTTGCAGCCAATGGAGTACTGTGAAATTTATCGAAATTAAAAGAATGTGGATTAGTATTTTTAGGTAGGTTAGCCAGCCAGTTATCTATTTCTGTATGAAAGCCAGATACACAACTGAATGCACCTTGCTCAGCGGTAACGTCAGTAAGGTACAACAACCCTTGCGTTGCAAAGGTGAGTGGTTTATTAAAGTTTATATCCCAGTGAATATGTGGCCCAGGAAACTGCCAACTTTCTGTCTGTGGTGGATTAAAACTAAGTCTGTCAGTGCTTACTATTAAGTTTTTTCTCCCCCAGAGTTGCTCAAAAACATCTCGAACTTGAGGAAGAGAGCGTATAACTTGCATGGTTATATCATTAAATATTTGTACCATAACCCCCTGTTTAAGCGCATGACAGCTATACCATGAAGCGGGGTTGTTTTTATCCATTTTCAAACGTTCATAAAGCATATTACAAACGTCTTCACATAATTTTTTTGGCACCAACGCTGGAATAATAACATAACCATTATCATCCCAGCTTTGCCACTGCAGTGGCGTTAAAATAGAGTAACGAGGCGTCTCTACTGATGCTGTTTCATTTTTTATGTCTGTTTCCTCAAAAAATGAAACAATGCTTTTATTAAGCTGATTTCTTTTTGCGTTTGAAATAGCTCTGCCATGCACTTTTTTTACCCAATTTTCAAATTCGAAAAAACTATCACTCGCAAAAATAGACTCTATAGTCGGTGTGAGCCCTAAGCCTAGAGTGTCCATTATCATGACATCAAGCGACCATTCGTCTTCTATTATTTTTTTATCCGCACAGCCTTGTTTTTGTAACTGTACTTTGTGCCACATTCGCTTTAATTGAAATAAACCTAAGCCTCCAGTTTCTTTATAACAAGGAAGTGTGCTCTGCGCTATTGTGTCCGAAGGTGGCACTTTTGCTATCAACTCATTTTGCATAATAACTCCTTTTCCTTGCCTGATTTCAGACAACTAAAACACCTTAAATTGATTTATTAACGCTGACTAAACTTAATTAGAATAGAGTGCTATATTATTGCAAGCAACAATTGTTGTAGCTAAATACAGGGAGCGATATGGATACTGAGTTACTGAACAGATACCGTAATGCGGTTACACATTTGCTAAATGAGCCAGGTGATGCTGGGTTGATGAAACCTTTTATCAACGATTTAAAAAATTACTTAGGGAATATTACGTCTATATCAACTGATTTAGATATGAATGACTGGAATGATGAAAATACATCCCAAGGCGTTGCAATTTCTCCCGTACAAGCAGCTAAATGCACTGAAGAGACTCTTCGTACGCAAATCTTTATGCAAGGTGTTAAATTCGCTATTGAAGAACGTTTAAAAGCAACGACTGATGATATTCATATTCTTTATGCCGGTACAGGCCCTTATGGTACGTTACTTATTCCTTATTTAAGTGTTGCCACAAACCCGCGCATAAAAGTCACTCTCATTGACATTCATCCAGAAAACATCAGTGCAATTAAAAAGCTAGTAAAGCACCTTTCAATCGCCCAAAACATTGTTGCAATCACGTGTGATGACGCAACGCGTTGGCAAGCACCAGACTCCCAGCAATTTGACATTATTATTTCTGAAACCATGACGGCTCTTTTAAAGCGAGAACCCCAAGTTTTTATTTTTGCTCATTTATGTCAATACCTGAGTGAATCTGGCACCTTGATCCCACAAAAAATTTCTTTAAAGGCATGGCTAACACCTTTTAACTCTTTAATGCAGACAGAAGATAAACCGAGCACTGACATACTCTTAAAAGAGTTTTATTGCTTAAATATCGACGAAGCTAAGCGTTTAAATACGGGAGATACATCCGCCTTTAAAGGCAGTATGCTGATCCCAAATGGCGTTGAAACTAATTACAGACTAAAACTAACAACCGATATTCAAGTATACAAACACCTTAAATTGACCGAAAACCAATGTAGTTTGAATATACCACTGACTTTTTTACCTCATGATGCGCAGCTTCGTGGCGGTGAAGCTATTCATTATGAATATATAATGCCCAAATGCGCAGACTTTATATTTAAATTCCCCATAAAAAATACAATTAAAACAGAGACTAAATTAGCTAAATTTACAGATCTTAATAATTTAGGTTTACCAGGCGTAAAGCGTATGTTTGAGCGTGCACAGGCAGCTAAATGCGGTCACTCCTTCAGCATAGCCGACGATGAATGGGCATTATGGACCAAGCTATTAGATTCATTAGCACTACCATACCATGAAACGACAGCTGCACTTTATCAAAGCCAACGTATTGAAGAATTCGAACATTGGTTAAACATTAATAGTAATCTAACACCATCATGATGATTAACTCTAAACACAACACAGATAAACAGTTAACAGACGTTAATAAAATTTTAGCCTTTCTTACTAATATTGGCATAAAGCACCGATATGAAACACTAGATGAAAAAACTTTTTTGCCTGGCCTTAAAGTAAATAATGGTACTTTATTACTTGATTTTGAAAAGGGATTTTATCCTGGTGACATTCTCCATGAAGCAGGTCATATTGCGGTTACCTCTGAAACAACAAGAACCTGTTTAACTGGGGATATGAAACACCATGATCATCAAGCGGCCGAGGAAATGACTGCAATTGCATGGTCTTGGGCCGCTGCCTGTTATTTGGATATTGCACCCGATGTTTTATTTCATGAAGAGGGTTATAAGGGTGCATCGGCGAGTCTTATAGAAGCCTTTAGCACTAACACAGGGTTTGGTTATCCCCTTTTATATTCATGGTTTATGTGTGAACAGCCGAATCACCCTAACGGTTATCCAAACATGTTAAAATGGCTAAGAGATGACGCCTATACCCAAGCTCAACTAAAAAAATTACGATTATAACTATAAGGAATATACGTGCTTGATAAAAACCTCACTCCAGAGCAACTTACAATAGTATGTGCTGATCTAGCCCATCTAAGATTAATAGCCGATTTAAAACTGGCACCTACAATCCCTTACTTTGCCGAAAAACCTTATCCTATTGGCCGTTGCAGAGAGATAAGAGATGAAGTATTCACATTATTACAAACGCAAATACCAACAACAAATAAACCTGGGCTTAGCTTGTTAAAAGAGCTTATTGCACAAGGCGCCCCATTGCAAAAAGCGTGGGGCTCTTTACGGGATGAGTATTTTCAAAACGCATTTATTTTGGGCCCTTGGTATATTGATGTTTCTAACGACACCGTAAATGCCAACAAACCCAGAATAGAAATTTTGCCTTTAGCAACATCAAACTTTACGCCCATCAAAGATTTTACTCAGTTTATAAAAATAGCACGGTCCTATTGGAAAGTAGATATTTATAGGAATGATGTTTGCCCCGCACTTGCTCCCTACATGCCACTACTATGTGTGGGCACTAATGGGGCTAGCTGGCTTGGGGCTGCGAACGACGACATGCTAAATATTGCAATTAATAGCAACTTTAAAGAATCAAGGCTTATTTTGAACTCTTTACCACGTGCTCCCGTACATATTATGCAGCGCTGGCAAAAAGTATTAGCTGGTTTTAGTAATGATCATTTGTTAGTACACGAAGGTGATCCCATCAAATATTGTGATGTTTATGCTAAAAGCCCATCTAAACCCGATCTAGTAAAGCGAGATGCAGCCGTTATAGCCTATTCATCTTTACCTAAATCAGTGTAATAAAAAGTTTAAAAGCGCAAGCTGCTTAATGAATCACTAGGGCTTGTTCACCTTTCGTGATTGATTTTGCAGCAGTATGTTTGGTCTTTAGGCAAGGCAGCGCCTATGGTGTGTGGTTGTTCCCCATAAATAGGCGATAACGCAGTATAAATGACAAACATGCGCTGCCCAAAGGGTTCCTCCTAGGGGCGATTGACTCTTTGTTGCTCGATTTTTACTTAGCCCGCTAGGTTACAAACCTCGCGCCGCGATTAAATCGCCCCTAGGTTGAACAAATTTCAACCCACAAAGGTCAACACGCCCTAGAGCACCGATCAGTATACATTCTAACCAGATCGACATTTGCTTCAATTCATGATCAAATAGCGTGTCTTAGCTAACGTAGTCATATCATGAAATATAATCGCCATTGGCAATGCCCTGAAGCATTGAGTAAAAAAGAAAAATTAATCTGTAGCCGTTTAAAAACACATGGCAAACTCTTCGTATTTCTTCGTGAATATCGACATGAAATTCTCAATGAAACCAT